>PLZO01000038.1 GCA_003152165.1 Chloroflexota bacterium
CGCCGGCCCGACCGCGTTGCCGGCCCACCGTCCCGGCTGGGGCGCGTCCCCGCTCGAGCCGCCCCTCAAGCTTCCTGCACACGCCGTCGGCCCGGGCCGAACCGCGTCGCCGGCCCCCGGTCGTGCCGCGCCCGCGGAATGTGGCCCGCACGGCGCGGCGTTGACGGTGTCGCGGAGGTCGGGCTACAGTAATCCCGACAGATTCGGTCGGAATTCGAGGAGTGAGCCCTGACCAGCCGGAACCAGTTCCATGGTAGCGGCGCCGTGTCCTTCAGCACGAAGGGCGAGTACGGGGTGCGGCTCATGGTCCAGCTCGGGCGCCGCTACGGCAGGGGGCCATCGAGCCTGGCCGAGATCGCGACGGACGAGGACCTGCCCAGGCCGTACCTCGAGCAGCTCGTGATGAGCCTGCGCGACGCCGGCCTGGTAATCAGTACGCGTGGCTCGCATGGCGGCTATGAGCTGTCGCGCCCGCCCGACGAGATCCCGATGATCGCGGTCCTGCGGGTGCTCGAAGGTCCGATCGCCCCGATGATCTGCGCGACCGACGAGTCCGCCTCGGCTCACGAGCCCACTTGCGACCGGACCGCCCGCTGCACGGTGAACTTCCTGTGGATCCGGATCCGCGACGCGATCAGCACCACGCTCGAGGGGATGACCCTGGCCGATCTTGTCCCGGAGCGTCTGGCACCGATCGCCGGACCGATCCTCGTCGAGCGCCGGCCCGCGTCACTCCCCGACCCCGCACTCGCCTGACGTACCACCGAGCCCATGAAGTTCCAGGAGTCTCGACACCCGTGAGCACCAGCGAGCAACTGACGATCCGCGGCCTGCGCGTGGCGCCGATCGGCGCCCCCGAGCACGAGATCCTCAAGGGGATCGATCTGACCGTGGGGCCCGGCGAGGTCCACGCGATCATGGGCCCCAACGGCTCTGGCAAGACAACCCTGGCCTACGCCTTGATGGGTCACCCGGCCTACCTGGTGACGGGTGGAGAGGTGACCTGGAAGGGCCACAACCTGCTCAAGATGTCGCCCGACAAGCGTGCCCGCATCGGGATGTTCCTCGCCTTCCAGTACCCGACTGCGATCCCCGGCCTGTCGGTTGCCAGCTTCATCCGCTCGGCGCTCAATGCGAAGCGCGGCGGCCTGGTCCCGGACCCTTCGATCGACCCGACCGACGCGATCCGGGGCGGGATCTCGATGGGCGACTTTCGGCGCAAGATGCGCGAGAAGATGGCCCTCCTCAAGGTCGACGAGACGTTCGCCAGCCGCTATGTCAACGAAGGCTTCTCGGGTGGCGAGAAGAAGCGCCTCGAGATGCTCCAGATGGCCGTGCTGGAACCGGAAATGGCGATCCTCGACGAGACCGACTCGGGGCTCGACATCGACGCCCTGCGGATCGTGGCCGAGGGCGTCAATGCGATGCTCAACCCGGCGATGGGCGTCCTGCTGATCACCCACTACCAGCGTCTGCTCAACTACATCAAGCCCGATGTCGTCCACGTTCTTGCCCTCGGCCGGATCGTGAAGACCGGTGGCCGCGATCTGGCCCTGCGCCTCGAGGACGAGGGCTACGGCCCGATCCTGCGGGAGGAGGGCCTCGAGATCGATGTCCCAGATGAGGCCCTGCTCATGGCCGAGCCCGTGGAGGCCGCCCGCTAGCCGGGCGCACCACGATGACCGTCACGACGAACCCGGCCGAGGGCACTGCCAGCGCCGGAGCAATCACGACTCGTCGGGTGGCCGCCGGAGCGCTCGATCCCCATGCCCTGCGGGCCGATTTCCCGATCCTCCGGCGCGAGATCAACGGCCACCCGCTCGTCTTCCTGGACTCGGCGTCGACCAGCCAGAAGCCGGACGTGGTGATCGACACAGTCTCCGATTACTACCGCGCGTACAACGCGAACGTCCATCGCGGGATCTACACGATCGGCGAGGAGGCGACTGCCGCCTACGAGGCCGCCCGGGCCAAGGTCGCCCGCTTCGTCAATGCGCCCGACAGCCACGAGATCGTGTTCACCCGCAATGCAACCGAGGCGATCAACCTCGTCTCTTACTCGTGGGGCCGCCGGAACATCGGCCGCAGCGACACGATCGTCCTGACCGAGATGGAGCATCACGCCAACCTCGTGCCGTGGCAGATCCTCGTCCAGGAGAAGGACGGCGACCTCGAGTTCATCCCGATCACCGACGACGGGATCCTCCGGCTGGACGTCTTCGAGGTGCTCCTGCGGCTCAAGCCGAAGCTCGTCGCGTTCACCCACGTCAGCAATACCCTGGGCACGATCAACCCGGTCCGCGAGATGGTGGAGCTGGCCCACGCCGCCGGCGCCCTCGTCCTCGTCGATGGTGCCCAGGCGGTCCCCCACCTGCCGGTCGACGTCCAGGAGCTTGGCTGCGACTTCTACGCCTTCAGTGGCCATAAGATGCTCGGCCCGATGGGGTCGGGCGCACTGTGGGCGCGGCGCGAGCTGCTCGAGGCGATGCCGCCGTTCCTGGCCGGCGGCGAGATGATCCGCGAGGTTCACCTGCGTCGCTCAGACTTCAACGACGTTCCCTGGAAGTTCGAAGCCGGGACGCCGGCCGTCGGCGATGCGATCGGGCTGGGTGTGGCCGCCGACTACCTGGATGGATTGGGCATGGCTGCCGTTCGCCAGCACGAGCGCGAGCTCGTCGCCTACGCGCTCGAAACGCTCGGCCGCGAGGTGCCGGGGATCGAGCTGTATGGGCCGATGGACCCAGATCTGCGTGGGGGGGTCATTCCGTTCAACCTGCCCGGGATCCATCCCCACGATGTCGCCCAGGTCCTCGATCGTTCCGGGATCGCCGTCCGGGCCGGTCACCACTGCACGATGCCGCTCCATGAACGGCTCGACCTGGCTGCCACCGCCCGGGCCAGCTTCAGCGTCTACTCGACGACCGAGGACATCGACGCGCTCGTCATCGGCCTTGTCGAGGTGCAGCAGGTCTTCGGGGAGTAGCATCGCCGGCCCGCTGAGCTGCCTTAGCCGGCGGTTGGCAGTCAATGGCAGTCAATGGCAGCCAAGGCGGCGCGCGAGGCGGCCACCTTCGGCGCCCGAGGCGGCCAACGCCGGCCGCGACTATGCATGACGGTTGGTCTTCCTGGCGCAACAAACGGCCACTCATTGGGACCTGCTGAGGTCGCCTCGCGTCTGGTCCCAATGAGTTCGTCGCGAACCACGCTCATGCCGGGATGGATTCCGCATCAAGTCCCGATTGGGAAGCGCGAATCGGCTCGCTCGAGGGCCGATTCGGGCTCCGGACCCTCGATCAGCTCCATTTGTTGCGCCAGGAAGACCAGCTGAAATGGCCCCGACGCGTGCGATCTCCTGTTCCTCGCCGAGCTCGTGCCGGGGCGGCCAATCGAACCTCGTCATTCTCGCGAGTCCACTGACGGGTAGTTGGTGATCGTCAGGTGGGTGGCCGATCGCTCGTTGCGGGACTTGATCGTCCACATATAGGTCTTGGGCGCTTCGCTCACATGCCAACGGTCGGCGCTGTAGAGCGCCCGGATCGCAGGCGCGTCCTTGATCACGACCATGACCCGCGCCGGAACGCGGGCGAGCGTGCGTTCGAGACGCACCTGGTCGGCGCCGTCGAATGGCCGGTTGTCGTAGGCGCTGAAGTCACTGTCATATGGCGGGTCGACGAACACGAAGTCGTCCGGGGTCAGCTCGGCGGCGGCCAGGAACGGCTCGAAATCGCGGCTGTCAAACTGCGTGTTCACCAGGCGAGCAAGCATCTCGTCGCCGAACAGGAGACGCGCCTTGGCGCCCATCGACTTCCGGTTGTAGCTGATGCCGCCGTACGGCACGTTGAACTCGTTTCGAGCGTTGAACCGGAACATCGAGGCATAGGCGAACTCGCGCAGGAACAGGAAATCGACGCTGCGCACAGCACCCCATTGATCGGCCAGCCGCGCGCCGTTGTAGCGAGCTCGTACAGACATGTAGAACGACGAGCGAACCGCGCTCTCCACGTTGGCCAGCAGGTCGGGTGGCGAGAGCCGCTGGTTGTGCTGGACCTCGAGCCGGCGCATCCGTTCGAACTTTGCCGGCAGCTCGTGGGCGGCTCGGCCCGTGAGCGATGTCGCGAGCTCTGGACCGGCTGATTCGAGCAAGGCGTCGAGCCTCCCGGCCTGCCCGTCAAGGGCCCCGACCGTCGCCGCAGGGGAGTAGCTCGCGAACGAGTGAGCCAGCTCGGCGTAGAAGGGCGCAAGGTCGGTCATGCCGTCCCAGGCGCTCGCCATCCCGTCGATAGCCTGGCGAAACGCAGGTTCGCTGCTGGCCGCCGAGGCGTACAGCTCAACCAGGTCGCGGCAGGCGTCGTTGACCAGCGCCGGAACGAACGCCGGCGCCGCGAGCAACACCGAACCGCCGCCGACGAACGGGTCGATGAAGCGGCCCGTCAACAGGGGAGCACCGGCCGCGATCGCCGGCAACTCCTGCGTCTTGCCCCCCGGCCACTTCAGGAACGGGCTGAGCCGTGGGTACGCCTCGAGCTGAGGCGGTGCGAACACCGGCGGAGGCAGCGTTTCCGCGATCAGAGCGGTCAACGTGGTCATGCTCCTCGGCATCGCGATCGGTCTCACGATCTTCGTCAACCTGGCCGACGGCAGCGCAGCCTGATCCTTTTCGGCGACCCGCACGGATGTCTGTTCGCCCGGTCGCGCGCATCGAGTCTACCTACGCGAGGGAGTCGGGCGCTGGTGACGATCGGGATCGCCACTGCGGATCTCGCCGAGGGCAGGGTGGGTGCGTTCGCCCGCCGGTCGGCACCTTGAGGAATCATGTGCGCAGTGCGGGTGACACGCGCTCGCCGGCTGGCGTCACGTTGGTGGTCGCAGGGCCTGGCCCACCGGCGAGCCGACCAGCAGGTCACGCTCGATCTGGAGACGCATCCGGTACAGGACTTCCCACTCGGCGTAGTCGACGTCGAGAGTCGCGAGCGTGGCGTCGGTCGCGCGCAGCTCTTCAATTAGCCCATCCGAGCGCCTTGGCTGCGCCTCCCCATCCATCGTCCTTCGGGCTTGGATGATCCGGTCGAGCCGGTCCTCGACCGCCTGCGCCTCTTTGGAGGTCGTCAGGTAGGCGGCGGTCGCGGTCAGCCGACTCGCGATCGTGGCCCGCGCGCGAGCCACGGCCTCCTTCTCGCCCGAGATCGCGATGTCTGAGGGGTACAGCTCAACCTCCAGGACCGGCGAGTAGAGCGTCGTCAGTTCGTCCGGGACGAGTGCCCGCACGCCGCCGCCGGCGACCCGACCGACCAGCCGGGCGGGCATGGCGAGGATCGCCGCACCCGGCCGGCGCGCGACCGTCAGGCCTGCCTGGCGGAGGGCCTTCTCGAGGTCGTCGACCATGATCTCGTAGCCGCCGGCGTGCACCACGATCGGGATGTGCGCGTCCGTCCAGTGACGGGCGAGGGTCCGGCCCTTGCGCACCACTCCCACGATCGCAAGGAAAATGAGCGTGAACGCGAGCAGGAAGGCGATCGGGTAGCCCCGCAGCACCTGCTTCGCCGCCTCGAGACCGGTGGGCCGGCTCCCTGCGTCAACGATGAACAGCCCGCCGAGACCGACAAGCAGAGGCGTCACGAGCGCCCCGACCAGCATCGCGAGGCGCACCCAGTTCTGGTCGATGAACCCGGGCAGCGGCAGCGCCGTCAGCAGGAAGGTCCCCACGTTGGGCAGGATGATGCCGAGCAGCAGCACCATCCACGCGATCGAGCCCAGCGTGATCAGCGACAGGAGCAGCTGCTTCTGCTTGGGGACGCGTCCGAAGAGCAGCGTGCTGGCCCAGCCGAGAGCCGTCGTCAGCACGCGGCCCGCCTGCTTCCCGATGGCCGCGAACAGTGTGGCAAGAATGGCCATGTTTCAGCGCCTTCGTCGTGGGGCGCGAGCGTACCATCGAGCCCCTCACGCCCCTGGAGGTGCCGTCCGATGCTCGCTCGCATCCTCACCCGCCCCATCGACGCCCAGGAGCGCTGGGCCAAGCCACTCGGAGACCGGGTCCATGGGTTGCCGCCGCGATCTTCGGGCGGATCCTGCCGCTGCACGACCTGCTCAACGGGATATGGCTCGGGCACCCGCTCCACGGCGTCCTGACCGACGTCCCGATTGGGGCGCTGACGCTGGTCATCGTCTTCGACCTGCTCGGGCAGCGGGTCGTGGCCGACGTCGCGCTCCGTTCGCCGGCGGCGCCGATCGTGATCGGCGGGCCGGGCCGCTGGACCGGCCGTCCTCGGAGTGCTGACGATTTTCGCGGCCGCAGCCGCCGGGTACGCTGACTACTCGGTCACCGACGCCACGGCCCGGGTACGGGCCGCCGTCCACAGTACCCTGATGGTCGCGGCGCTCGTCCTCTATCTCGCCTTGCTCGTGCTCCGCGCCGGTGGGCCACCGGACCGGACGATGCCGGTGGTCCTGTCGATCGTCGCCTACCTCGTCCTGGGCGGAGGCGCGTTCGTCGGCGCCGACGTCGTCTATGCCCTCGGCAACATCGTCGACCGCCACGCCGGGCGCCCGGCCGGGGCAACGTGGCAGCCACTCAAGGTCGGCTAGATTCCCGAAGGGACGCCGGTCAGGACGAAGGTCGGCATCCAGACCTCGTTCTGGTCCAGCAGGGCGAGACGATCCATGCCCTCCACGACCAGTGCGCCCATGCGGGTGGACCGCTCAGCGGGGGGACGATCGTCGACGGCTGCCTCGAGTGCCCATGGCGCGGCTCGCGCTTCCAGCCCGCCGACGGCCGCCGGCGGCGCGGACCGACGGTCTACGACCAACCAGCCTACGAGGTCCGCCGAGCTGAGGGTGGCGGCTACGAGGTCCGGCGTGTGTCCGGAGGCGCTCGGCGGGGGTCCAGACCGCCCGCTGGTGACTTCGGCACACCGTCATTGGAGCCGAACCACACATGACGCTCGCATCGTGGGGGTCAACGTGGGCGAGGCGTCCTCGGACCCGACGCGCTTCCCGCTTCCCGCGAGACGAGCTCTGGTGAAAGACCGACATCCAGCGCATCTGGCACCAAGGGGATCGATCGCTCCGTGGTCGACGACGCGGAGCAGGAGTGAGCCGCCGGATCGATCGACGGCTCCGGTCAGACCAAGTCGGCGCCAGCCGCCCGGCAGTCCTGCGCGAAGGACTCGAGCGCCTCGTCCGAGTCGGCGCAGTCGCGCACGAGGGTCATCACCCGGCTGACCCCAAGCGCGCGGTAGCCGGCCAGGAGATCCTGCCGCTTCGCCCCCGCGCCACCCAGCCGCTCGCGCATGATGTTGACCGACAGCGCCAGGCTGTCGGGATCGCGAGCGATCTCCTCGCACCGCCCGCGGATCGTGGGGAGGGCCTCGGCGAGCTCGTGCGGCCACAGTCCATCGACGTTGAGTTCGTCGGCGAAGCGGGCCGCCAGCCGCCAGGTCACGTTGGGGCCGTTGCCGCCGACCATGATCGGCACGCGGGGCTGCTGGAGCGGCTTGGGCACGTTGATCGCGTCCTCGACGCGCGCGTAGCGACCGTCGTACGTAGCGTGGACGGAGCGTCCCGGCGCGAGCATGCGGCTGATCACCTCCAGCGCGTCCTCGAGCGCCGCCAGCCGTTCGCGCGTCTCGGGGAACCCATATCCGTAGGCGAGCCACTCGTCGCGCTTCCAGCCGGCGCCGATCCCGAGGTCCATCCGGCCAGCGCTGATCACATCCAGGGTGCTGATCATCTTGGCGACCAGCGCCGGGTTGCGAAACCCGTTGCAGATGACGATGTGGCCGAGCCGGACCCTCGAGGTGAGGGCGGCGAGCGCGGCGAGCGAGGTGAAGGACTCGAATGTCAGCTCATCGGTCGGATCGGGGACGGTCTGGAAATGGTCGAACAGCCAGACCGACTCGAACCCGAGGCGCTCCGCCTGCCGCGTCACCGCCACGGTCCTCGCCCACGCGCGATCCGCCGGCCAGCCATCGTACTCGCCGGTCCAGCCCTGCGGCGCGATCACTCCGACCTGCATGCCATCCTCCGACTCCGAGCCGCGTCCGACCGACGCACAGCCTACATCCGGACTTCGACGACACCTGCGTGCGGGTCACGTGGCGGCTCCCGGGTCCGCGCCGAGCGCCTGGCGAGATCGTTCGGCCGCCGCGTGAGCTAGCGGCGACCCGTGGCGTAACGGTCCGCGCCTGCGCGGCTGCTACTTGGGCCGCTCGAGCCGCAGACCATGAACGGATCGTGCGCGTGTAGTCACGCTTGTTCGACCCGCCTCCAAAGTGCTGCGTCGCACCGCCGACAACTCTGACCGATTGACATGCCGATGGCTGGGTGTATCGTGATACTCGTAAGTATCACGTTATGGCCGACGCGCAGGGGCGGGCGCGACTAATGGTCGACACCACCGGAGCGGCCACGGTTGAAACCTGAGGCGTGACATGCGCTACACCCTGACCGGTGCGACTGGTCCCGTTGGTCTCGCTCTCGTCCGGAGGCTGGCTGCGGACAATCACGAGGTCGTCGTCCTGAGCCGACGACCGGATCGAGCCCGCCGGGTCGTCCCCGCAGGGGTCACCGCTGCGCCGTGGTCCGGGCAGCCCGGCGACGATGTCGGGCCTGCGCTCGCGGGTGCCGATGCGGTCATCAACCTTGCCGGAGCCAGCATCGGCAGCCGTCCCTGGACCGCGGGCCGAAAGCGCGACATCCTCGCGAGCCGAGTCCAAGCTACCGAGACGCTCGTCAAGGCAATCGCCACGCTTGCCCCGGACGACCGGCCCAAGGTCCTGATCAATGCCTCCGGGATCGATATCTACGGTGACCACCCCGATGGCGTCTGGTCCGAAACCTCGCCGGTCGGCGACACCTTCCTGGCCGGGGTGTGCCAGGCCTGGGAAGGCGCCGCAGCCCCGGCGCAAGCCCTCGGCGTCCGCGTCGTGTGTGTCCGCACCGCCCTAGTCGTCGCCCGCGATGCTCCCGCGTTTCGGCTGTTGTCCCTGCCGATCCGGCTGTTTATCGGGGGACCGCTGGGCAGCGGCCGCCAGCTCTTCACCTGGGTTCACATCGACGATCTCGTCGGTCTCTACGTACTCGCCGCCTCCGATCCGACCCTGGCTGGCCCGCTCAATGCCGTTGCCCCCGAGGTCGGCACTGAAGCGGAGGCTGCCCGAACGATCGGTGAGCTGCTCCATCGACCGACGCGCTTGCGGGTCCCGGCCGCGGTCCTGCGGGCCGTGATGCGCGAGCAGGCGGATGTGCTCCTCCATGGCCGCCGAGCCGAGCCTGCAGTCGCGGTACGCCACGGGTATCAGTTCAAGTACCAGACGATGCGGGCCGCCTTCGCCGACGTTCTCGGAGCACGCTGAGGGATGGTCGTGCTCTCGATGGGCTCGCCGTTTGAGCGAGTCCTGCCGATGAGCGACCGAGCGTGAAGGACGCCGGCCGGAGGTTGGCCGGCTGACCAGCCCATAGCTCTGCTCCAGGAGCTGGCGGATGACGTCGGTTGGCACGCTCCCGTCGAGCGCGACCGTGGTCCAGTGGCGCTTGTTCATGTGGTACCCGGGCGTGATGCCCGGGTACTGCTCGCGCAGGAACTCGGCGAGGTCCGGGTCGGCCTTGAGCGTGACCGAGTCGGGATCCACTCCGGCCACCGCGGCGAACATGCGGCCGCTCACCTTGAACACGAGCGTGGCGGGGCCAAACGGAGTTTCCTCCGTCGCCCCGGGTTGGCGACGGCACCAAGCCAGGACCGCACGACCGTCCATGGATGAGTCAGCACCCGCGGCTTCTCGTGAGGGCACGTCAGGCCGCCGGCTGTCCTTCGACAGCCGAACTCGTCACGCCGGACCGCGCACGGGAGATCAGCGCCCGGGCTGCCGGGCTGATCGATCCCCCGGTCCGCCAGGCGAGCGCGAGGCGTCCGCGCATGGCAGGCCGCGT
>PLZO01000114.1 GCA_003152165.1 Chloroflexota bacterium
CGTCGAGCTTGGCCGGCGCGTCGGCCGGCAGCTTCTCGGCGACCACCACGCCGTCATCGCCGACGACCTCGACCCCGATCTCGACCGCCTCGGCCGGATCCGCTACCACGACGAGCTCGAGATCGATGTCGTCATCGTCATCGTCGTCGAGGTCGGTCACCGGCGCGAGCACCGCGACGCCGGCCCGAGCCGGCCGCTTTGAGGCGAGCTTCGCCTCCTCCTGTTCGACCTTCGTCCGCCGGGGACGACCGGCGAGCACCGCCTCGACGAGCTGCTTGTCCATTGGATCCTGTGCCACATGTGCCTCCAGCTATGCACGACCGGCGACGGCCGGCCGGGTGAGCAGGTGCGTCTGCTCGATCCTGCGATCGAGTGATCGACGCGCCTCGTTGATCTGTCGTTCCTCGTCGAGCAGCCGCCGGATCGCCTCCGCGTCACCGCGTCGCTCCGCATCGGCCTGCTCGGCCTGGTTCCACGTGCCTCGTTCCTCGAGTCGATCTGCCTCGAGGGTCAGCAAGCATTTGTCAATGGCGTAGGTGAGCCGTGCCTCAGACAGCCGGCTCGGATCCGGGCCGTGGTGCGCATAGAGCGCGATCGCCAGGGCGCGCGTCTCGGGATCGAGGGCATCGAGCATCCGGCTGCGCTCGAACTGGCCGGTCTCGAATTCGACCACGATCGCCGAGTAAAGCTCGCGGGCGACCGTGCTCGGCAGGTCCACCGGCTTGAGCACCTCGACGACCCGGGCTTGCTGCTCGGGCACGAGCAGGAGCAGCCGGAGCAGCTCGACCTCGACCGGGGTGATCGACTTCACGACCTCCTCGGGGCTGATGCTCTCGGCCGCAGCGCGCACGGCATCGAGCGTGATCCGGGCGCCCGAGTGATCGTCGCTGGCCCCTCCCCCGCCCAGCGCGCCCGGCCGGCTGGGCTGCGGCCGGCGGTGGAGCGACTCGAGCAGGATTCGCTCCTCCACTCCTGAACGACGGGCGAGCAGCTGCAAGTAGGCGTCGCGAACCACCGGGTCGGAGACCTTGCGGAGGGTGGGCATCACGGCATCGACGAGCCGCTTGCGACCATCGGCCAGGCGGGTGTCGATCCGGCCGGCGTGATAGTCGATCAGGTAGGCCAGGATGGGATCCGGCGTGCGGACCGCCTCGCGCCACAGGTCGGGCGACTCGCGGATCACCTCGTCGGGATCCTTGCCGTCGGGCAGGCGGACCACGCCAACGTCGGTAAGGCCAACGCCGCCGTCCTGCTGGACCTCGCTGATCAGGTTGTTCAGCTCCGTCACCCCAAAGCTGCCGGCGGACTGGCCGGCTGGGTCGACGTCATAGGCGAGGGCAACTTTCCTGGCGTAGCGGGTGAGCACGGCGACCTGGCCCGGAGTGAGCGCGGTGCCCAGGCTGGCTACGACGTTGGTGAAGCCGGCCTGGTGAGCCGTCAGGGCGTCGGTGTAGCCCTCGACGATCACGGCCTGGCCGGACTTGCGGATCGCGGACTTCGCCCGGTCGACCAGATACAGCGTCCGGCTCTTGTCGAAGAGCGGCGTGGCCGGCGAGTTGAGGTACTTCGGGCCGTGGTCACGGGTGTCGCCCTCGGCGATCAGGTAGCGCCCGCCCAGGCCCACCGCGTGGCCGTTCGCATCGCGGATCGGGAAGATGATCCGTTCGCGGAAGCGATCGTAGGCGCCGCGCCCTGACGTGCGGGCCTGGGTCAGACCGACCTCGGCCATCGCATTCGGGTCCACGCCACGCTTGGCGATCAGCTGGCGCGACATTGCGTCCCAGCCGGCCGGCGCCCAGCCCAGCTGGAAGGTCACGATGGTCTCGTGGGTGAAGCCTCGGCCATGGAGGTAGTCGAGCGCCGGCGCACCCGAGACGTGGGCGGTCAAGACGCTGTGATACCAGGCGATCGCACTGTCGAGCACCTCGCGCAGGCGGGCCTTGCGGGCATCCTCCCGGCTCGAACGCTCATCGAGCTCGACGCCGGCCTTGGCCGCGAGGGTCTTGAGGGCCTCCGGGAACGTAACCGAGTCGCGCTGCATCACGAAGCTGAAGACGTCGCCGCCCAGGCCGCAGCCAAAGCACTTCCAGCTCTCCCGGTTGGGAGTCACATAAAAAGAGGCGGTCTTCTCACCATGGAAGGGGCACAGTCCCTTGAACGACGCGCCCGATTTCTTCAGCGCCACGGTCTCGCCGATGACATCGACGACCGACAGCCGGTTCTTCACTTCCGCGGCGCTGCCGACAGCCACGGACCCTCCTCGAGGTCTACCGCCTGGCGCCGAGCCCTGCGCCGAGCATGAGTACTGGCGTGTCAAGTCTTGACACGCCACTCAGGCGGTCATTATACCACCTTGTCAAGGGGTCGGGATACCCCCACGGGGTATTGACAAGGATATCTGTCAATACCCCGTGGCCCGGCTGACCTGGTCCTCGAGCATGTTGCCAATCCGTCGCCACGGCAGCGCTTACAGGATCTGGCTCAGCACGAGGGCGACGGCATCGATCGCCAGCTGGGCCTAGCGCCGGGCGGCACGCGGACGATCGAGCCCGCGGGCCACCGCCGCGAGGCGATAGGCCACGATTCCCTCCGTCGGGCGATGGCCGAGCTCGCGAAAGATAAGCAGGGCCCCGTTGCCGGTCTGCATTGCGGCATCGAGATCACCGCTTTTCCAGTGGGCCAGGGTCAGGGCCGCCAGGACATGACCGTTGGCCAGCGGATCGCCGGTCGCGACCGCGATGGCCAGAGCGCGCTCGAGCGCCGGACGGCTGCATCGCCAACCCCCTCGTCGGCAAGAAGTGAGCCGAAGTGAGCCGAAGTGGAGCAGGGTGGTACCGGTCTCCTTGTCGACGCCGGCCTCGTCGAGCCGGGCGATTGAGGCCTCGAGGAAGCTGCTGGCGGCCGAGAGGTCGTCGGTGGCCGCCGCGATCGCGCCTCGGCGTCGGCGGAATCCTGGCGACGTCGACGATTCTGGCGGCCTGTTCTGCCGGCGCCGCCAACGTGCCGGCCGTCGCCGGCTCGAACGGGATGACTGTCTACGCGTTCGCGAAGGACGTCGCCAACAGTGGAACCAGCGCGTGCACGGCTACGTGCATCACGACCTGGCCGGCGCTGACGGTGGCCGCTGGGACCACCCCGACAGTCGGCGCCGGGGCGACGGGCGCGATTGGCACGATCACCCGACCGGATTCGAACGGGACGCTCCAGGTCACCTACAACGGCGTGCCGCTGTACTTCTTCTCGGGCGACCACGCCGTCGGCGACTCGAACGGGATCTATACCAACTGGAGCGCGGTCAAGCCGTAGCCTCGGCCGCGGTTGAGGCAGCCTCGGCGCGATTCGGCGGCCCGTCGGCGGTCAGCCGCCGCGGCGGGGGCGAGCTGGCTCCGGCTTTTCCTTTGGTTCGTGACCCGGGCGCGGAGGCCGGGGCATCGTGCCCGGTGCCATGTCGGGCGCCGGGACGTGCGGGGGGCGCGCACGAGCCGCTTCGACACCAGCCGCGAAGGCCTTGGCGACTGCCGGCGGCACACTCCCGATCCAGGCCGCCTGGATCTGGTTGACTCGCTCGGTCTCCTGGGCGCGCCGCTCGCGCTCGCGCTTCGAGTGCTTGGTCATCGATTCCTCAGTCGCCGGTTGGGCTGCACCGGAGTCGGTGCCATGCTCACTGTCGAGTATGCACGGGTTCTGATGGCGACGCCTCGGCGGAACCTCGTGCCGATCCCGGATGCTCTATCGTGTCAGGCGGCCGAGTCCGACCGGACGTCCCGCCGCGCGGGGCACGTCGCGCCGCATCGACGGAACCTGAACATGAGGTAACGAACCATCGCCACGAAGCCCCGCCGCAACGTCTACCGCCGCCCCCCGGCTCCGGTCAAGCCGCCCCTCCCCGGGACCGAGCCGCCGCCAATCATTCGAACCACCGTCGCGTCGATCAACCTTTCCGCGACGAAGGGACGTGAGGGCCTCACGGTCGGCGATCGAGTCCGGATCGTGGGGAGTGGCCTGTACAACGGCGAGGCTGCCGTGATCGAGAAGCTGCCCGGTGGCGTGATCCCGACCGCGCTCGTGCGCACCGACGCCGGCCACACCCGCCAGGTTCGTACGATCGACCTCGAGCCGATCCTCTGAGCGCCGGCGCTGCCGCAACGGGCGCGTCGACTGACGGGCTGGCCCTCGCGACGAGGGCCCTCCTGAAGAGCTACGGCTCGCGTGTCGCCCTGGCCGGACTCGACCTGTCGGTGCCGTCAGGCGTCGTTTACGGTTTCCTTGGCCCGAACGGCGCCGGGAAGACCACGACGATGCGCCTCCTCACCGGCTTGATCCACCCGGACGGCGGCACGATCGAGCTGCTTGGCCGGCCGTTCGGTCGGCGCGATCGTCGTCGCCTGTTCGAGGTTGGGGCGCTGGTCGAGTCGCCCGCGTTCTACCCATACCTGTCCGGCCGAGCCAATCTCCGGGCCCTGGCGGCGAGTGGGGCTCCCACTCCCAAACACCGGGTTGAGGAGGTCCTCGAGCTCGTTGGCCTGAAGGAGCGCGGCGGCGACAAAGTCTCGCAATACTCGCTGGGGATGAAGCAACGCCTGGGCATCGCAGGTGCGCTGCTGAGCGATCCGAAGCTGCTCCTCCTCGACGAGCCGGCCAACGGGCTCGATCCGGCCGGAATCGTGGCGATGCGCGACACGCTCCGCCACCTCGCCTCCACCGGCAAGACGGTGTTCATCTCGAGCCATCTCCTGAGCGAGGTGAGCCAGCTGGCCGACGTGATCGGGATCATTGCCGCGGGCAAGCTGGTCCGCGAGGGTCCGATCGAGACGCTCCTCAGCGGCGAGGGGCGCGTCCGCGTGCGGGTTGCCGCGGCGGAGGTCGACCGGGCGGTTTCGGCCCTGGCCCCATTGGGCGTTGCGGCGCGCGTCGACGGCTCGGATGACGGCCGACCGGCCGGACCAGCCACGGAGACCGGCTGGCTCGAGGTGCCGATCGAACCCAGCCGCGCCGCCGAGGTCAACCGAATCCTGGCCGGAGCCGGCATCTACGCCTCGGGCCTGGAAAGTGGCAGCGACCTGGAGTCGCTCTTCCTGGAGCTGACCGCAGCCGCCCCGCCGGCCAGGACCGAAGGCCAGATCCAGGCCGTTCCGGGCAACTGGCAGTGAGACTGTTCATCTCCACCCTGGGCAAGCTGCGCAGCCGGCTGGCGACGTGGCTGACCCTGGGCCTGCTCATCCTGCTGATGGCCCTGATCTACCTGGCCGTGGGTGCCACGGCGAAACAGACACTCGAGCGGCCGGGCGGCCAGAGTGTCCTGCTCCTGCTGACGTTCCCCGGCGCATACGCCCTGATCCTTGGGTTCGTGCTCGGCCTGGGTGGTTTGTTCGTGATGGCCTATGCGGCAGCAATCGCCGGCTCTGAGTGGACCTGGGGCACCCTCAAGACCGCGGTCGCCCGGGGTGAAAGCCGCAGCCGCTACATGCTGACCACCTTCTTCGGGATCGCCGCGTTGGCCCTGGTCGGCTTGCTGTTTGCCTTCCTGGTGGGTGTGATCGTGACCTTCCTGGCGGCCACGCTGGCCGGCGTGTCGACCGACGGGATCGGCGACACCTCCATCTTCGGCAACCTGCCTGAGCAGTTCCTGCGGGGCTGGTTCGGCCTGGTCGAGGTGGGCGCCGTGGGATTCACCATCGCCACCCTCGCCCGGAGCCAGCTGGCCGGCGTGGGCGCCGGGATTGGGATCTATTTCGCCGGATCGTTCGCGGGCATCTTCCTGCCCGATATCGTCAAGTACCTGCCGTTTGCCGCGGCGAATTCGCTGATCCAGGTCAACGGCTCCGCCAGTGCGGGCGGCGGCGCGCCAACCGCCCGGCTCGACCCGAACACGGCCCTGATCGTCGTCCTCGTGTGGCTGGTCGGCAGCCTCGTCGTGACCGCCCTCTTCACCGAACGAGCCGAGATCTCCGGGTAACTGCATCATCAGACGGCTGAAGACGGGCCGCGGAGCGGCATGCTAGGCTTGGGGTCTCGTGCTCAATGGGCGCTCCGGTCGGCGTCCCGGTTTCTTACCGTGAGATCAGCGAACCACAAAACAGTGCCCTGACCGGGCCCCGCCGAAGTGCGGGAGGGCCCTTCAGGAGCAACACGACCGTGTCCTTTGATCATCTTGGGCTCGCGCCCGAACTCGTCCGCGTAGTGGCGGACCAGGGTTACACCGAGCCCACCCCAGTCCAGGCCGAGGCAATTCCGCTTGTCCTCGCCGGGCGCGACGTCCTTGCCGGTGCCCAGACCGGGACGGGCAAGACGGCAGCCTTCGTCCTGCCGATCCTGCAGCTTCTCCATGCGAGCCGGTCGACACACGAGCCGACGCAAGCCCCGGGCAACGGCCTGCCCAGCTACACCCCGACGAGCCGCGATCGGCGCACTGCGACCCCCATCCGGATTCGAACCCTGGTCCTCGCCCCGACCCGCGAGCTCGCCCTCCAGGTCGAGGAGAGCGTTCGGACGTACGGCGCGCGACGGCCGATCCGCTCCACCACGATCTACGGCGGGGTGGGCTTCGACCCACAGGTCCGAGCGCTGCGATCCGGCCCCGAGATCGTAGTGGCCACGCCTGGCCGCCTGCTCGACCACATCGGCCAGGGCACGATCGACCTGGGCCACGTCGAGATCCTGGTCCTGGACGAAGCCGATCGCCTGCTCGACATGGGCTTCATCCGCGACATTCGCCGGATCATCGGACTGCTGCCGTGCGATCGGCAGACGTTGCTCTTCTCGGCGACCTTCTCGGACGATGTCCGGCGCCTCGCTGCGGACATCCTGCGCGACCCGGCAATGGTCCAGGTCGCCCGCCGCAACACGGCGGCCGAGCTCGTCCGCCAGCTGGTCCTGCCGGTCGACCGCGAGCGCAAGCGCGAACTCCTCGCCTACCTGGTGAAGTCCGGCCGGATCGACCAGGCGCTCGTCTTCGCCCGCACGAAACATGGCGCAAACCGACTGGCCGAGCAGCTCGAGCGCGATGGCATCATCGCCACCGCCATCCACAGCAACAAGAGCCAGCCGCAACGGATCCGGGCGCTCAACGACTTCAAATCGGGCCGCGTCGCGATCCTGGTTGCGACCGACCTGGCCGCGCGCGGGATCGACATCGACGCGCTGCCCCACGTCGTGAACTTCGAGCTGCCGATGGTCCCCGAGGACTACGTCCACCGGATCGGCCGAACCGGCCGAGCCGGCGTGGAGGGCGATGCGATCTCGCTCGTTTGCGTCGACGAGAACAAGCTGCTGCGCGACATCGAGCACGTCCTCGGGCACCGGATCCCGACCGAGACCATCCCCGGCTTCGAGCCCGACCGGAATGTCCGACCGGAACCGATCCGACTGCGCAGTCAGGGAATCCCGTCCGGGGCTCGCCTGGCGCGCGGATTTGCCCCGGCCCGCCGAAATGGCCCGCCCCCCAACGGCCGACCGATCCAGACCGGCCACAACGTCGGGCGCACGGCCCAGACCGGTTTTGCGCCGGCAGGCCGGCCGGGACCCGGCCGCGGCGGGGATAGCCAACTGCGCCGTCCGAGCCGCGACGGGATGACCCGCCCGAGCGGACCGGCCAACGGACGGCCCCGGGGCGTGCCCCTTGGCCAGCGTCATCCGAACTCGGGTCGGCCGGCCTCCACAGATCGACATGGCGGTGGGTTCACCACGTTGCCCGGCGAGCGGCTCCGGCGGAATGCGCCCGGGCGCTGACGGGGTACGCCACGACACATCCGCGGCACGCACACAATCGGTCCACATCGGTGGCCGAAGATTGAACTCACGGCAGGCGGTCCGAGTGGAGCGCGCCGGACAAACTGATTTCGGGAGCTCAATTCAGATGCGCATCCTCGGCAGAATCCTCGCGGTCCTTGGGATCCTGGCCCTCGTCGGGCTGGCCACCGGACTCGCCTATTCGGCCGGCCTCGCCGCTTCGGGCGGCGCGGTCCATCCCCTGGCCTACGGTCTCCGCTTTGGCTTCTTCGGCTTCGGGCTGTTCCATTCCTTCGGGTTCATCCTGTTCTTCTTCGTGCTCTTCGCGCTGCTCCGGCTCGCGCTCGGCGGCGGACGACGAGGCTGGCGTGGAGGTGGCCGCTGGGGCCGCGGCTACGGACCCGGCCCGGGCGGTTCGGATCAGACCTCCGGCGATCCACGCGAGGCGTGGATCCGCGGCCGGCTCGAGGATTGGCATCGAACGGCGCACACGACGCCGGCCGGCTCCCCCACCCAGGCGATGCCCAATGGCACGCCGGCCGGCACTTCGTCGAGCTCCACCCCGTGGACGACGCCGGACGCCGGTCCAGACGCCAGCCCCCCGGCCTGACAGTCAGAACGCGCCCCGGCGACGGGGCCCGACCTACGATGACGGTCGATGAAAACCATCCTCATCGTTGATGACGAATCGAAGATCGTCGAGCTGGCCCGGGACTACCTTGAGCACGCCGGGTTCGCCGTGCTGACGGCCGCCGACGGTCGGTCCGGGCTGGCCCTGGTCCGAACACGGACACCCGACCTGCTCGTCCTCGATCTGGGAATCCCGGAGCCGGACGGCCTGGACGTGATCCGGGCAATCCGGCGCGACTCGAACCTGCCGATCGTCGTCCTGACCGCCCGCGACGACGAGCTGGACAAGCTGGTCGGCCTGGAGCTGGGCGCTGATGACTACATCACGAAGCCGTTCAGCCCGCGTGAGCTCGTTGCCCGAGTGAAGGCGGTCCTCCGCCGGATGGAGCCCGGCGACGCACCAAGCGACCTCATCCGGGCCGACGACGTCACCCTCGACGTGCCCCGGATGCGGGCCGAAGTCGGTAGCCGGCTGGTCGACCTCACCCCGACCGAGTTCGAGCTGCTGGCGACCCTCGCCCGACGACCGGGTCGGATCTTCACCCGGGGCCAACTCCTCGACGCGCTCCGCGGGGCGGCCTTCGAGTCGTACGAGCGCGCGATCGACACGCACGTCAAGAACCTCCGGCGCAAGCTGGAGCCCGACCCGCGCTCGCCGCGCTACATCATCACGGTATATGGCGTTGGCTACCGCTTTGCCGACGAGCGCCCCGGATGACGGATCCGGAGCGTGGCGCGCCCACCGCTCGGGGCCGGGGACGAGGGCGGCGAGCCGATGGAGGCCGGGGGTGGTGGGACCCCGAGGTCAGCTCAGGCGCGGGTCCACCACCCTGGTCCGGGCATGGGCCGCCATGGGCAGGATCAGACTGGGCGGGACCGCCGCGTCGCTGGTTCCTGCGGCGCTTCGCTGGGCTCGCCCTCGGGCTGCTCCTCTTCGTTGTCTTGCTGGCAGCTGTCGGCGGCTTCGTGTTCGCGTCCGTGTTCGGCCTGCTCGGGCCAGATCGGCCGGGCCATAGCAGCTTCCTCGTCGTGGCCCGCCTGATCGGCGTCGCCCTGCTGCTCGGCGGAATCGTCGTCGTCGTTGCCCGGGTCCGGACGATCGCGACACCGATCGACGAACTGGTCGACGCCACACGGCGGGTCACCGCTGGCGACTATTCCGTCCGGGTCGACCGGCCCAACCGCGGCCCGCGCGAGCTGCGCGAGCTGGCGGCCGGCTTCAACACGATGACCGCGCGGCTGGAGGCCAACGAGGACCAGCGTCGGTCGCTCCTGGCCGATGTCAGCCACGAGCTGCGCACGCCCCTGGCCGTTGTCCGGGGCAATATCGAGGCGATCGTCGACGGCGTCCACCCGGCCGACCCCGAGCACCTCTCGGCGATCCTCGACGAAACGCTGGTCCTGGGACGCCTGGTCGAGGACCTCCGGACGGTGGCCCTGTCCGAGGCGGGCACCCTGCCGCTCCACCGCGAGCCAACAGACCTCGGCCTGGTGATCGTCGAGGCGGCCCGGGCGTTCGAAACAATGGCCACCACGGCTGGCGTCGGGATCGTCTTACGCGAGGGAGCGGCGCATGAGCCGGGAGGCGGCCAGGACCCGCCGCTCCTGGACATCGACCCGGTTCGGATTCGCGAGGTGGTCGACAACCTGGTCGCGAATGCCCTGCGCTACACCCCGTCGGGCGGCACGGTGACGATCTCGACCACCCTCTCGCCGGGCACACCCTTCATCGTCGTTGAAGTGGCCGACACCGGCGCAGGCATCGCGCCGGAGGTTGCCGACCACCTTTTCGACCGATTCGCGAAATCCGGCGAATCGCGTGGATCCGGGTTGGGGCTGGCAATTGCACGGCACCTGGTTGAGGCCCATGGGGGCACGATCGAGGCATCGAGCGGGCCCGACCGAGGGACGACGATTCGGTTTACCCTGCCGATCGACGGCGGCGGGGCCAGCTGAGCAACCGGTGGCCCAACTGGTCCGGCGCGCTGGGCCCGGGTGCGCCAATGCACCGGCTGAGCGTGGGCTCGACCGGCGACTAGTACTTTCGTACCGTTGGGGGACCCGACCAAAGGTGTTGTACTGCCATCCAGGAAGACGAGCGCAGATCGCGGCCAGTGCCAGGCGCGGAGGGCTCGTCGCCGCAACCGGAGAGCCCCTCTTTGACGCCCCCTGGTGTGACGATCGTGCGCCGAGCTGATTCGCGCGTCCGAATCCAGCCGGCCACGATCGGACGCCAGGCCCTTCACCGGTTGCTGGCGGCCGATCCCCGACGCGAGCCACTCTTCCCGACCACGCTGCTGGATCTGCAGGTGTCGGCCGGCGAGGCGATCGACGTCGGCTGGCTCCTCGCCGCCTGGTCGAGCCGCGCGATGGCAGGCACCCCAGGCGCATCGATCGGGCGACCGTCGAGGCGAGGTTCGGACAACTATCCCTGGCCACTATCGCTGGATCCGTCCGGGCCGCGGCCGGGCTACATCGGCCCCAACGAGTCGTGGCGTGCCTGGCGGCCGGCCGACGAGCCGGTCCGGCTGGCAGATCCGGGCCGGTTCTTCGCGCGCCTGGTCGAGCCCCTCGTGATCACCGAGTCCGGCGAGTTTCTGGAATCGCTGATCGCGCTGGACGGAGCAGCGAAGGAACTGGCCCAGGAGCTCCTGGTCCTGGCCCTCCCGGCGACCCGACGCGCCCTTGCCGCCGACGCCGCCCACCGCCACGCCTGGGCTGATACGTTCGCCCTGTGGGGCCTGACCCGGCGCTCCCGCCTGCTCCGCCGGGTCCACCCATTCGCGCTCGCGATTGCCGACGGCTACGCGGCCAGCGCGTTGATCGACGAGGGCATCGGCCGGGGCTCCGAGGCGCCTTTCCAGGATCGGCCCCTCGCTTCGGTCAGTGCCCAGCTGGCGAGCGGGTTGATCGCTCTCGGTCTTCGTCCGAAGCTTGCCGCTTCCCTGATCGGCTTCGTAAAGCGCGCCGAGGATGCGCTCGGTGGCTGGGGCGATGGCGGTGGGCCCGTCGACGTATTGACCACCCTCGTCGCCGCCGAGCTGCTCGGCCAGACCGATCCCGAGTTCGATCCCACGCGCACCGCCCTGGCCCTCGTCCGACTCCAGGGCCAGGACGGCTGGTGGCGCGCCGCCGGCCCGGACACAGTCTGGACGACGCGGGCGGTGGCCGAGCTGCTCACCCGCTTCGAACTGCCGTTTGCGCAACGCTGGTGCTGGCCGCAGCTTGCGATCGAGCACCGGGATCGGCGGTCCGGCCTGGCCTGGGGGACCTGGCTTGCGGACCTGGGCCGGCTGATGAGCGAGGTCGCCGGGCTATCCCGGGCGCGGATCGAGATCGCATTCATCGACCTGGCCGGCTTCGGCGCCTGGAACACTCGATTCGGCCAGGCGCTCGGTGACCGTGTCCTGCGCTCGTTCGCCCAGGTGCTCGCCGAGATTCCGGGCACCGTCTCGACCCGTGAAGGCGGCGACGAGTTCGTCGTCCTCGGGGCACCGACCGCGACCGGCCTGGAGGCCCGGATCAAGCGTGCCTGCGCGACCTGGCAGACCCGCTTCCGGGCAGAGTACGGCTCGGAGCTCGCCCCGGTCCGGCCGCGGATCCTCGTGACC
The DNA here is from genome assembly GCA_003152165.1 of Chloroflexota bacterium. GTDB lineage: Bacteria > Chloroflexota > Limnocylindria > Limnocylindrales > CSP1-4 > Palsa-1033. The sequence goes on from PLZO01000114.1 coordinate 11,970, forward strand.
GAGACCCGCGGCGGAGGTCTCCTGGTGGCACGCGATGCGCTCGGCTTCGCGATTGGGACACTCAAGGAGCGCTGGCCCGACCCGCCGACCCTGGGAATCATCCAGCACGTCGCACTGCAGTCCTCGCGTTAGGGAACCGGCGCGGCGTTCGGCCCGGCGCTACGCTGCGTCCTGATGTTCAACCCGCGCGGCTCGATCACCGTGATCACCGGGCCCATGTTCAGCGGCAAGACCGCCGAGCTGATCCGGCTGTGCGAGCGGGCCCGGATCGCCCGGCGCAAGGTGGTCCTCATCCGGCCCGCCCTCGATGACCGGACTGAGCCCGAGACGGTACGGAGTCGGTTCGGCGTAGCCTTTCCCGCGCGGCCGGTCGCGAATTCGGCCGCGATCGAGGCAGTGGTGACCGAGACCCGCGCCGATGTCGTGGCGATCGAGGAGGCCCAGTTCTTCGACGCTGGCCTGGTCGCCGTGGCCGAACGGCTGGCCGATCGCGATCGAGCGCTGATCGTCAACGGACTGAACCGCGACTTCCTGGGCCGGCCGTTCGGGCCGCTGCCCGACCTGCTGGCGATCGCCGACGAGATCCTGATGCTCAGCGCGATCTGCATGGTCTGCGGCGAGGCCGCCTCGCGCACCCAGCGCCTAGTCGACGGCCGGCCGGCTTCGGCCCGGGATCCGCTCGTCGTGATCGGCGGGATCGGCGACGAGCGCTACGAGGCGCGCTGCCGCAAGCACCACGAAATCGGCTAGTTCGGCGCCGGCCCGAGGAGGGCTTCGGCCAGGTCGCCCGCGCGCCGGCACCAGGGAACGGATGGCCGGGTGGAGGGGGACCCCCGGCCCATGGTGAAGCCGGTGCAGACCCGCAACACTCGGAGCCATGACCAAGACGGCGCGGATTGACCGTGCCTCCGGATCGAACGTCGGCGAGCGCAAAGTCGCGCTTCGGCTCGGCCGCCGCCTGCGCTCTGATCCACACGTCCTGCTCGCCCTGGCCCTCGCGATTCCCACGATCGTGGTGAATTTTCTCGACCAGGGTCCCGACGAGCTGGCCGTCACTATCCTCGCCATCGCATTCCTGGCGATCCAGACCGGCCTGACGGCAGTCGGGCTAAGCCTCGGGCTGGGCGAATCTCGCCCCTCGAACCGGGCACTCTTGACCTCCGGGTCGGTCCCCGTGATCGATGCCTGGTCGCTGCTCCGGTTGATCCTGGCCGTAGGGTTCGTCGCGTTGGCGGCCTATGCGACTGCCGATCCAACAAGCGTTCCGCTTGCCCCGCTGTATATCCCGGTAATCGCGACAGCTGCCGTGATCGGCCCCGGCGAGGCGGTCATCGTGCTGATCGCCGTCGCAATCGCCCGCCTTGCCCCCCTGATGGGCGGCGCCGGAGAGGCGGCGGCCGTGACCGAGCAGGGCGTCGTCCTCGGTGTCGTTGGGATCGTCCTGGCCATCGGCACCCGCCGAACCGTGGCCTCGCTCAACGTCGCCCTCGACCGGCTTCGGACCACGAACGCGTCCGCCCGCCGACGCAACCAGCAGATCGCCGGCATCGATGCGGTCGGCCGGACGCTGGCTGCCGACGGTCCCAAACCCAGCTCGTTGCAGGCCGTCATGAACCTCCTGACCGGGCCGTTCGGCTATAGCCACGGCTCGATCTACCTGGGCGAGGCCCTCGGAGGCTCGCCCAACGAGCTGCGGATGGGCGCCCAGCACGGCTACGACGTGCCGATCCCCGTGTTGGACGGCACGATGGGCGTGATCGGCCGGGTGATCCGCACCGGTCAGCCTGCTCTCGTCCCGGATGTCCACGCCGATCCTGACTACATCGGTGCAGCCAGCGGTCTTCGGAGCGAGGTCTGCGCCCCGCTGATCGCCGGCGACGAGCTGCTCGGGATCGTCAATGTCGAGTCCGATTGGGATGTGCTCGACGAGCACGACCTTGAGATCATCCGACTCGTCGCCGAGCGGCTCGCCTCGGCCCTCACCCTGGCCCGTGAGCGGCGCCGGCTGGCGGAGCGGGCCCAGTTCTTCCAGCTGGTCATAAACTTCGGCGCCGTGGTCAACTCGACCCTCGACGGCCGGATCCTGCACGACAAGATCGTCGCAGGCCTGACCGAGGTGGTCCACGCCGATGTCGCGGTCCTCACCCTCCTCGAGCGACAGGACGGTACATAACGGCTGGCGGCGTTCAGTGGCGACGACCCCAAGTCCGCGGACCTCGGGGCCGAGATCCGGCCCGGCGAAGGCGCCGCCGGCCGGGCGATCCGCGATCGGGCGCCCGTCCTCGATCACGCGTACGACCGTTGCAGCTTTCCGGCGGCCACAGCCGAGGCCCAGGCTCCGAACGTGATGGCCAGCCTGGCCGTGCCGCTGATCCGCGACCAGGTGGTGGTCGGCGCCATTAGCCTGGTCCGATTCGATACTGCCCATCCGTTCAGCGAGCTGGAGCTCGAAGTAGTCCAGATGCTGGGCGCAACGGTTGCCCTGGCGATCACCAACGCTGAGCTCCACGCCGCGGTGATGGAGGCGTCGATCCGCGACCCGCTCACCGGGACTTTCAACCGACGCCATTTCGAGCCGAGCCTCGAGCGGATGATCGCGGCGCGGCGCCGGCTGCCGCTCAATGAGCGGCCGCCGATCGCGGCCATCCTGTTCGATCTCGACCTGTTCGGCGCGTTCAACAAGTTCCACGGGCACCAGACCGGCGATGCCGTTCTGCGCGCGTTCGGCAAACTCTTGCGTGAGCGTTTTCGGGCGGGCGACCTGGTCGCGCGCTACGGTGGCGAGGAATTCGTGGCGATCCTCGACGGCACCGGCCGCGACGATGCCTTCCGAATCGCCGAGGAGGTCCGGGCCGCCTTCGCCGAGCAATCGTTCCGAGGTGCATCGGGCGAGCGACTCTCGGCCACGGTCTCGGCGGGCTGTGCCGAGCTCGGCCAGGAGGACGGCGCAAGCGAGTTGCTGGGCGCCTGCGACGTGGGCCTGGCGATGGCCAAGGGAGCCGGTCGCAACCAGGTCGTCGCCGCCTAGGGTCGCAGTCAGGCCGGCGCGCCGGGGACCCGACGGGCGCCCGGCATGGGCCGGATCATGCGGAGCGGGGTCATCGCCGGTGCACCACCGAGCTGGCGCTGTCTTCGGGCCGGGCCGGGCGGCGCCCTTCAGGCTCGAGCGCGGGACAGGCTGGGCGGCAAACGTGCGCGGAAAATTATCACATTTGGTCTGGTGGACTGGGTGCAGAATGCTTATGCTCTCCACGGCGAGCGAGGAGGGTCCACGTTCGCGACAAATCCCCATCAGGGAGGAACGATGGATCAGAGTGGATCGACCGGCGGCCAGGGCGCGCCGACGGGACCGACTTCCGGCTGGAGTGCGCCCCCACCCCCTCCGGCCCAGCCAGGACCGAAGGGCTTCGTGTACGCGGACGTCCCAAATCGCGCCATCGCCTACATCATCGACGCGATCATTCTGGGCATCGTCAACATCGTCGTATTTGCAATCCTCGGCGGCGTAGGGCTGCGCATCTACACGTTCGACCTGGTCAATGGCTTCCAGTACAACTACCTGTTCTCGATCATCTACGCTGCCATCGGGCTTGCCATCAGCGGTGCCTACTTCATCTACACCTGGACGAAAAGGCGCTCCACGATTGGCATGCAGGTCCTCGGAATGCAGGTCGGGGACGCCGGCAGCGGCGCGACCCTGACCCAGGACCAGGCGATCAAGCGCTGGATCGCCCTCGGCGCACCCTTCGGGATTGTCCAGGCCTTCAACCCGTTGCCGCTCATCGGCCTCGTGGTTGGGGTGGCTGCCCTGGCCTGGTTCATCTACCTCGTCTATACCACGTACCAGAGTCCGACCAAGCAGGGCTGGCACGACATCTTCGCGCACACGATGGTGGTCAAGGCGGCCAACGCGGTCGCCTGAACCTCTCGATTTCGTTCGTCGTTCGAGACCCGGCGCCAGCGCGGCACCGGGTCTCGTCATGTCCGGCACACTGCTCTTGTGCGTGCCGCCGTCCTGGAACAACCTGGTGAGCCGGTCGCGATCGAGGAGTTGATCCTCGATGAGCCGAAACATGGCGAGGTCCGGGTCCGGATCCTGGCCAGCGGCGTCTGCCACTCCGACCTCCACGTCCGGGACGGCGAGTGGCCAAGGCCCGGTCCGTTCGTGATCGGCCACGAGGGCGCGGGCATCGTCGAGGCTCTCGGGCCCGGCGTCGACGCCGCCGCGAGCGGCCTCAACCTCGGCCAGCTCGTCGCGCTGAGCTGGTATGCCCCGTGCCATGCCTGCGCCGCCTGTCGCTCAGGGCGCGAGTGGTTGTGTTCCGACTCAGGATCCAGCCGCCATCGCCTGACCGACGGCACGACTCGCGCCCATCGGCCCAACGGCTCACCGGTCTACCCGTACTGCGGGATCGGGACGATGGCCGAAGCCACGGTCGTGCCGGCCAGCGCGGCGATCCCGATGCCTGACGGCACCCCACCCGATGTTGCGGCACTGATCGGCTGCTGCGTCTCGACCGGAGTCGGCGCCGTGATCAAGACGGCTCGGGTACCGCCCGGGTCGAGCGTGGTCGTGATTGGCCTGGGCGGCGTTGGTCTGTCGGTGGTGATGGGTGCCGTCCTGGCCGGTGCGGGCAGCATCGTCGCCGTCGATCGCGTCCCTGCGAAGCTGGACCTGGCTCGTGAGCTCGGCGCTACGGCGACCGTCCTCGCCGGCGCCGATCCGGAAGTGACGGATGGCGAGGTTCGCTCGAAGACCAGTAGTGGACCAGACTTCACGTTCGAGGCGATCGGTCTGGCGGCCACGATCGAACAGGCGATCCGGCTCCTGCCGCCGGGCGGCACGGCCGTCCTGGTGGCATGACCCCGTTCGGCGTTCGAGCGAGCTTCGATGTCTTCCAATTCGTCGACGGCAGTCGCTCGATCCTCCGCAGCAACTACGGCTTCGCCCTTGCGTCGATCGACTTCCCGCGCTACGCCGAGCTCTACCTGGCGGGTCGACTCCCGATCGAACGACTGGTCGAGCGCCGGATCGGCCTCGAGGACGTGGAGGATGCCTTCGCCCGCCTCCGTGCCGGCGACGGCCTGCGCAGCGTGGTCACCTTCTGAGGGACCCGCCGGTCGCCTTACTCCCTGCTCGCCATGACGTTCCGCCACAGCTCAGGGAACGCCTGGGCAACGGCCGCCACGCCGACCAGGCAGAGCAACCCGCCGGTCACGACCGAGAACTGGGCCCCGAACAGAGCCGCCACGCCGGTCGCCTCGAGGTCGCCCATGCGCGGCCCACTCGTGACCACGAGCGTATGGATGGACATCACCCTGCCGCGCAGCTCGTCGGGTGCCTCGAGCTGGATGATCGTCGAGCGGAAGACTGCCGACAGGACATCTGCTGCCCCGGCGACCGCGAGCAGGAACAGGGCCAGCGGGAACGAAAAGGTCGCCAGGCCAAAGCCGGTGATCGCCAGGCCCCACACGATCACGGCTAGGGCGACGGCCCGGCCGGTCCGCTTGACCCGCGAGACCCAGCCCGAGAGCAGGGCTCCGAAGAACGCGCCCACCCCGGGTGCGGCGGCCAGCAAACCGACGCCGATTGGACCCACCTTGAAGATATCGAGGGCGAGCACAGGGAAGAGCGCGGTCGGCATCCCGAAGATCATCGCCACCAGATCGATCACGAAGGTGGACAAGATCACACGACGGTCGGCCGTGTAGCGCAGGCCCTCGCGAATCGCCGCGAGTCCTGGCCGGGTGACTCGGCCGACCGGCGCCAGGGGACCAATGACCAGCAGGGCCGCGAGTGATGCCGCGAAGCTGAGCACGTCGGCCGCGTACGCGCCAGCCAGGCCGAGCGTCGCCAGCAGCAGGCCGCCGATCGCCGGGCCCACGACGGAGGCCATCTGGAAGTTCAGCTGGTTCAGGGCGATGGCCGCGGGCAGGTGCCCAGGGGTGACCAGCCGCGGGATCGCGGCGGATCGGGTCGGGCCATCGACTGAGCCCAGGCCCGCGGCGAGGAACGCGACGATGAAGATCGCGATCAACGGTGGTGACGGCATGAGCGCCAGGCCAACCAGGGCTGTGCTCGTCAGGCCCATTCCGACCTGGGTGACGATCAACAGCTTGCGCCGGTCGACGGCATCGGCCACCGAGCCCGCACCGAGCGAGAAGACCAGGATCGGGATGAGCTGGGCCAGGACCAGGGCCCCGATTGCTAGGGTCGAACCGGTCAGGACATAGACCTGAAACGGCAGGGCGATCCGGGTGATCTGGTTGCCCATCCCGGAGACGACCTGGCCGAACCATAGCAGCCGGAACTCGCGGTGCTCGCGCAGCGGCGTCGTGTCGAGGAAGATCCGGCGCAAGCGCCTGGAGGAACCGCCCGTCGGCCGAGTGTCCGGGCCGTCAGGAGTCGGCGGATCGCCCTCGGTCACCCGGCGACGTACGAGCCGACCAACCCGGGGGCCGGAGAGCCCACGGCCACCAATCGCACGAGCGACGCCTTCGTCGGCGACGGCAGTGGTGTTGGCCCGCTCGATGGAGTCGTCAGGCGGGTCAGCAGGAACGATCCGACGATGATGATCGCGATCAGGAGGAGGATCGAGACAAGGCGATAGAGCCCGGCTCGTCCATCCAGGGCCGAGCCGGAGCGACGACCCCGGGGCGCCGGCTCCGATGGTTTCGGCCGAAGGAGCGTCCCGCAGGAATGGCAGAAGGTGCGATCGACCGGGTTCGGCCTGGCACAGGCTGGACAGACGATCGTCGGGTCGAGGGCCGGCGCGGGCACGACCGCGGCGGGGTCGGCCGGGCCGGGCAGATCCGACAGGTCGGCTGGCGTCGGCGGGACGCTCCGAGCCGACGGACCGGGCCGGACCGGCGAGACGAGCGGTGGCTGGGTGGCGGCTGGCCCGAGCGTTGGTGGCGGCTCGACGGGCGCCGGCCGGACCGGGGTAGGATCGGCGCTCGCGGGCGAGAGCGGCGCGCCCGAGCGGCTCCGGGCGAGACCCGCCAGCTCAGCGTCGGACCCCGCGGACGGGACCGCTGGCGAGACACTCGACGGGTGAGTAGTGGTCGCGGCCGTGTCGTCGCCCTCGACCTTCTGGTCCGACCACTCGAGGAAGGCGCCGCACGAACCGCAGAAGGGCTGCTCGGCAGTGTTCTGATGGCCGCATTTCGAGCAGATGACGTTCCCGGCCATGGACCTCCCATCCTGTTTGCGCGCACGCCGCCCTAGAGTAGCCCTGATAGAGGCGCCCGCGTCGACCGCCGTCCCGCGCTGATCCCGGGTCCTCGTCGGCGTTGCGGTCTTCGCGCTCAAGGGCGGTTCGCCGACCCCCTCGCCATCGCCGAGCCCGGTCGCCAGCGTGGCGATCGTCCAGCCAACAGCCAGCCCCGCGCCGATCGCGTCGCTCGGCCCGTCGCCCGTCGCCAGCCCGACCCCGCTACCAATCCCCAACCGGCCGATCGCCTACGCCGTGACCGCGAATCTCTTCTTGATCCAGCCAATGGGCGGCAAGGCAACCCAGCTGACGACGGCCGGTACGAACAGCGGTCCGGGCTGGTCGCGCGATGCCACGAAGATCGCCTGGATGCGCATCCCCGCCCTCGACGACCGAGGAATTGTGGGTGATAAATGCCAGCGGCTCCTCGGCCCACGCCCTGACGAAGAGGGCAAACACAAACAAGGCGCCCAGCTGGTCGCCCAGCGGAGACCGGATCGCGTTCACCGCGAAGTGCGCCACCCACATCCCCCAGATCTGGATCATCCCGTCGGCCGGCGGAACCACGGTCAAGCTCACGAGCGCGGAGTCGGGGGCAACTGAGCCGAGCTGGTCGCCCGACGGCCATTCGATCGTCTATGCCGTGGCGATCAATGGTCAGCTCAACCTGTGGCGGCTCGACCCGGATCAGCCATCGGTGGCCCCGGTCCAGCTGACCCAGCCAGCCACTGGCTCCGACGTCTCCCCGGCCTGGTCACCGGACGGCACGAAGATTGCCTTTGACAGCACGCGCGACGGGACCGACCGGATCTACGTGATGAATGCAGACGGCTCAGACGTGCAGGCGGTCACCCCTGCCTCCCTGGTTGCCTCCTGGCCGGCCTGGTCGCCGGATGGGACGGAGATCACCTTCCAGGTCATCAAGGGTTCGGACACGGACCTGTACGTCATGTCGGCCGACGGTTCGGCGAGACCGGTCGACCTCACCCCGGACCCCAGCCACAACGCCTTGGCCGCCGCCTGGTGGTCAGGGCCTGATGCCGGCCACCATCGAGCTCGTCAATCCGTCGCTCAGCGTCGGACCCGGCAGCGCCGTGAGTGCCACGATCAGGATTCGCAATACCGGCCGGATCGTCGACGAGTTCACGTTCGTACCGGTCGGCGAATTCGCCGCCTGGATGACCGTCGGGCCGGCCAGCCTGCCGCTCCTCCCGGATGCCAGCGGCGAGACCCGGATCACCTTCCAGCCGCCGCGCGGGAGCACCCCGGCCGCCGGCACGTATCCGTTCGCGCTTCGGGTCCGCTCGCGCGAGGATGCCCTGTTCTCGTACGTTGCGGAGGGCCGGATCCAGGTCCAGCCGCTGCTCGAGGTCAGCGCCCGGATGACCCCGCGGACATCGACTGGCGGACGCCTGTCCCGGGCCGCCACGCATTGGGTCGAGATCGACAACGCAGGCAATGTGCCGGCCAGCGTCGATCTCTCGGGTGGAGATCCTGATGAGCGCCTGACCGTCCGGCCGGACCAGGCCCGGGTGGTCGTCCCGGCCGGCGGCAGCGCAACCGTCCGAGTCAGGCTGAAAGCCCGCAAGCGGTTGCGCCAGGGGAGTCCCATGACGATCCCCTTCCAGATCGTCGTCGCTCCCGCCGGGGCAGCCCCGGTCCTGCTCGATGGATCGCTCAGCCAGCGCGCGGTCCTGCCATCGGGCCTGGGCCAGGTGCTGATCGCGATCGTGCCGTTGCTCGTCGTTGCGTTCATCGCCAAGACGGTGATCGACAACGTCACCAAAGCGAACGCCGGCGCCAGCCCGTCGCCGATCGCCCTGACCACTCCGCTGGTGACACCAACTCCCAGCCCGAGTCCAACGCCGGCGCCGAGTGCCACGGCCGCGCCAACCCCCAGCCCGACTCCACTCATCCCCTTGGCCGACGCCACGTTCCGTGGAGTCGGCCTGTTCGACCCAGCCGGCGAGGGCAACCCCAAGGCAACATTTGGCTTCCACGTCGACGACGGCGGGACGATCGACGCCAAGGCGCTGATTGCCAGCTCCCCGGTCAAGATCTGCATCCAGCAACAAGGCCACAGCGCGACCTGTGAATCCGGCGCGACCGGCCTGGACGTCAAGAAGCCGACGACTGCCGCCGGTGCCTGGACGGTCACCGTGGCCGGCGCCACGGACGGCGCTTCGGCGAGCGTCGACTTCGAGCTCACCTACCCAGCCGCGGCGCCTTCACTCGAGATCGGCGGGATCCCGTTCGCGGGATCCATGGCCAAGACCGGGCTCGACCTGACCGTTGTGGCCACCGCCTCAGGAGCGCTCACCCTGAACGCCAGCTGGGCGGCGCCACAGGCGCCGGGCGTCGTGTTCTCGAGCCTCGCTCGTATGACCTGCGGTTCCTGAACGTCGCTCAGCCGGGCACACCGATCACCTCGTCGGCCGAGTCGACCCAGAACGCGACCGCGCCCGCCAACTTCATGCTGCCGCCGAATGCGTACGAGCTCACCTTGACGAGCCGCCTGGCGACCTCGGAGCTGACCTCGACGGGACGGTGAGCTGGCCCTAGAGGTCGCGCTCGGCGGCTGATGCAAGGGCTGCCTGGGCCGCGGCCAGGCGGGCCACGGGTACCCGGAATGGCGAGCACGAGACGTAGTCCAGGCCGATCCGCTCGCACTTGGCGATCGACTCGGGATCCCCACCATGCTCGCCACAGATGCCCAGCTCCAGGTCCGGGCGGGTCGCGCGGCCCTTGTCGACCGCGATCTTCATCAGTCCGACGACGGCATCGTCGAGCGTCTGGAACGGGTTGGCCGGCAGGATCTTTTCCTCGACGTACTTGAGCAGGAAGCCACCCTCGGCATCGTCCCGGCTGTAGCCGAACGTCATTTGGGTCAGGTCGTTCGTGCCGAAGCTGAAAAACGCCGCGTCGGCTGCGATCAGGTCGGCCGTCAGTGCTCCGCGCGGAACCTCGATCATCGTGCCGAACTTGTAGTCGACCGATACGCCGGCCGCTGCCTCGACAGCCTGGGCCTCGGTCTCCAGGATCCGTTTCGTCGCCGAAAGCTCGTTCACGTGGCCGACCAGCGGGATCATGATCTTGGCGATCGGATGACCGCCGGCCCGGGTCACCGCGATCTGGGCGTTGAGGATCGCCCGGGTCTGGATCTTCACGAAGTCGGGGATCATCAGGCCCAGGCGGCAGCCGCGCAGGCCGAGCATCGGGTTCTGCTCGCGCATCGAGTTGACCACCGCCAGGACCTCACGGGCCCGGGCATATTCGGGATCCGCCTCGGGCGTGCCGCGCTCGCGCAGCTCGGTGACCTCGACGAGCAGGTCGTCGTGGTTGGGCAGGAACTCGTGCAGCGGCGGATCGATCAAGCGGACCACCACGGGCAGGCCGTCCATCGCCTTGAAGATCCCCTCGAAATCGCCCTGCTGGAGGCGTTCCAGCTTGCCCATTGCCGAGTCGAAGCGGGCGACGACCGCGAGGTCCTCGGTCCCGAGCACTTCTCCCGCCTCGCGGCGCGTCTTGGCCCGGGTGGCGGCATTGGCGACGAGGATCGCGTCGCGCACGATCTCGAGCCGCTCGCCTTCGCGGAACATGTGCTCGGTCCGGCACAGGCCGATCCCCTGGGCGCCATACGAACGGGCCAAGGCCGCTTCCTCGGGCTTGTCCGCGTTGGTCCAGACGCCCATTCGGCGGAAGCCGTCGGCCCAGTCAAGGATCATACGCAGGTTTGGTTGATCCTCGAATCGGGCGGAAATCGTGGGCATTGAGCCCAGGAAGACCTCTCCGGTCGAGCCGTCGACGCTGATCCAGTCACCCTCCGCGAAGGTCACCCCGGATTCAATGCTTCGGGCGGTGCCGGCGGCGTAGTCCACGACGAGCTCGGCACAGCCGGCCACGCAAGGCTTGCCGATCTGGCGAGCCACGACGGCCGCGTGCGAGGTGGCGCCACCACGTGCCGTCAGGATGCCCTGGGCCACGGCCATCCCGTGGAAGTCGTCGGGTGACGTCTCGATCCGGACAAGGACCACCTTCTCGCCGCGGCCGACCCAGGCGACAGCGTCGTCGGCTGAGAAGACGGCCCGGCCGACGGCGGCGCCGGGCGAGGCATTCAGACCGCGCGCAATCCGGGTCGCCGACCGGCGGGCGGCGGGGTCGTACTGGTCGCGCAGGAGCTGGTCGACATGGGCAGGTTCAATACGGCCGATCGCCTCTTCCTTCGTGATCACGCCCTCGCCGACCATGTCGACCGCGATCTTCACCGCGGCCGCGGCCGTTCGCTTGGCACTGCGCGTCTGGAGCATGAACAGGTGACCGCGCTCGATCGTGAACTCGAGGTCCTGGACATCGCGGTAGTGCCGCTCGAGGCGCTCGGCGATCTGCTGGAACTCGGCGTACGCCTGGGGCAGGTCGCGGGCGAGGTTGCTGATCTGCTGGGGGGTGCGGATGCCCGCCACCACGTCTTCGCCCTGGGCATTGGTCAGGTACTCGCCGTAGAGCACCTTCTCGCCAGTGTTCGGGTCGCGGGTGAAGGCAACCCCGGTGCCCGAGTCGTTGCCCATGTTGCCGAAGACCATCGTCACGATGTTGACGGCGGTGCCGAGGTCATGCCGGATCTTCTGGTTCTCGCGGTAGTCATGCGCACGCCGCCCGAACCACGAGGCGAAGACCGCCTTGGTCGCCAGGTCCAGCTGGTCGAGCGGATCGCTCGGGAAGTCGTGGCCCGTCGAGGCCTTGACGATCGCCTTGAACGCCTCGCTGACCTCGCGCAGGGCGGCCGCCTCGAGGTCGGTGTCCTGCTTCGCGCCGTGGGTCGCCTTGGCGTGGTCCAGGGCCGCGTCGAACTTCTCGGCATCGACGCCCATCACGATTCGACCAAACATTTGGATGAAGCGGCGGTAGGCATCCCAGCCGAAGCGCTCATTGCCGGTCAGGGCGATGAGCCCGTGGAGGGTGCGCTCGTTCAGGCCGAGGTTGAGGACGNNTCATGCCCGGCATCGAGAACTTGGCGCCCGAGCGGACCGAGACGAGGAGGGGGTTCGCAGGATCGCCGAAACCCTTGCCGGTCAGCTTCTCGACTTCCTTGACGGCGTCGAGGACGTCCTGCCACAGCCCGTCCGGCAGCCGTTCGCCGGCCGCGAAGTAGTCGTTGCACGCTTCCGTCGTGATCGTGAAGCCGGGCGGGACCGGAAGCCCCGCGCTGGTCATCTCGGCCAGGCCCGCGCCCTTGCCGCCCAGGTCGTCCTTCATCTTGCCGTTGCCTTCGGCCTTTCCGTCGCCGAAAAAGTACACATACTTGGTGGCGTTCGTGGTGGGTTGCTCCGCGTGTTCAAGAAGGGTGGAAGTGCTCATGAATTTGTCCTCTTTCGAAAACGAAACTATTAATTCGAACCTCAGGGTTTCGGAGGGGTTCTTCTGTTGATGACCATCGATGATAACGACCAACTGGCAACGATCGATTAACAACGATCGATTGACGCAATCGCTAACCATTGATCATTCCTGACAGGTACCTATCGCAATGACCAGAGCGACACGAACACTCCCCGCCAGCCTATGCAAGCCAACCTTAAGTTTACCTGATTCTCCGACTCTCATCATGGTTATCGCCCCAGAATGAGGAATCTTTAGCCGCAAGGGCCTCAGAAGCCTATAAGGAGCGGGCGGAACGGTCGTCGGCGCGCTCGGTTGCCAATGGTTGCTAATGGGCTTTAACAAAAAAGTATGCGGTCATTACCAGGCCCGTCGCGATCACCACGTACCGAATTTTCCCGGGATCCGCCTTCTGCGCATAGTGCGCCCCAAACCATCCCCCTACGAGAGCTCCCGCGATCATCACTACACATTGCGGCCACAAGACTGCTCGCGCCACGATAAACGTGAGGACTGCGGCCGCGTTGATCGCGACCGCCAGCAAGGTCCGAATGGCGCCCATGGCATGAATGTCGCGCATACCCAAGGCAGCCAGCATTGCCAGGGTCATGAACCCAATGCCGGCGCCGAAGTATCCGCCATACACCGAGACCAGCAACTCCACGATCGAAGTGATTGTGATCGCCTGCCAAGATATCGCCCGGAGGTCGTCGACGACGGCCGCTCTCCCCGCCAATTTGCGGAGCCTGTTTCCAAAGGCAAACAGCAGTGTGCCACTCAGCAACAGCCAGGGTACAAGATGGAGAAAAGTGCGTTGCGGAGTTCTCAGCAATAGCAATGCCCCAGCCCACCCCCCGGCCACGCTGGTCACCAGCAGCGGCACCAAAACGCGCAGCGGTGCGTTCAGACGCTTCAGATAGGCAACCGTACTGGCCGCCAGCCCCGGCCATAGCGCAACCGTGTTGGTGGCGTTGGNNCGCCCGCCACCGCGTTTAGCGTCCCGGCAATCGCGGCCGCAAAAAAAAGAAGGATGGCTTGGCTGGAGTGCAAGCTCATATTCTTATCAGGAAAATGGCGCCCCGAGAAGAGAGTCCGCGTCATACCTCACTCGGCATTCGAAAAGTCGAGCACAGGCTCAATAAGTAGCCGCGAAGCGG
>PLZO01000100.1 GCA_003152165.1 Chloroflexota bacterium
CGAACGGCTCGTCGAACGTGACCAGCTGGAGTAGGGCGAGCGCGCCACCCAGCAGCGAATCCCGTTCCGCCGGCCCAACCGGCCCCAGGAATCGCACTCGGTCGCCGTCGAGCCGCGGCTCAACCTGACGCCGGAAGTAGTCCGTGTCCTGGACGATCCCCGCGATCAGCAGAGGCAAGCCGGCGGCGGTCGCGGCCTCGATCGCCAGATGAACGCCCTTGTCGGGATGGATCCGCCCGAGGACCAGCGCGTAGTCGCCGGGGTTCGGGCAGAAGGTGAAGTCCGCCAGGCGGATGCCGTTGTGGACGGTTGCGACGTAGTCGAGGGACGGGTCTCGATCCGCATCACTGATCGATACGTAGAAGGCGTGGCGATCGTACTCGCGGTAGACGGGCAGGATGGCTCGTGACGAAAAGCCGTGGATCGTCGTCAGGAGGGGCGTCCGGATCAGTCGCGACCAGGCGAGCGGCAGGAAGTCGAAGTGGTTGTGGAGGAGGTCGAAGCGATCCGCCTGCTCCATGGCCCGGGCGATGTGGAGCGCCTCGTACACCTTGGGGGTGACCTGCGCGTCCTCCTCGTAGCCGGCCGGGGCGACCGCCTCGAGATGNNGGCGAAGAGGGTGACCTCGTGACCCTGTGCCACCAACCCTTCGGCGACATTCGAGGCGACCTGCTCCCATGGCCCGTAGGCACGCGGCGGGGTGCGCCAGGCGATCGGGCTGATCACACCTACCCGCATCGAGGCCTACCTAGCTTGACGTCGGGCACGCCCTCGGCCACCAGGTCGTCCATCTCCTTGAGCGTCCCGGCACTGACGTCGCTCATGATCATATGGAGGCCGTAGTCGATCACCGCGTTGCCCTCGGCCTTGGCATGCCACGTGGTGAGGCCGTCGGGGGTGCCGGCCGAAGCCACGTCGGTGTCGGGGTCGGCCGCCCACTGTCTAACCTCGGCTCTGGCCGAGGAGAGCACGAGCTCGCCCGGCCTGCCGGCACCCGCGTACCCGTCGGACCTGGTGCCGTCGGTCATGAGGCGGCCGCGATGAGGCGATCGAGGAGCTCAAACGCCGCGGACCGCGCCGCCCGCTCCGCCCGCTCCGCCGAGTCCGCCGCCGAGCGCTCCGCCGACTCCGCCGCCGCCCGTGCCGCCCGTGCCGCCAATCGAGCCGCCGCCTGCGCCGACTCCGCCGCCGACCATGCCGCCGATCGTGCCGACTCCATCGCCGCCGACTCAATCGCCGACCGCGCCGATCGCGCTGCCGACCGCGCCGAATCCGCCGCCGAGCGGATCGACTCCGCCGCCGACCAGTCCGACGTCGACGCCGCCGACCGCGCTGCCCACTCGGCCGACTCGGCCGACTCCGCCGCCGAGTGCGCCGACTCGCGGTCGACCGGCGCGAGCGCGCCCAGCTTGAGGCCCTCCTTGACGAGGCCCGCGGCCGCGAACGCGAGCGGGGCGAAGACCCGGACCGCGGCATCGGCGCAGGCAAACGCGCGGCGCAGCTCGAGGTCGGGCTCGGCCGTCCCGACGAGTCTCGGGATGTAGGCCTTCAGCCGCTGACGCGCGTTGTCGGGGAGCCAGTCGTTGAGGCTGCGCGCATAGGCGGCGATGACCGGGCTCGTGCAGCTCGGGCGATTCGACCAGGGTTCACCCGCGAGGGCGCTGACCGCCTCCATCAGCGACACGCCATCTGAGGGTGAGCTGTGGGTGCCGGAGCGGAGGACCAGGGTGTCGAGATCGAGCTTCATGCGAGGAGCCTCTGTGCGAGCGCCTCTGTACTGAACTACGCCGGGGCGTGGCGCCTCGGAAGAGCTGCGCCGCGGGGCCCGGCCCCGCCTCGGCATCGGACGTCGGAGGAGGCGTTGTCAGCGCAAGCGCTGTCGAGGGGCTCGTCGCACGCACGACAGCGCCGACGAGAGCATGGGCCTGATCGAGACACTCCGCACGGCTGGGTTCGCACACGAGGCGTGCTGAAGAAGGACAGCCATGGACCCGACCATCGTGGCCGCGGATCCGTTCTCGGAGCGCGATGGTTCGTGCGTCCAGGCACAGGCGATCCGCACCGCGCGAGGCGACCTCGAGCAGGCGACGGCTCCAGGCGCGCATGGAGCGTCACTCGGCCGTCTGCCCGACGGGCAGCCGCCCCAGGGCAACCTCCGCCGTTGCGCGACGACCTACCCGACCGCGGGTTCTCAGGATGGCCGCCGGGTCATCGTTCAGGGGCCGTCGGCCGGTCGCCTCGAGGCCGAACGAGATGCGCCTCAGGCCAACGCCGCCCGTTCGTCGCTGGCTTCGTCACGAGGCCGGTAGCCCGATTCAGCGCGAGTAGATGAGCCCCTACCTAGCGCCGGCGTCGGCTGACGGTTAAGCTCGGTTGTCCGATGCTGAAGTCACTAGTCGGACTGGTTGCCATCGCGCTCGTGGGGACCTGGGTGGTTGGCGTCATCGGTGCCGTCTTGGCGAAGCGACGGATCGTCCCGTCGGCCGATCCTGACGCCGACGAGGTCGTTCTCGTGGCGATCTTCGAATCGCTCCAGTACCGGAGCGCCGCACGAAGCTTCCGGGGTGGATCGCTCGAGTGCTGGTACGGCGGCGGTGTCCTCGACCTGCGCCGGGCGGCACTCGATCCCGGTGGTGCCCGGCTGACCATCCGTGCCGTCTTCGGTGGTGGTCAGATCCTCGTGCCTCCGAGCTGGCGCGTCGTGCGCCATGTTCGCGGGATCGGCGGGGTAAACGACGTGCGACCCGCGGGCGCCGAGGTCAGCGACCAAGCGCACCTCACGATCGAGGGCTTCGTCGCGTTCGGTGGCTTCACCATCGGTTCGGAGGACATTGGTTCGCTCGATCCCCGGCGTCGGGACTGGCCCCGAACCACGGTTTCAAACTCGAGCTGGTAGCGCGTCGTCCGGCGCCGCCGAACTCGACCGGTAAATCGTGTGGAGGACACTTCTGCTTGGCGCAAGACCTACAGAACTCCGCCTGCGGTACCCTCGAGTCGTAAACCTCGGGCACCGGGGCCGGCCCCGAAGGATCCACTGGCGTTCGGCTCTTCGCCGAACGGCAGCCGTCTAGCAGAGCGGTCATTGATGACGAGCACTGCGGTTTGAGGATCACAGCGATGAACGAGGTCGTCGAAGCGCTCGACCATCCTGATCGTCGACGCTACGAGCTGACCGTCGACGGCCAGCTCGCTGGATCGATCAGCTACGCGATCCACCATGGGCATATCACCCTCATCCACACGGAGATCGACCCGGCCTATGCCGGCAGACAGCTGGGTCAGCGCCTGGTCCAGGACGTTCTCGATGACGTCCGCGATCGCGGCTTGCGGGTCCGGCCGATGTGCCCATTCGTTGCTCGCTACATTCGCTCCCACCCCGAATACCAGGCTCTGGTCGACTGAGGGGTGGATGCGCGGAACAAGTACCACGCAGCGAGGAGGTGATTCTTGGCACAGGGCACGGACATCGACCCTTCGGTACCGCCGAGCGGTCCAGGTTGCCTCGACTGCAGCGCTGCCGATGGCTGGTGGTTCCATCTCCGCCGCTGCGCCCATTGCGGCCACGTCGGGTGCTGCGACTCCTCGCCGTCCCAGCACGCGAGTCGTCACGCGGCCGCTACAGGACATCCGGTCGCGCAGAGCTACGAGCCGGGTGAGGAGTGGTTCTGGGATTACGCGAAGGAGGAGGATTTCGAGGGTCCGCTCCTCGCGTCGCCCCGTCATCATCCGCTCGACCAATCCGTGCCCGGACCGGCCGGACGCGTGCCCGCCGATTGGCAGCGCCAGCTCCATTGATAAGCCTGTTGGAGCGACGATGACGGTTAGCGGATCCCGATGCCTGCCATGGCGATGACCGACGATCTTCAGGATTCCTGGCCCGAGCTGCCTTGGCCGGAGTGGCAACCGACCATCTCCACGGTCCACATGTGGGTCCAGATCGTCGGCAAGGTCCGCCTGGCTCTTGCGCCTCCACTCAACCACTGGTGGCACGTCCCACTGTACGTGAGTTCGCGGGGTTTGACGACCTCTCCGATCCCGTATCGGCGTCGGCTGTTCCAGATCGACCTCGATTTCATCGACCACCGCCTGCTCATCACTGACAGCAGGGGCAGCTCGTTCTCGATGACGCTCGAGCCGAAGTCGGTCGCGCGGTTCTATCGGGAGTTCATGGACGGGCTGCGAAGCCTAGGGATCGAGGTGCGCATCTGGTCCCGACCAGTAGAAGTGGCGGACGCCATCCCCTTCGAGTCCGACGAACAGCATGCCTCCTACGACCCAGGCCACGCACGGGCCCTATGGCACGGCCTCCTCCAGGCTGACCGGGTCATGAAGGCATTCGGGAGTGGCTTCGTCGGCAAGGCGAGCCCGGTCGAGTTCTTCTGGGGCAGCTTCGACCTTGCTGCTTCGCGGTACTCGGGACGGCCGGCGCCGCGCCATCCTGGCGGGGCGCCCAACTGCCCGGATTGGGTCATGGAGGAGGCCTATTCCCGCGAGGAGAGCAGCATCGGATGGTGGCCGTCGAGCGAGGCGCCCGGTCCGATGTTCTACGCGTACGCCTACCCTGAACCCAGTGGGTTCAAGTCTGCCCCGGTGCGTCCGCCAGGGGCCTCGTTTGATGCCCAACTCGGCGAGTTCGTCCTCCCCTACGACGTTGTGCGACGTGCCCAAGATCCCGACGCGACCGCTCAGGCGTTCTTTCAATCGACCTACGAAGCGGGCGCCGACCTCGGTGGCTGGGACCGCCCGGCACTGGAGACCCATCTTCCGCAGAACCGACCGCCTTTAGCGCCGTGGTCCACGCTGGCGCGGGGGACGCAGCCCCGCTTGGCCGGAACAGACGCGAGCCAGGGATCAATCCATCGCGGCCACCGTCATGGATCTCACTTGGATCGGCCACGTCACCCTCGATGATCGTGGCCTCCCGACCTCCCGACCATCCCGACGGTGCCGGCGGGCCAGGCGACCTGGGAAACGCGACGGATCTGGCTAATTGGTTGGCCATCGCCGACCTCAAACCCCCGTGGCCGTCGACCGGACCGCGTCGCCTTTCAGGGCGCAGACGGTGACACGCCCGGTCCCATGAACGCGGCATCCCGAGGTTCGCGAGGTCGCCCACCTGGAACAGGTTGCCGACGCCCTGGGCGAGGCCCGAGTTCGATTGGGGCGGCGAGACTCGCGGCCGCCGCGCCGAGCGACGCGAAGCCACCGGCAAAGTTACCCGCCCCCTGAAGCACCTTCCCTCGCCGACGCCGCGCGAACCGTCGCTGCCTTTGCCGCCCGGCTACGCGACGAGGTCGATCTCGAACAGCTCCAGACGGAGATCCTCGCCACGGGGTCAGCGACGGTCGAGCCGACCTCCGTCTCGCTGTGGTTGCGCGAATGACGTCCACCCGGGGGTGGCGTGGACGCAGCGACGCAGGGCCGTCGATCCAGTCGGCCCTTCGACCGGCTGGCAAGCTGGCCGACTTGAAAAGGGAACGCTGAGGCTACTTCTTCTTGGGAGGCGACTTCTTCTGCGAAAGGTCGCTCCCGGCAACACTCTTTGATGTCTTGCTGAACTGGTCGTCGCGGAGCACTTTGGACGCCTCTGTCGCGACCTTCTTGCTGGTCGACTTTGCTTTCGCCATGTGATCCATTCTCCTCGTGCTTGCTACCGCCCGCGTTCGGACGTTTAGAACGCCCGTGCGACGAGTGTAACCCTCGCGCGTGCCCGCGCAAGAGGTATGCCGATCTGGGTTGGCGCGGCCTAGGGAGAGGCCCCTCGCTTGGTAGCGAGGGGCCTCTGGCCTTGGGTCCGGAATCGCGACTAGACCGCGACGGCGACCCGTCCGGGTGCCGGGACGACACCAAGCTGGACCATCATGCCCAGCTCCTGGACCAGGCCCCAGTGCTCCACGACCTGCCCGTTGGCCGTGCGCACGATGTGGATCTCGGTCCACGTCGCATGCTTGCCGGTGGCCGGCATGCCGGCGAAGTCACCGCGCATCGTGCCCGTGGCAGTCAGCCGGCTCACGAACTTGTCACCGGCCTCGATCGAGTCCTCGATCGTGTAGTGGATGTCTGGGAAGGCCGTCCGGAAGGCGGTCGCCCACTGCTTGAAGCCCTCGCGGGTCGGGGCCATGCCGGGCTGTGCGGTGCGGTTGACGAAGTCGGGTGCGTAGATCTCGTCGATCAGCCCGACATTGCCGTCATTGAAGATCTCAATCGTACGCTGGACCTTGGTCTTGAGGTCACCCATGAGGGAACCTACCTTTCGCCTGCGTCGGCACTGCGCGACGGTGGCCCAGGACCGTTGCCTTGGTCAGCTGGTTGTGTAGCCTCCGGCGTCTCGCGCTGGTGTTGGAACAGTACTAACAGTGCAGAGTATATGGTACTATTTGCAGGATGTCAACCGAACGGCTGACGCCGACGGCCTACCTCATCCTGGGATTGCTGGCCCGCGAGGGGCCATCGACGCCCTATGCCCTCGAGCGACAGGTCGCGGCCACCCTCGGTAACTTCTGGTCGTTCCAGCACACACTCCTGTACAAGGAGCCACCTCGCCTCGCGGCACTTGGGCTCGTCACGGAGACGCGCGAGCCGGAGGGTCGCCGTCGGCGGGTGCTCACGATCACGCCCGCCGGAGTTGTGGCGCTGGCCGCCTGGCTTGAGCGGCCGGCGGTTGCCCCAACGGAATTGCGGGACGTCGGGCTGCTCCAGCTCTTCTTCATGGATCTAGCCTCGGACGACGCGCGTCTGCGCCTCGCCCAGGCCCAGCTCACGACCCACCGGGCGAAGCTGGCGGCGTATGAGGGAGATGCCCGTCTGGAGCGACGGCAGGGTCGTTCGGGTCACGGGCTACGGACCGTCGAGCACTGGCGTGGGGCGACGCTGCCGATGGGCCTGCTCTATGAACAAGCAGCCGTGGAGTTCTGGACCAGCGTCGCGGACAATGCGGCCGGGCCCGATGCGGCTAGCGAGCCGAGTGCTCCCGGAGTAACGGTTGGTGCCCAGCGCGGGCGATGATCTGATCGGCGGTCCGGGCTCGCTGCGGAGGCCCGCAGGCCAGCTGCCGTATCGCCTAAGCCGTCAAGGGCATGGCGATCCGACCGTCCTCGTAGCGCCTTTCCGGCGGCCCTCTGAGGGGCTCGGGAACTGGACGCATGACCTCGTCGTGCCAGCCGCACGACATCACGCTGGGCGCGGCGCCGCTCGAGCATTGGTCGCGGTTGAGATCGGTCCACTGGCAAGGGGAGGGTACACGGCCCGCATTCAGCTGACTGCCCGTGCGACCGCTGCTAGGGCCAGACGAGGCCGGTCGTCAGAAGACCTTGAGCCGCCGGGCTCATGCTCGGGTACGCGTCTACCGGCAGCCTACCCGGCAACAGGGGAGGGGCCACACGATGAGCGGTTCGTGACGGGCGGCCGTGAGAACGGCAGGACTCGCCTGGGCAGGGGATCACGGAAGACGAGGTGGAGGAGCGAAGGGTCTAGCGCCCGACCTCGAACCTGATGTCCGGGGACGGACGCTCGGTCCGGATCCGGACGTGGCGCCCGAGGACCATCGCGACCATCTCGGCGAACAGACCCACTCGCGTGACCTTGGGTAACGTCGGTCCGAATGTGCGGATCTGGTCGGCCGTCAGCGGCTCACGGGGGACGACGCGGAACTGGAGGCCGGGCCACGCGAACGTCTCGATGCACTCGGGCGGATCGACATCCTGGGCGGTGCCGGCGGCGGGCGCCATGTCTGTCCTCATCGTGGCACCGACCGTACGCTGCAGGCCGTGCAGTCGACCTTGCGGATCGCCACAGGGGGTGGGCGTCCCTTGGCCCTCAGCTCCGCCTGACGCCTCCTCTGCGCGCTCCAGTACTCGGAGCGCCCAGAGGAGGGGCTCCGAGTCGAGCGCTGGCTGATCCGCGTCGAACTCGTCGAGGCGATGGCCGAGGACCGATCGTGGTAGATCGAGTTGGCTTCGTCGACGAGCGGTTCCGACGAAGCGCGATCCGCCGAAGAGGATCGTCGACCGACCCGACCTGGCTACCGTGTGCGGGAAGATCGAACCACGGTGGGTCTGCCCGCGACAGGCCTGTCTGCCACAAGCGTGCACTCCAGCCGTCACGTCCGCCGCCGTCGGTGATGTCGGCGGCCGCGATCCTCGTAACGATTTCTGGACGGTGGGGGGCAGATACTAGTGTTCCAGCGCGGAAGTGAC
>PLZO01000108.1 GCA_003152165.1 Chloroflexota bacterium
CGACCCCACAAGGCGGTATATCAGGGCTCGAGTCGATCTGGCTGTTCGACCACTTCCATACGGTCCCACGGCCGACCGATGAGATCACCTTCGAATCGTTCACGTCGCTGGCGGCACTGGCGGCGTTGACCAACCGGGTGCGCCTCGGTCACGTCGTCATCTGCACCGCATTCCGCAATCCGGCACTCACCGCCAAGATGATCTCCACGATGGATACGATCAGCGGCGGTCGGATGGAGCTCGGGATCGGCGCCGGCTGGAAGCGCGACGAGTGGCTCGCCTACGGCTACGGTTTCCCCGAGACGAAGGAGCGGTTGGCGCGGCTGGGCGACGACCTGGGGGTGATCGCAGCGATGCTGGCGGGTGACAAGCACCAGCACGCGACGTTCGAGGGCAAGCACGCCCACGTCCGCGATGCCCGAAATGTGCCCAAGCCCATCCAGCAACCGCGTGTGCCGATCATGGTCGGCGGCAACGGTCCGAACGTGACCTGGCGACTCGCGGCGCGTCACGCTGACGAGCTCAACCTCGATGGCCTGTCGCCGGCAGAGGTGATTGAGGCCCTGCCCGTGATCCGGAGTCGGTGCGAGGAGATTGGCCGTAGCCCGGCAACGTTGCCGGTGTCGGTCCACCTCTTTGGCGAATCCATCGCCACGCGCGGCGCGGCCCGGATCGACCTCCTGGGCGCCTACCGCGAGCTGGGCGTCAGCCGGGTGATGGGTCTGGACCGCGAGTCCGCCCGGACCGATGAGGCGCTCGAGTCCCTCGTCGAGGACGCCCGGGCCGTCGGGGTTGACTTCGCCTAGCGCTGGCCGACCCACCAGGTCTGGCACCTTCGGCTGGGTAGGGACTAGGATGATTGGAGCGATTGAACTCACACTGGGCTGCGCGTGAGGGAGCATGAGTCTCGACGTCGTTGGCAAGCTCGCTCGGGTCACGGCGGAGATCACGCCGGGACACCTCGGTGAAGTGATGATCGAAGTTCGGCAGGGCACGGAGCGGTTCCTCGCGCGCGCGGCCGACAAGGAGTCCACCATCCCGCGCTACACCCAGGTCCTCGTCGTCGGCAGTCTCGGTGGTCGGACGGTCGAGGTCTCTCCGACTGACGCTATGAGGCTCCCTAGATGACCCTGCTCGAGGCAGTCGGAACGATCGTCGTCGCCATTCTGGTTGTGCTGTTGCTCCTGTTTCTGCTGTTCCGAGCGAGCTGGCGCGTGGCGGAGCCCGATGAGGCGCTGATCATCTCGGGACTGCGGGCCAACGCCCGGCCGGTCGGAACCGGCGAAAGCATGGGCTTCAACATCGTGACCGGACGCGGCGCCCTGATCCTGCCCGGCCTGACCAAGGTGCGCAGGCTGTCGCTCGAGGCGCACGAGAGCGAGATCACCGTCCCGTGTGTCAGCCAGCAGAAGATCCAGGTCGACCTGCGCGGCATCGTGGTCTACAAGGTCGGCGATGACTACCAATCGATCGCGAACGCGGCTCGACGCTTCCTTGATCGGCCGGCGACCGAGCTCGAGACGAAGGTCCAGAACGTCTTCGTCGGCCACCTCCGGGCAATTGCCGGATCGATGACCGTCGAGGACATGATCAGCGACCAGGACAAGTTCACCCAGCAGGTGCGGGATCGCTGCACCCAGGAGATGGAGTCGTTCGGCCTCGTCATCGACAGCTTCCAGATCCAGGCGATCACCAGCCCCAGCGCCTACATCGCGAACCTGGCAGTCCCCCACCAGGCCGAGGTTGAGCAGAACGCCCGGATCGCCCGCGCCAATGCGGAACGTGAGGCAGTGGGCCAGGAGCAGACTGCCCAGGCGCAGATCGCCGAGTCGACCCGCAACACCGAGATCAAGAAGGCCGGCTACCAGGCCGAGATCGACCAGGCCACCAACGCCGCCAAGCAGCAAGGCCCACTGGCGGAGGCCAAGGCCCGCCAGGCCGTGGTCGAGCAGGAGACCCGGGTCGCCGAGCTCCAGGCCCAGCAAACCGAGCAACAGCTCCAGGTCGACGTTCGCAAGCCGGCCGACGCGGAGGCGTATCGCCAGACCACCCTGGCCGCGGCTGCCCGCGATGTCCGCATCCGGCAAGCTGAAGCNNCGGATGGAAGCCGAAGCGGCCGGGATCGAGCTCCGCTCCGCGGCGTTGAGCCGGAACCAGGAAGCGGTCATCGCCCAGCAGATCGCCACCAACCTGCCCGAGATCGTGCGCGCCGCGGCGTCTTCGTTCGAGCACGTCGGCACGTTCACCGTCCTCAACGGAGCGGCCGGGGTCACCGAGACGCTGGCCGAGATGATCCAGCAGGCCGGCGTGCTCGCGAACATTGCCCGCCAGACGATTGCCCCGATGATGCCGACGCAGAACGGCACCGGATCCTCGCCTTCCAGGGAGCGTGGTCAACCGGCCCTGGAGCCATCGGGCGCCCAGCGACGCCAGAGTCGGAGCCGGGCTGGGAGCGGGCGAGTCGAGCCATCGGCGGCTCAGCCCGTCGACCCGTCGTCGAGCGTGGTCTCCTCGCCGGCGATCGAAGCGCAGCCAGGGCACGCCGATGAGCGGTAGCAGCGACCGGGACGAGTCAGCGCTCGAGCTGACCGCGCCGGCCCCGGTGCTGGTGGTTGCGCCCGAGGAAGCTGAAAAGCGGATCACGATCGCCCCCGACGTGGCATCCCGGATCGACGCACTGGTGGCGGACTTCCTCGAAAGCGTGTCGTCGCTGGATCCGCACAGCGACGAGTACCGGCGCCGGATCGCCGACGTCAACGGCATCGGCGAGCGCGAGATCGTGGCCACGTCCGAGATGAGCAATCGGCTGCTCGATCGTCCGGTTCGGGCGATGACCGGCATCCTCGAAGGCAAGGCGCCCATCGCCAAGAACCTGGTCGAGCTTCGGCACACAGTCGAAGACCTCAACCCGGCCCATTACGACCTTGCCCAGATGAGCCCCCGGAAGCTGCTCGGAGTCATTCCCCTGGGCGATCGACTGCGCAGCTACTTCGACCGATATACCAAAGCGCAGACGCACATTCAGGCGATCACCCGGGCGCTCTCGGACAGCCGCACCAATCTGCTGGCGGACAATGCGGCGATCGCCCAGGAGGAGCGCGCTCTCTGGACGGAGATGGAGACGCTCCGCCAGTACGCTTACATGGCGCGCACGCTCGATGAGACGCTGGAACGGCGGATCACGGCCCTGGCCACGACCGACGCGACGCGCGGCCGGACGCTCCGCGAGGACATCCTCTTCCCCGTTCGCCATCGACTCCAGGACATCCTGACCCAGCTCGCGGTCGCAGCCCAGGGCTACGCCGCCCTGCGCGTCGTTCAACAGAACAACCAGGAAGTCGTCCGAGCGATTCAGACCGCTACGACGACAACGACGGCTGCACTTCGAACGGCCGTCATGGTCGCCCAGGCATTGACCGATCAGCGCCTCGTCCTCGACCAGCTCAAGGCTGTCAACGAGGTCACGAGCGGGATGATCGAGAGCACCTCGGCTCTGCTCAAGACCCAGACCGTCGACGTCGAAGCGCAGACAACAGGAGCCGGCGTTGACCTGGCCGCCTTGCAGCGAGCCTGGGACAACGTCTTTGCCACGCTCGACCAAATCGACTCGTACAAGTCCGCGGCACTGGACACGATGAAGGTGACGGTCCGCGAGCTGACCGGGCAGGTCGAGCGCTCACGCGCATACGTTGAGCACCTCGAGCAAGCCGACGGCGGCCGAGCGCCGCGAACGGATGCGCAAGCCGAACCTTCGATGTTGCGCATCTCGGGCTAGTCGCGGCGCCGCCTTGCGGGACTCTATCGGTTCCTGAAGAGGAACTTGATTCCCCGACCGCAGTCGCCCAGAGTTCGAGCTGATCCGGCGGGCCGCCCAGACCCACGGACTCACCGTGGAAGAATCCCGTATCAGGCCTGAGGTGGTATATGAACACAAGGAAGGCCTTTGCTGCTCTTCCCGAAGACTGAGCGGTCATCAAGAGGCCGCGGCCCTACTACGATTGGGGTGACCCTGGATAAGAGGACCAAGCGATGGATGATCAGATCGTTCGCGAACACGCCCAATCCTTCTGTGATGCGCTTCTCGCTGGAGATATCGACCGCGCGATCGGATTCCTCAGCCAGGAGCTGCATCGGAATCTCGGAGAGGTCATCGCGCTCCTGCCGCTCCCGGCGAAGGAGGTGGCGATCGAGTCGATCGAGGCCGGCGGCCCGGGCTACAACGTGGTCCTTCAGCTCGTCGGCGAGACCGAGACGGTCCTCATCCAGACGCGCTGGAAGGACCGCGACGGCACACCGACGATCGTCGAGGCCAGCCATCTGAGCAAGACCGCGACGGCAGTAGAGAACGTCGAGACCGGGGACGAGGCCGAAGGGACGATCTGACCGGCCGGACAGTCCTGACGCGCCCAGGGGTCATATTGCCCAGCCTCCGCCGGTCAAGCTCCCTGCCCCGCTCGCCCGACCTCCTGCACCATCCAGCCGTTGCCGTCCGGGTCGCTACAGGACAGGAACGAGCCGTAGTCGCTAGCCCGCGACCTGCGGCAGACTTGGCAGATGACCACGACCGCCGTCTCTGACCAGCCAGCCAGCTCGCATTCGGCCGATCCTGTCGCCCTGCGCGCCACGGGACTCGGCCGCCGCTTCGGGTCGCTCTGGGCCGTTCGCGGGATGGACCTCGAAGTCCAGCGCGGCGAGGTGCTCGGCCTGCTCGGCCCAAATGGGGCCGGCAAGACCACCACGGTCCGGATGCTGACCGCGCTGATCGAGCCGACCGAAGGGACGGCGACGATTGACGGCTTCGATGTCCGGACCGACCCCGAAGCGGTCCGTGCGCGGGTCGGGATCCTGACCGAGACCCCGGGCCTCTACGACAGGCTTTCGGCCGAGGCCAACCTCGACTTCTTCGGCCGACTCTACGGCCTGGACACCGCGACGCGGGCGGAACGCATCGAACACTACCTGCGCCTCTTCTCGCTGTGGGATCGGCGGCGCGACGTCGCGGGCACGTTCAGCAAGGGCATGAAGCAGAAGCTGGCCATTGCCCGCGCGCTCCTGCACGACCCTTCGGTTGTCTTCCTGGACGAGCCAACGGCCGCCCTCGATCCCGAAGCTGCCTACGTCGTGCGCGAAGCGATCGAGGGTCTGCGGCGGGCCGGGCGCACGATCGTCCTGGCGACCCACAACCTCGACGAGGCGGATCGGCTGTGCGACCGGGTCGCGTTCGTGCGCGGCGGGTTGCTGCGGGTCGATTCGCCCGCGCGCCTGCGGGGATCGCTCGCTGGCGGCCAGGTGGAGATCCGGCTGGCCGACGGACCCACGGTCGACCTGCCGGGCATCGCCCGGGCGATCGATGGGGTCGGCGTGGTCCGCCTCGATGGCGATCGACTCGTCGTCGAATCTTCGGATCCCGCGCGGATCACGCCGGCGCTCGTCCGCGCGCTAGCCGCTGCCGGGGCATCGATCCTCGAGGTACGGCCCGCGGCCTACTCGCTCGAGTCGATCTACTTCGAGATCATGGGTGTCCAGCCCGGCGCGGGCGGCGAGGCCAGCTGATGCGCCGTCGGATCATCGCGACCATCCTCCGACGCGAGTTTGCGGAGACCCTGCGCAACCGCCTGCTGATGTCCACGATCCTGATCCCGCCGATCCTGTTGACCGTCGCGCCGTTGCTGCTGGCCAGTGCGATCGGCGAACACGCGCTGCCGCCGGATCTGGCGAAGGCCGTCCTCGTCCAGCGGCCCGAGTGGGCCGGCTTCAGCGAATCCGAGTTGGCCGGCGCGTTCGCGGTCCAGCAGTTCCTCGCCTTCTTCCTGCTGATGCCGGCGTACATCCCGCTGGCGATTGCGACGTTCTCGATCATCGGCGAGAAGCAGGCCCGCAGCCTGGAGCCGGTCCTCGCCGCTCCGATCCGAACAGTCGAGCTGCTCGCCGGCAAGGCGCTCGCGGCGCTCATCCCCGGTGTCCTGGCCGGCTGGCTGACCTACCTCGTGTTTGCTGTTCTCGCATCGGTCGTCTATGGACCCCACCTGTTCGGGGTCGTCACCGACTCAAGCTGGCTGGCCGGCACGTTAGTGCTAGGTCCGGCGGTCGGCCTCGTGTCGGTCGTGGCGGGGGTCATTACAAGCTCGCGGGTGAGTGATCCGCGTGCCGCCCAGCAGATCGGCGGCGTGGTCATCGTGCCGATCATCGCGGTCACGTTGCTGCAGACGACGGGCACGCTCCTGGTGGGCGCGTCGGGTTACCTGGTCCTGGCTGCGATCCTGTTCGTGATCAGTCTCGGAGGCCTTCGACTCGGGGTCCGGCTGTTCGAGCGCGAGGCAATCCTGACGCGCTGGCGCTAGAAGCCAACATTGCACGGAGGTCCACGACATGCCCGCCGATAAGTCGCTTCCCGGAACTCTCAAACGGTCGCCCAGGAAAGCCCAGGAGACTTGGCTGAAGACGCACGACAGCGCGGTCGAGGAATACGGCGACGGCGAGCGAGCGCACCGAACAGCATTCAAGTCGCTCAAGGTTGGCTGGGAGAAGGTCGACGACCACTGGGAGCGCAAGAACGAGTCGGGTCCATCCGATCCACGGTCCACGTATCGGGGCAAGGCCGCACGTGACGGTCGGGGCGAGGCACTCGGCGGCGTCGACTATTACGGCCACACGAAGGCCGAGCTGTACGACCGGGCTCGCGAGCTGGGCGTCGCCGGGCGTTCGAAGATGGACAAGCTTGAACTCGCCCGCGCGATCGCCCGCAAGCAGCACTGAAGTCCGGGGCCGTTCGGTTTCGCCATGGCGGCCCAAAAGCCGGGGCCCTTGGGCAGCGGACCCGGTACCCTGCCGGACATGGAGCCGATCGCCTTTGCGTTGATCGGTGGCGGCTGGCGGGCCGGGTTCTTCGAACGCGTCGCCGGGGCCTTGCCAGACCGGTTCCGCCTGACCGGCCGATACTCGATCCGCGCACCGGCCGGGGACGCCTCGCTCGATAAGCTTCTCGCGGCCGAGCCCGCTTTCGTGGTCCTGGCCGTACCCCGGGATGCCACGCCGGTCCTCCTGACGGAGCTAGCCGAGCGGGGCGTCGCCGTCCTGGCCGAGACGCCGCCCGCGCCGGATGTAGACGGGCTGCGTGCCCTCGCCCGCCTGTCCAAATTCGGGAGCCGGATCCAGGTGGCCGAGCAGTATCGGTTCCAGCCGCTCCACGCCGCGCGCCTGGCGATCGTGGCCGGCGGTCGCCTGGGATCGATCAGCCAGGCCCAACTCTCGGTCGCCCACGGCTACCACGGCATCGACCTCCTGCGACGGATCCTCGGCGTCGGCGCGGACCCGCTGACCATCACCGCGCGTCGGTTCGACTCCCCCATCGTGGCTGGCCCGGACCGAAAGGGTCCGCCCTCGAGCGAGCGGGTCATTTCCGTCGAGCAGGTCATCGCGACGTTCGACTTCGGCGACCGGCTGGGGATCCTCGACTTCACCGACGAAGAGTATTTCTCCTGGATCCGCGGCCTGCGCATGCTCATCCGGGGCGAACGCGGCGAGATCGACGGCCATGTCGTGCGCTGGCTGGCGGATGCCGGGACACCCGTCCACCTAATGCTTGAGCGCCACGACGCGGGTCACGATGGGAATCTCGAGGGGCTCTACCTCGAGGGCATCACGGCGGGCGCCGAGTGGGTCTACCGCAATCCGTTCGCCCCGGCCCGACTGACCGACGATGAGATCGCCGTGGCAACGTGCCTAGCCCGAATGTCCGAGGCGATCGATGGCGGACCCGACGTCTGCAGCCTGGCCGATGCCGTCCAGGATCGGTATCTCGACCTGCTCGTGGCGCAGTCGGTTGCCACCGGGCTCCCGGTCCGGCACCTCTGGGACGCCGGTTAGGCGCCGACGGGGCCGTGGCATGGGCGCGGACCCGCGGTTCCTGGCGCCGGAGTCGACCGCCTGACGGCCAGATGCCACAGCCTCCCGGGCAGGTGTGGCCCCTGGCCGGGTCCGGCATCAGCGCTGGACGTCCGCGACATAAGCCCCATTATTAGATGACGCGTTCGAGGCCTCGGAGTGCCGGTCAGCGCCGACCTGGACGGGGCAGCACCACGACGTTCGTGCGTAACCGAGCGGTCGAAGACCCGCCCAGGGTGCACCGAATGCCGTATTTTGGACCCCACAACGTGTGCGCTAAGCATGGGGCTTATATGGCAGCCGGTACGAGGGTGATGTGGCCTCTGTCACGTGGCCGCTGGCCGTGGGCTTTATTCCAGCGCCTGGCGGAGTGCTTCCTCGCCGTCCGTGTCGAGCGTCGTTTGGATGAGGTCGCCCTGGTAGGTTCTAAGCACTGCCATCAGGGAGTCGGCGTCCGATTGCTTGACCACCAGGAACAGCGCCGATCGTCCCGGCCGGAGGGTCGTCTTGACCTCGTTGACGAAATCACCGCTGACGCCGGTACCCAACGATGCACCAACAGCCGCTCCCAAGGCAGCCCCGATCGCGATCCCGGCGGGTGGGAATGCGAACATGAGGAGACCGCCAATGATCGCCCCAGCGACGGCGGCCGTCTCGGTCGTTCCGCTCACCTCGTTCGTCATGTGGGCCGTCCCATCCGGGTCACGCTCCACGATCGCCGTGTCTTCGAACCGGATTCGACGCTCATGCTCCAGGCCACGCAGCCCTTTCATCGCGTTGCGGGCGTCGTCGAAATGATCAAAGGCGATGACGATGAGCTGGTTCATCCGGAACCTCCCTCAGGCGCTGACGGGACGCGCAACGGGCCCGATCGACGGGCGATTAGCTTAGATCCCCACCCAGAGTCGGTCCGGCATGCCTCACGTCTGAGGCGCTGACTCGGCTGAACGTGCCTCCTGGATCGTGACGACGGCGACCAGGTCCCTCTCTTCGACGTAGACGTACACGATCAGCATCCACGACCACGGTCCGAGGACGAAGCGTAACCCTTGCCAGCGGCCAGCAAGCCGCGGGCCGAACAACGGAAAGGCTGTCAACGGTCCCAGCGATGACCTGACGCGATCACGCGTCCCTGCGGGAAGGTTGAGGGTCGTCGTCAGACGGTCGAGGTCGGCGATTGCCGTGCGGGTGATGACGACAGCCGCCACCGGGTCACAGGTCCTCGAGCCGGATCCCCTGACCCAGGCGAGCCTCGCGGAGCCCGTGCTGTGCCCGCTCGTAGGCGCCCGGGATCGCATCCAACAGAGCCGTCACCGTGGCGGGATCGGGATCTGCCTGGTCGAGCGCAGTCGACAGGAGGGACCGAGCGATGGTCCCCGGGTTGACGTAGGGTGCGAGCGGCGAGGCCGGACAACTTGGCAGCGTGCTCCCCGTCGAGCAGAACGTTCACACGGTTCGGGTTGTTCGCCATTTCCATCCTAATACACAGAACAGCGCAGTCTGTGCTGTCCGCCCGGACGCTAACGCGCTGCCGGCACCAGCGTCAATGTTTCGGCGCGACGTCCAGCTTCAGACGCGCTCGAAGGCCATCGCCACCGACCCACCGCCGCCCAGGCAGAGGGTTGCCAGGCCGTAGCGGCCGTCTCGACGGGCCAGCTCGTGGAGGAGCGTCGCAACGATCCGGGCGCCGCTCGCCCCGATTGGGTGGCCGAGCGCGATCGCTCCCCCGTTCACGTTCACCTTGTCCCAGTCGAAGCCGAGCTCCCGGCCGTCGGCAAGGACCTGGGCCGCGAATGCTTCATTGATCTCGATCAGGTCGAACGCCTCGAGCGGCATCTCGATCCGATTGAGCAGCCGGCGGACGCCATCCACGGGGGCGAGGAAGAGCCATTTCGGTTCGACCTCCGCCTGGGCATAGCCGACGATCCGGGCGAGCGGCTTGAGGCCGTATCGCTCAACGCTTCGCTCGCTGGCCACGACCGTTGCCGCAGCGCCGTCGGTGATGCCGGGCGCATTGCCGGCGGTGGCGGTGCCGCTGGTGGCGTCGCCGCGATCATCGCCGACGGGCAGGGCGAAGGCCGGCTTCAGTCGCGCGAGCACTTCGAGCGTCGAGTCGCGCCGCGGGCCCTCGTCGACGCTGACGATCGTCTCGCGGCCCTTCGCGTCGCGGATCGTGACCGGCACAAGCTCCGCGTCAAACCGGCCCTCGTCGATGGCCGCGATCGCGCGCTGATGGCTGCGCAATGCGAACTGGTCCTGGTCTTGGCGGCTGACCTTGCTGGCGATCGCCACGCGCTCCGCGTGGGTGCCCATGTGGCAGTCGTCGAAGGCGCACCACAGGCCGTCGCGCACAGTCGCGTCAACGAGCGTCCCGTCGCCCAGGCGATAGCCGAAGCGGGCCCGGGGCAGCAGGTACGGCGCACCGTTCATGCTCTCCATCCCGCCGGCGATCGCCACGCTCGCGTCGCCCGCCCGGATCTCCGCCGCGGCGAGCATGATCGCCTTGAGGCCCGAGCCGCAGACCCGGTTGATGGTGGTTGCGCTCGTGGTCACCGGCAGCCCGCCACGAAGGGCCGCCTGGCGCGCCGGTGCCTGTCCGGCGCCGGCCTGCAGGACCTGGCCCATCAGGACCTCGTCGATCGGGGTACCCTCCGGCAGGCTGGCCCGTTCGAGCGCGGCCCGGATGGCGATTCCGCCCAGCTCGACGGCCGGGACGTCGGCCAGCGCGCCACCGAACTTGCCGATCGGCGTTCGGGCAGCACTGACCAGAAAGACACCCCCGTTGCGGTCAGCATCAGTCGTATCAACCATCGTGGCCCTCCTCGCTCCTTTAGTGCTTCAGGTTTTTGAGATTTAGGTGTACATCCCGCCGTCGATCGTGATCACCTGGCCGGTGATGTAATCGCCATTCGAGATGAGGAAGGCGACCGCCTGGGCAATCTCTTCCGGGCGTCCGAATCGGCCCATCGGGATCTTCTCCAGGATCCGGGCGCGGACCTCGTCGGGCATGGCCGCGATCATCTCCGTTCGGTGGTGTGCTGGCAACCTGTTTCGCGGCTCTCAATCCCGAGGTCACTCGTAATCTCGTCCTCCTGACCGCGCCGCTCGATTTCTCGGACGCCGGTCAGTTTGGTCGAATGACGGCCCGCGCTAACTTGCCGGTCGAGCAGCTGTCCGACACCTTCCCGACGATACCGGGACATGACAGCGTCCCGTTCGCGGGGCGGCCTTCCGCCAATGGATCGTCGAGTTCTACCAGGAGAACCGGCTGGCTCGGAACATGTTCGAGATGGACGGTCGGCCAGTTCGCCTGGCGGACATCCACTGCCCCGTCCTCAACATCGCCGCCACTCGGGATCCGATCGAGCCACCCACGACGAGCATCGTCACGGACCGCGTCGGCAGCGAGGACGCGTCGGAGATCCTCATCGACGGCGGTCACGTCGGGATCGTGGTCGGCCGAACGGCCAGCCAGAACCTGTGGCCCAGGGTCTGCGCCTGGCTCAGCGAGCACGACTGAAGGACCGCCTTCGACCAAAAACCGGCTTCACGGTAGACTTGGGATCCCCAAGATGGAGGCCCCAACGTGGACCAGCGCTACGAGACACTGGACGGCAATGAGGCGGCCGCCCGGGTCGCTTACGCGGTCAGCGAGGTGATCGCGATCTACCCGATCACCCCGGCCTCCCCGATGGCCGAGCACTGCGACGACTGGTCGGCGGCCCACCGGCCGAACCTCTGGGGCAAGGTGCCCGACGTTGTCGAGATGCAGTCCGAGGCGGGCGCGGCGGGCGCGCTCCATGGCGCACTCCAGAAGGGCGCCCTCGGGACGACGTTCACGGCATCCCAGGGCCTCCTGCTGATGGTCCCCAACATGTTCAAGATCTGTGGCGAGCTGACGCCGACGGTGATCCATGTCGCCGCCCGCACCGTCGCCACCCACGCCCTGTCGATCTTCGGCGACCACAGCGATGTGATGCATGTGCGTACGACCGGATGGGCGATGCTCGCGGCCGGATCGGTCCAGGAGGCGCACGACTTCGCGCTGGTGGCCCACGCCGCGACGCTCCGCGCCCGGGTGCCGTTCCTGCACTTCTTCGACGGTTTCCGCACCTCGCACGAGATCAACAAGATCGCGGTGCTGGAGGAGGACGACATCCGGGCGTTGGTGCGCGACGACGACGTCCTCGCCTTCCGCAATCGGGGAATGACGCCCGACGCCCCCGTCGTGCGCGGCACCGCGCAGAACCCGGACGTCTTCTTCCAGGCGCGCGAGGCTTCGAACCCGTTCCACCTGGCTGTGCCCGGGATCGTCCAGCAGGTCTTGGACGAGCTCGCCGCACGGACCGGCCGGCAATACGGGCTCGTGGACTACCACGGCGCACCGGACGCGGACCGCGTCGTGATCGCGATGGGCTCGGCCAACGGCGCGTTGGAAGAGACCGTCGACGCCCTCGTCGCCACGGGCGAGCGGGTCGGGATGCTGCGCATCCGCCTCTTCCAGCCGTTCCCGGCCGCCCAGATCCTGGCCGCCCTGCCGTCCACGGTGCGGGCGATCGCGGTCCTCGACCGGACGAAGGAGCCGGGCGCCGTCGGCGAGCCGCTCTACCTCGAGGTGGTCGCGACCCTGGCCGAGGCAATGGACAGCGACCAGCCGCCGTTCGCGACGGCGCCGCGGGTGATCGGCGGGCGCTACGGCCTCTCCTCGAAGGAGATGACGCCCTCGATGATCAAGCCGATCTTCGAGGAGCTCCTGGCGCCCCGGCCAAAGCGCCACTTCACGGTCGGGATCTACGACGACGTGACCCACCTCAGCCTGCCGATCGATGGCGAGTTCCGCCGGGCGCGGCCGGCGGGCGAGGTCCAGGCCATGTTCTTCGGGCTCGGCTCCGACGGCACGGTCGGAGCGAACAAGGCATCGGTCAAGATCATCGGCGAGAGCACCGAGATGTTCGCCCAGGGCTACTTCGTGTACGACTCCAAGAAGTCGGGCTCGGTCACCGTGTCGCACCTGCGCTTTGGGCCCGAGCCCATCCGCTCCACCTACCTGGTCGAGGACGCCGACTTCCTTGCCTGCCACCAGTTCGGGCTACTCGGCAAGATGAAGGTCCTGGAGCACGCTAAGCACGGCGCTACGTTCCTGCTCAACGCCCCGTACGGGCCCGACGAGGTGTGGGAGCACCTGCCCGGCGGTGTCCAGCAGCTGCTCCTCGACAAGGAGATCGACTTCTGGGTGATCGACGCGCTGGCCGTCGCCGACGAGGCCGGCATGGGCAGCCGGATCAATACAGTCATGCAGCCGTGCTTCTTCCAGCTGGCGGGGATCCTGCCGGCGGACCAGGCGATCGCCCGGATCAAGGGCTTCGTCGAGAAGACCTACGCGAAGCGCGGTGAGGCTGTTGTCGCCCGCAACTTCGCCGCGATCGACCGATCGTTGGAGCGTCTCGGGCACGTCTCGCTGGGCGGCGTCACCAACACTCGTCCAACGACCCCTCCGGTGCCCGATGACGTGCCCGACTTCGTCGCCCGGATCACCTCGCGGCTGATGGCCGGCGACGGCGACCAACTGCCGGTCAGCGCGCTCCCGGTCGACGGCACGTTCCCGACCGGGACGGCGAAGTATGAGAAGCTGGCGATTGCCCAGATGATCCCGATCTGGGATCCCACGATCTGCATCGACTGCGGCAAGTGCGCGATGGTCTGCCCACACGCGACGATCCGGATGAAGGTTTTCCCAGTGGCCGCGGTCGAGGCGGCGCCGCCCGACTTTCTGCATAAGGAGTTCCGCTCGCGGGACCTGCCCGAGCACCGGCTCACGATCCAGGTCGCGCCGGACGATTGCACTGGTTGCGGCGTGTGCGTGGACGTCTGTCCTGCGAAGAGCAAGACCGACACCAGCCACAAGTCGATCAACATGGCTCCGATCGCGGCCCACCGCGATGTCGAACGGGTCAGCTGGGACTTCTTCCAATCCATCCCGCCGCTCGATCGGACCCTGATCCCGCACGACACGGTCAAGGGCAGCCAGGTCCTCGAACCCCTCTTCGAGTTCTCGGGTGCGTGCGCCGGTTGTGGCGAGACGCCCTACATCCGGTTGGTCAGCCAGCTCTTCGGCGACCGGATGATCGTGGCCAACGCGACCGGCTGCTCCTCGATCTACGGGGCCAACCTGCCGACGACACCGTGGACCGTCAACGCGGCCGGACGGGGCCCGGCCTGGAACAACTCGCTCTTCGAAGACAACGCGGAATTTGGACTAGGCATGCGTCTCGCGCTCGACGCCCAGACCGATCACGCCCGCCAGCTCCTTGGGCGCCTCGCTCCGGAGCTCGGCCCGGAGATCGTCGAGGGGCTCCTCGGAGCCGTCCAGGACACGGAAGCGGAGATTGCGCTCCAGCGCGAGCGGGTCGGCCGACTGCGCGAGGCGCTTGCCCGGATCGACGGCCCGCTGCGCTCGGACGCTCGCCAATTGCTGGCGCTGGCCAGCGATCTCGTCCGCCAGGGCGTCTGGATCATCGGCGGCGACGGCTGGGCCTACGACATCGGCTTCGGCGGCGTGGACCAGGTCCTGTCGTCCGGCCGCAACGTCAACATCCTCGTCCTCGACACCGAGGTCTACTCGAACACCGGAGGGCAGTCCTCGAAGTCAACGCCGCGCGGCGCGGTGGCC
This sequence comes from Chloroflexota bacterium, assembly GCA_003152165.1. Classification (GTDB taxonomy): domain Bacteria; phylum Chloroflexota; class Limnocylindria; order Limnocylindrales; family CSP1-4; genus Palsa-1033. The sequence goes on from PLZO01000108.1 coordinate 14,555, forward strand.
AAGTTCGCGGCCGCCGGCAAGGGCACCGCCAAGAAGGACCTCGGAGCGATCGCGCGCTCGTATGGCAACGTCTACGTCGCCCAGGTCTCGATGGGCGCGAACGATCAACAGACGACCAAGGCGCTGCTCGAAGCCGATGCCTGGCCGGGTCCGTCGCTGGTCATTGCCTACAGCACCTGCATCGCCCATGGGATCGACATGTCGAAGTCGATGACCCACCAGAAGGACGCGGTCAAGAGCGGCTACTGGCCGCTGTACCGCTTCCGTCCCTCCGAGACCGAAGGTGGCAAGCCCTTCAAGCTCGACTCCTCCACCCCAACCATCCCGATTGCTGACTTCGTGGCGACCGAGACGCGCTTCGCCGTTCTCCAGCGGACCCATCCCAAGCGGGCCGCCGAGCTCGCGGCCCTCGCCCAGGAAGACGCCGACGAGCGCTGGCGCTACTACCAGCAGCTGGCGGGCATCGAGCGCACCGTTCCCCATGTCCATCAGCCCGATCCCGACATCGTGCCCGAGGTCGAGAGTGACGCGGGCTACCGCTACGAGGGTGAGGGGGACGGAGACGGGGCATGACTGTCGACCTGCATAGCCGCTACCTCGGTCTCCAGCTCCGCTCGCCGATCGTCGCCTCCGCGGCTCCGCACAACGGGGAGTCGCTGACCGCCAGGCTCCTTGAGCGTGCGGGGGTGGGAGCCATCGTCCTCCCATCGCTGTTCGAAGAGGAGATCGTGGGCGAGGAGATCGAACTCAGCCGCTCGCTCGAGCAGGGCACCGAGCAGTTCGCCGAGGCCCTCAACTACTTCCCGGCCGTCGATGCATTCGTGGGCACCGCTGACCGCTACCTCGCCTCACTCGAGAGGATCAAGGGCGAGGTCACGGTGCCCGTCATCGCGAGCCTGAACGCGAGCACCGCCGGCGGCTGGGTCCGTTACGCGCGGCGGATCGAGGAGATGGGCGCCGACGCGCTCGAGCTGAACCTGTACCACGTCGCGGCCGATCCACTCCGGACGGCGGCCGAGATGGAGGCTGCCGACCTGGAGCTGATCTCGGCTGTCCGCACGTCGGTCAGGATCCCGCTCGCGATCAAGCTGAGCCCGTATTACTCGGCATTCGCGAATTTCGCGGCGGCTGCCGTCCAGCGCGGTGCCGATGGCCTGGTCCTGTTCAATCGCTTCTACCAGCCGGACCTCGACCTCGATGCGCTGGACGTTGTACCGCGGCTCGAGCTGAGCCAGCCCTGGGAGATGCGGCTGCCGGTGCGCTGGATCGCGATCCTGCGACCCCAGCTCGGCCTCGACGTGTCCATCGCGGCCAGTTCCGGGGTCCACACCGGAACCGACGTGGTCAAGGGCCTGATGGTCGGCGCGGACGTGGTCATGATGACGTCGGCCCTGCTGCGCTATGGCCCCGAGCACATCGCCACCGTGGAGGCGGAGCTGCGAGCGTGGATGACCGAGCATGAGTACACATCAGTCGAGCAGCTCCGGGGGAGCGCCAGCCAGGCCACGGCCGAGAACCCGTCGGCGTTCGAACGCGCCAACTACATGCAGACGCTTCGATCATGGGTTGCCCCCCGAGAGCTGACCGCGACCTCTCCCCATCGCGTTCCTGACTTGCGCCAAAAGAGCTGATTGCCGCCGCGCCGTAGCGGCGGCGCGCCTCGGCGGCGCCGTATGCGTGGCCGGGCGGAGCTCTGACCCCGACCCCGGTCCTGGCCAGGGTCCGCAATATTCCTGGCAGGCTTAAGCAGACACGTTTCGGGCGTCGATCGGGGTCTTCTCATGGTCAGCCCGGCTCCGAAGGCGCCCGGCCGATTCGGATTCGTGCTTGACTCGGGCCAGCCGATGCCTCGATCACCGACCACAGGCGCTCTCGGTGGTGGGACAACGCGTCGACTAAGCATGGGGGTAATATCCGGGCCCCCGAGCGCCCGGCGGCGGTCCCAAGGGGCGGCCCCAGGCCCCAGCCCCGGCGGCGGCAAGGATCAGATCGGGTCGGTGGCTCCGCCGGACTCCACGAGCGTGGTCGGGGCGTTGTGGATCGCCGGGATGCTGCCCAGCCGGCCGGCCTGGTAGTCGGCCATCGCCTGCATCACCTCTTCGCGCGTGTTCATCACGAATGGCCCCATCCAGGCGACGGGCTCGCGAATCGGGCGGCCGCCAAGGACGATCACGTCGAGATGCGGGCTGCGGCTCTCCTGCTGCATCGATGCGGCGATCGTGACGGTGTTACCCGGCCCAAACACGGCCAGCTGACCCGTCTGGATCGGCCGAGCCTCCTGGCCGACGCTGCCATTTCCGGCGAGGACGTAGACCAGGGCGTTGTAGTCGGCCCGCCACGGCAGCGCCACCCGGGCGCCCGGACTGAGCGTGGCGTGAACGAGAGTCATTGGGGTGTAGGTAGAGCCGGGTCCGGCATGGCCGGCGACATCGCCGGCGATCACCCGGACGAGGGTTCCGCCGTCGCTCGAGGAGACCAGCGCAACCTCTTTCGCCCGCAGGTCCTGATAGCGCGGCGCGGTCCACTTCTGCGCCGCGGGCAGGTTGACCCAGAGCTGGAAGCCGTGGAACAGGCCGCCGCTCGCGACCAGCGCCTCCGGCGGTTTCTCGATGTGGAGGATCCCGGCTCCGGCAGTCATCCACTGGGTGTCGCCGTTCGTGATCACCCCTCCCCCGCCATTCGAGTCGCTGTGCTCGAACGTGCCGTCGATCATGTAGGTCACGGTCTCGAAGCCACGGTGCGGATGCCAGGGTGTGCCCTTGGGCTCGCCCGGCGCGTATTCCACCTCGCCCATCTGGTCGAAGTGGACGAACGGGTCGAGCTCGGCGAGGTCAACACCGGCAAATGCGCGGCGGACTGGAAAGCCCTCCCCCTCGAAGCCGTGGGGTGCATTCGTGATGCTCCGTACGGGCCGCTGGCGGGCAACGGTGGGATCCGGCTCCGGGATTCGGGGCAGGATGGTGATGTCTTCAACGACGACGGCGGGCATTGCTGGGTAGCTCCTTGAGTTGGGCCCAACCATATCACAGCAGTAGTTGCAACCGCAACGACCAACTCGACGGCCACGGACGCCGGCCGAGCCGAGGCACGGAGGCGGCCACCAGCCCGCTATCCTCGATCAGGCCAATGCTCGAACGACAGGTATCGCTCCTCCGCGGGATCAACGTCGGGCGCGCTAACCGAATTGCCATGGCCCAGCTCCGGGCGATCTACGAGCAGCTCGGCTGTCGCGAGGTGACCACCTACGTCCAGAGCGGCAATGTGATCCTGGTATCGGACGACGAGCCAGGGGAGCTCAGCCGTCACGCCGAAGTCGCCCTCGCGCTTGAGTATGGGCTGTACGTCCGGATCCTCGGTCGGACCCACCTCCAGCTGGGCCAGATCGTCGCCGGCGACCCATATCCGGCCGCCGAGCCTACCCAGCATCAGGTCGTCTTCCTGTCGGAGCCGCTCGGCCCGGGCGACCTGGCGGCGCTCGGCCGGGCAGCCTCAGGCGGCGAGTCGTTCACGACGATCAATCGAGAGCTCCACCTGCTGCAGCCCAATGGCATAGGCCAAAGCAAGCTCGGCCAGGCACTCAGCGAGCGCAATCTCGGCGTGGTCGCGACCGCCCGCAACTGGCGGACGGTCCCGCAGCTTCATACCCTCAGCCGGGCGCAGGGTTGATGTGCCGGCCCGGCTACCATGGGGCTCCCCGCCATCCGCGACCCACCCGCTCCATTCAGGAGACCTCATGAGCGACAACATCAACGCCCTTGCGGTCGAGTATTTCGACTTCCGGCATCGGGTGTCGCCGACGTCGGCCCACCTCGATGGCGACTATCGCTTCGCCGACCGCTTCGACGACCTGAGCCGCGCCGCCGAGGATGACGAGATCGAAGAAGACCGCGAGTTCGCCCGCCGGGCCACGGCCTGCGACGAGGGTCTCAACCCCGAGGACCGGATCAGCCGCGACATGATGGCCTGGGACGCAACGGTCCGGGCCGACCTGCTGGAGTCGCGCCTGGCCGAGTTTGGGGTGAACCCGATCTCCGGCCATCAGGCAATGCTGCCCGTTCGAATCCCCAAGCTCTCGATGCCTTCGGTTGAGGTCGCCGAGGCGATGGCCGGCAAGCTGCGTGGCGTAGGGCAGGCGTTCCGGGCAATGGCCGATCGCCTCCGCGAGGGAATTGCCAGCGATCGAACGCCGGCCGAGTTTGCGGTCCGCCAGACGATCCCCCAGCTCGATGCGTGGCTGGCCATCCCCGTCGCCCAGGATCCGCTGCTGAACGTCACCGAGCCGCCCGGCATGGCCGATCCGCTGGCCTGGCGCGACCGGCTCCGGGCGGCGATCGAAGCCGAGGTCCGACCGGCCCTCGTCGTCTACCGCGACGTGCTGCTTGACGAGGTCCTGCCTCTGGCTCGACCCGATGATCACGCCGGCCTCTCCTGGCTGCCGGACGGCGCCGAGGCCTACGACCGAGCCATCCGGCTGTACACCACGCTGGCGCTCCCGGCCGAGCAGATTCACGAGATCGGCCTGAGCCAGGTCGAGACGCTAGGCGCTGAATATCGGCAGCTCGGACCGCAGGTGACGGGTTCAGACGACCTGGCCACGATCTTCGAGGCCCTCCGCTTGGACCCCGCCCTCCACCACACGAACGCGGACGAAATCGTGGCCGCGGCGACCGCAGCCCTAGCCAAGGCGAAGAGCGCCATGACCGGCTGGTTCGGGATCCTGCCCCAGGCCGACTGCGCTGTGGAGGCGGCGACAAGTGGAGCGGTCGCCTATTACTTCTCACCGGCGCTCGACGGCAGCCGCGGCGGTGTCTTCTTCATGAACACGAGTGAGCCGACCGGATGGGGCCGCTATCAGATCGAGTCGACCGCCTATCACGAGGGGATCCCTGGCCACCACCTGCAGCTGGCAATCGCCGGCGAGCTGACCACGATTCCGGAGTTCCGCAAGCGGGCGTTCATCGCCGCCTACAGCGAGGGCTGGGGCCTGTACGCCGAGCGACTCGCGGCCGAGATGGGCTTGTACGCCACCCCACTCGACCGGATGGGCATGCTCGCGGCCGATTCCATGCGGGCCTGCCGGCTCGTCGTAGACACCGGCCTGCACGCCCTCGGCTGGGGCCGCCGCCAGGCGATCGATTACATGCTGGAGAACTCGCCGATGCGCGAGAGCCACGTCACTGCCGAAATCGACCGCTACCTGGTCGTGCCCGGCCAGGCCCTCAGCTACATGATCGGCCGGCTCGAGATCCAGCGAATCAGGGCGGGCGCCGCGGCGGCACTGGGCGATCGATTCGAGATCAAGGCGTTCCACGACGTGGTTCTCGGGTCGGGGAACCTGCCCCTGCCGATGCTCGACCGCGTCGTCCGAGACTGGCTCGCCGCCGCGGGCTAGATCGGGCGGCGACATTTGGCGGTCGCACCGGTCGTTGGGCCACCCTCGTGACAAATAATCGCTACCAGGCGCCGTATGGATGGGATTGGATAATTCCCGCCCCGGTTCGGATCGATCCGGATGGCTTCCACGCACGAGCAGGCCCGGGCGGGTTGGTCAGGAGCGCCCAATCCGGGGTCAACCCCATCGTTAGCCCGTTTCCTGGCGACATTTGTCAGGAGTCGCGCCGGGTTCTGCGTTGCGACTCACTGGCTTGCCGCCGCCGGCTAGCGGGCACGCCGCGGTTCTACTCGGCGATCACGCGGCCAAACGGGCGGGCCCGTAGGTCCGTCCATACGCCGGTGCGGATGTAGACATCGTCGCGGAACAGATTCAGCGCCTCGGTCTCGCCGGCGGCGCGGACCAACAGGAGGGCGATGCTGAAGTCGAGGTAGCCGCCGGCCTCGATCACCTGACCCGATCGCAGCAGGTCGCCAATATGGCCGAGGTGCTCCCCGCGAGCCGCAGGTCGCAGCCGATCGGCGTCCGGGCCGTAGTCGGCCTCGACCACGTAGATCGTTTCGACCCGGACGCCCGCCGGGATGTCGCTCCCCATGAAGGACAGGAATGCCCCATCGGCATTCCGCGGAATTAGCTGCTCGCGCAAGATCGCCGCCGGGGCGATGGTCCCGTAGACATGCGGATAGATCGCGCCGGCATCATCGAACCGCCACGAGGAACCCGTCGCGTCCAGGTCGACGGTCAGGACCAGAAATGAACGAGGATCGGCCCGGTAATGCCGGTTGGCCGTGTCGACCATCGCGCCTGATCCGTCGGTGCAGTGGATGAATCCCTCGCCCGCCAGGCTTGGCGCGGCATACGGCGCTGCAGGATCGCGCGATGCCCAGGCGTCAGCCGGTACAAGGTGATACGTGGTTCGCATGTCAGGTCCGTCCGCCGCGATCAGGCCGGATCGAGGACGCCGACGGAGCTCCAGCGTCGATCGACCGGCAGGTGGATCACGGTCGTCCCTACGGCCGCCAGCGCTGCGACCAGCGCCGGCTCGAACGCCGCGTCGTCGTCGACCCGCACCCCACGGGCGCCAAGGGCCGTGGCGACGGCCGCAAAATCGATCGGGCCGAGGTCGGTCGACTCGCCCGCTCCGGTGCCTCGGCGGTCCTGGTGGGTCCGAATCGTGCCGTAGCGTTGGTTGTCGAAGACCAGCACGATGACCGTGGCCTGCACTCGGACGGCCGTCTCGAGCTCGCTCATCGTCATCGCGAAGCCCCCATCGCCGGCCAGGGCCACAACCGGCCGGCCGGGGTGCTCGATCGAGGCCGCGATGGCAGCCGGCAGCGCGAATCCCATCGCCCCCGAGGTCGGGCCAACGAAGGTGCCGGGCCGCCTGAGACGGAGTCCGCGCGCCGCCCAGCCGGCGAAGTTGCCGGCGTCGGTTGTCACCACGGCCTGCTGCGGCAGGATCCGGTTGAGCGTCTCGATCACCCGCCCGGGGTGGACACCGGGACCGAGCCACGGCTCATTCGTCACGACCGACGCCGCCTCGTAGGCCGCCCGGTCCGCCTCGTTGGCCGCTCGTCGGGCGTCGAACGGCTCGGCGGCCAGGACGCCCATCGAGACCCGCCGGCGAGCAACGCGCAGGAACGTCCGAGCGTCGGCTACGATCGCGTGAGTCGGCTCGGCGAGGCCATTTCCGCTGCCGCGCGGCTCGAGATCAACGTGGACCCACGGCTGACCTGATCGAGGCACCTCGTAGCCGAACGAGGCGATCTCGTTCAGGCGGGCACCCAGCACGAGCAGCAGATCGGCGTCGTCGAGGCGTGGCCGGACGGTGTCAGCCGCGGCATAGCCAGTCATCCCAAGGTAGAGGCGGTGGTCGTTGGGGAAGACATCGGGCCGACGCCACGAGGCGATCACGGGGACCTCTAGTAGCTCGGCCAGCCGGACGAGATCGGCGGTGCCACGCGAGCGGAGCACCCCGGCCCCGGCCAGGATAACCGGCCGGCGGGCGGCGGTCAGGAGGTGCAGGATGCGCCGGACCGCCAGGTCGTCCGGCTCGATCCGGGTCGTCCTGAACGGCGCAGCCTCGATCGTGGAGCCCGGCACCAGCTCGTCAAGCAGGTCCTCGGGCAGCGACAGGACGACCGGACCGGGCCTCCCACCCAACGCCTGACGGGTGGCCTCGAGCATCGCCGACTCGGCCCGGTCGGCCGATTCGATCTCGGTGGACCACTTGGCGATCCGGCCGATCGAACCGGGCAGGTCGATCTCCTGGAACGCTTCCCGGCCCTTGACCGGGCGGGCGACCTGGCCGACGAGGACGAACATGGGGGTCGAGTCGGCCCGGGCCGTATGGATCCCGATGGCCAGGTTGGTAGCGCCCACGGCCCGAGTCGCGAGGCAGGCCGCAGGCTTGCCGGTCAGCTGACCGTGGGCCTCGGCCATGAACGCGGCGCCACCTTCGTGACGCGTCGTGACCACCCGGATTCCCGCGTCTGGGAGGGCGTCGAGCAGGCCGAGGAAGCTCTCACCCGGGACGGTGAATGCGACCTCCACACCCGCCGCCCGCAAGGTATCGGCGATCAGCCGCCCCACGGTCCGCGGAGCCACGGGCTCGGGCTCAGCGACCAGCTCCGGCTCGGGCGCCGGCTCGGGCTCAGCGACGAGCTCCGGCTCGGCCACCGACTCCAGCTCCGGCTCGGGCTCAGCGACCAGCTCCGGCTCGGGCTCAGCGACCAGCTCCGGCTCGGCCACCGACTCCAGCTCCGGCTCGGGGTCAGCGACCAGCTCCGGCTCGGGCG
>PLZO01000102.1 GCA_003152165.1 Chloroflexota bacterium
TCGGCGCGAGTCCTCTCGCCCCGACCAAACTCGACAACCATGCCGCTGCCGATCCCTCGCCAGCACCATCGTGGTGCTCGTCGGGACGCCCGCCGACTGCGCGGCGAGCGGCTACGACACGAGGACGATCGTCCCGCGCATCTCGGCCTCGTAGTGGCCGGCGGCATGGCAGGCGAAGCCGTAGGGTCCCGGACCATCGAACGTGTAGGTCAGCGACTTCGCCTGCATCATCTCGATGTCCGCCACCTCGGGCGTGCCGGGCGTATCGGAGGCGACGGCGTCCGCCGGGCCGACCATGAACTCGTGGGCGGTCGGACCCATCGTCGTGACGACGAACGTGACGGTCTCACCGCGGGCGACGCTGATCGATGACGGGCTGAAGGCGTGTCCGGGGCCGGCGTAGACGCGGATCATCCGCGGGGACGCGACGCTCCCGGCCACGAAGCCGCCTGAGCCGGGCTGCGCGGCCGAGCCGGTTCCGAGGCCCCTCATCATCCCGGACGAGCTGGCGGCGCCATAGGGTCCGCCGCCCATCATCGAGCCCGGGCGGCCGCCCATCACGCCGAACGGGCCGCTGCCCGCGACGATGGCGGTGAGGGCCGCCGTCGCCATGACCAGCGCTGCGACCGCGATGAGGAGGACGGTCCAGCCGGGGATTGGCAGCGAGTGTCGGGTTCGAGGTTCGGCGATCACGTGAGAGGCCCCCGGATAGTCTCGCGATGAAGGAGCCGGTCGAGAAGTCCTGGGCGCTCCTCGTGCGGGACGACGACCGCGGCGGTGACGCCGGCGGCGTAGCCCGCGCCGGCAACCGCGGCGGCGAGCGCCGCGTTCGACACGCGCGTGGGATCACGATGGACCGTTGCCGTCTCGGCGCGAAGGTCCACGCTGACCTTCGTCACGCCGTCGAGGCGCCGAACCCCCCGGACGATCCGGTTCACGCAGGAGCCGCAGGTCATCCCGGCCACGGGGAAGCGGATCGCATCGGTCTCGCTCACATCGACACCATCAGGCCGAAGCTCATGGCGATGACGACGACGGCCAGGCCGACCTTGACCCAGGGCGAGTTGGCGTGGTTCCAGCGACCGAGCTGGCCGAGCACCCGCCGGTTGCTGACCGCGAGCAGGAGGACGAGGAGCGGAACGATGAAGGCGATGTTGTACAGGGCCAGGAGCGCCAGGCCGGTCAGCCCGCCTCCCGACGCGTGGAGGACCGCCACCACGTCGAGGTAGATCGCGCCCGAGCAGGGCACCGTGCAGATCCCGACGAGGACCCCGGCGATGAGCATCCCGGCGAGGCCCCCGCGCTCCATCGCCTTCTGCATCCGGCCGTGGGTGCCACCCGGGGCCATCATCGATGGGCCGACGTCGGGAAGGAACACGTCCTTGAGCATCCACAGGGCCATGACCAGGGCGATGACCACCGCCGCGCGAGAGACGAGGTGGTCGCGCCCGAGCCAGGCCAGGAAGCTGAACAGGCCGAGGCCGATGATGAAGTAGGTGACGAGCACGGCTCCGACGTACAAGGAGCCCGCGCCGAGCAGCCGCCGGCGGGCGTCGAGCGTCGGGGTCCCGTCGCCCGTCACGGCGTTCACCAGCGTCAGCGTGTAGGTCGCGAACAGGACGAGCAGCGCGAAGGCGCACGGGTTGAAACCGTCGGCGACGCCCGACGCGAGGACCGTCGGGACGGTGAGACCACCGAAGGCACCTGTATCGAACGGCACAGCGAGGATATATGCCGAGGCGACGAGCCCGACCGAGACGATTAGGGCGGCGAGCGCGACGGCCGGTCGCGGCCAGCCGAGGAACAGGCGGGACGCGGGGAGCGTCGCCGTCGTCGCGCGCGTTTCAGGTTTGTTCACGCAGCCGGCTCCACGACGATCTTGCCGTGCATCTGCGGGTTGGCCTTGCCNNCGACCGCCCGCCGGCCCTGCGCCGGGAGGGCCTCGTTGAGGCCGAGCTCGGGGCTGATCATCGTGTGGATGCCGTTCTGCAAGTGCATCGCGGCGTCCTCGGTCCACCAGTCGAGCGTCACCGTCGAGCCCGCTTTGACGTGGATCTCGGCGGGCGTGAAGCCGGCCATTGAGCTCTGGACGCTGATCGAGCCCGTGGCGGCGGCCGGCCGCGTGAGGAAGTTCCCGAAGGCGAGCCAGAGCCCGCCGAGGAGCACGACCGCGACGATCGCGCCGAATGCGTACTTCCCGTACTTCTCCTGAACCGTAGCGGCGGGTTTCGCGGCTGCCCGGCGGGCCGTCGTCTTCGTGGTCATCGCGTGATCTCCCTCATGAGGAGGAGGCGGCGGGCCGCCTCGAACTCGTCGCTGCTCATCTCGCCCCGGGCGAAGCGGGCCCGGAGCGTGTCGAGCGCCTCGTCCCGCCCGCTGCGGTGGTGGGGTTCGCGGACCAGGAACCAGACGAGGACGGCGAGCGCGAAGATCCAGGCTCCCATCCAGAGCCAGCCCTCGAGCCCCATCGTCCAACCGAGCATCATCAGCGTCTCCTCGTGCGAGCCGGTGGGTTGCACCGGGCACGAGACGAGCATGGCTGACGACGCTCAGGACACAATGCAGGCAGGCGCAAGCCTTCCTCAAGATTGCGTCACGGCCCGCGTCAGGCGGCCGGCAGCTCCAGTCGGAACGTCGCGCCCGATCCCGGGCCGGGGCTCTCGGCCCATGCGCGGCCGCCCATCGCCTCGGCGAGCGCCCGCACGATCGCGGGGCCGATGCCGGATCCTCCCGCGGCCCGGCTGCGAGCGGGGTCGATGCGATAGAACCGCTCGAAGACGGCCTCGAGCTCTTCGGCCGCGAGGCCGGGCCCCTGGTCGGTCACGGCCAACGTCGCCGTCTCCTCGTTCATCCCGGCCGAGACGACAACCATGGATCCGCTTGGGGCATGGCGGATCGCGTTCGAGAGGTAGTTCGCGAGGACCTGGGCGACGCGGTCCCGATCGGCGCGCGCGACGACCGGCGGATCCGAGGCGAGGTTGATCGCGATGCCGTGCGGAGAGGCAAGCGGCCCGAAGCGATCGACGACCTCCCGGGCCACGGCGTCGAGGTCAACCGCCTCGATCCGGAGCGGCAGCTGATGGGACTCGGCGTGCCACAACTCGGCGAGATCGCTGACCAGCCGGGTGAGGCGCCCGGTTTCGGCGCGGAGAAGGCGCCAGGTCGTGTCGGAGGCCTCGATCACGCCGTCCTCGAGCCCTCGAGGTACCCGTCGATGGTCGTGAGCGGCGTGCGCAGCTCATGGGCTACATCGCCGACCAGCTGCATGCGCCGCCGCTCGGTGGCCTCGAGCGAGCCGGCCATCTCGTTGAACGAGAGCGCCAGGTCGCCGAGCTCGCCCGGTTCGTCGGCAGGGACGCGCTCCGCGTAGTGACCGTGCGCGATCCGGCGCGCGGCGACGACGAGGGCCGTGATCGGACGCGCGATCCTCGCCGCGACCGCGAAGCTCACGACGGTCGCCGTGACGACCGCGATGATCGTCGCCGCTCCGGTCGCCTCCCGCATCGCCTCGGCGAAGGCCGCCTGGGTCGCCTGCGCCATCGCCGCGCCCATCTGGTCGCCCGGCACATGGCCCATGGCCGCCGCGAAGTAGCCCGGGCCGATGAGCAGGACCGCTACCGCGACGGTGCCGATCGTGGCCGCGACCACGACGAGGAATGCGACGAGCATCCGGGCCCGAAGCGAGCGCGCGAGCATCAGCTCGGCTCGCGAAGGCGGAAGCCGACGCCGCGGATGGTCTCGATGATGCGTGGCTGGGCCGGGTCGTCGCCGAGCTTGCGCCGCAGGTTCGCGACGTGGACGTCGATGAGGTGGTTGTCCGCGACGACCTCCGGGCCCCAGACGTCGTCTAGGAGAGCCTGGCGGCGAACGACCACCCCGAGCTCGTGGGCGAGCAGGGCGAGGATGTCGAACTCGATCGCGGTGAGCTCGACAGGGACACCGTCGACACGGACGGCGCGACGCGGCTCATCGAGATCGAGCCCCAACGGGGCCGCCGGCGCGACGGCGGTCCCACTCCGGGGCCGGCGGAGGAGCGCCTTGACCCGGGCGACCAGCTCGCGCGGGCTGAAGGGCTTCACCAGGTAGTCGTCCGCTCCGACCGTCAGGCCCATGATCCGGTCGATCTCCTCGCTCCGCGCCGTGAGCATCAGGACATAGGCGTCGGAGAAGGTCCGGAGTTGCCGGCAGACCTCGATGCCGTCGATACCCGGGAGCATGACGTCGAGGACGACGACATCGGGGTTGCCGGCGTGGACCGCAGCGAGGGCAGCCGGGCCGTCCGCGGCCGTATCGACCGCGAACCCGTCACGCTCGAGATACCCACGGACGAGATCGAGGATCGGCACCTCATCATCGACGACGAGGATCCGGGCGGGATGCGGCAGGGCCATGCGCACAGAGTGGGCAGCTACCGCGAAAACGCAACCCGCCTTCTCGCGACCGTTGCTCGCAGGCTCGGAAGCCGGGGGTTCCGCGCATTTGACCGACCGGCTCTGGGCGTTGACCCGGAGCGGCGAGGCGCCACTCCGTAGGCGGCTCAGCCTCTGGCCCGACCACGGCGCGCAGGAGCCGCGAACGCCGGTATGGCGCCAGAGCCTCGCGCATGATTGCTCCAGCGGTCTCCGGGGCCAGCTCGACCGCGTCAACGACAGCGGGGTGGCGGCCCTTGGTGATGCGGGCCGGACCTGCGGCGCGGAGGTTGCGAACCCAGCCGACCTCGCCGAAGGCCGCCTGGACGAACCGCCGCTTCTGGAACTCCATCATTGCGACCGGCGTGCGGTACAACCTGCCGCTTGAGCGGCTCTGCACGGTCAGTAGCGCGTTGGGCCCTCCCGGGAGACCGGCGCCGAGGTAGCGGCTGAATACCGGATTGACAAGCCGGAGGGCCCATGCGCCGTGCATGAACACGACCGCGAAGAGTGACACGACAACCACACTGATGGCGTGGCGCATCGACACATCTTATGGCTGTCTTTGCACCGGGCGACTCGACGGTCAGCCGACGGCGCCCGGTGCGGGAGCCGGCATCGCCGATGACGAACCCCTCGGCCTCCGCTCCGGCGGCCCAGAAGACTGCCGCATGCTCACCAATCATGCACCGTGCCATCGAGCAGGCGATTCACGGGCAGGTAAGCGCCCGCATACGGATAGGCCGCGGCTGCCGTCTCGTCGATCTCGACTCCCAATCCGACTTGGTCTCCGGGATGGAGGAGTCCTTCAGCGAACGTGTAGCTCGTCCGGAATACATCCATTGTTGCTTTGCTGTGCCGCATGTACTCCTGGATCCCAAAGTTGTGGATCGCGAGACCCAGGTGCATCGCCGCGGCCATGCCGACAGGCGAAACATCAGTCGGCCCATGCATGCCGGATTTGATCTGATACAGGCCGGCGAAGTCCAGAAGTCGCCTCATTGGTGAGATTCCGCCGGTGTGGGTAACTGCCGACCGCACGTAGTCGATGAGCTGCTCGGTAATCAGGGTCTGGTAGTCCCAGACGGTGTTGAACACCTCCCCAATCGCCAGCGGGGTCGTGGTGTGGCGCCGAACGAGTCGAAGGGCCTCCTGATTTTCAGCGGGTGTGCAGTCCTCCATCCAGAAGAGGTCGAATGGTTCCAACGATTTGCCGAGTCGTGCGGCCTGAATCGGAGTCAGTCGATGATGGACATCGTGCAGCAAGGGGAGCTCGGGACCGAACTTGTTGCGCACCGCCTCAAACACGGACGGCACGTGGCGCAGATACGCTCTCGTGTCCCACGCCTCTTCAGTCGGCACCATCGTTCGCCTGGCCGGCTCGTAGTCGTACCGCGTCCCTTCGCTGTCGCCTGCGGCGACGCCGTACAACGGTCCGAGACCCGGGACCCCAGTCTGGATGCGGATCGCCCGATATCCGAGCTCAAGATGCTTTTCGATCGACTCGAAGAGACGGGGAAGGTCGGCGCCGCTCGCATGGCCGTATGCAAGGAGTCCAGTTCGAACGGCCCCACCCAGGAGTTGGTACAAGGGCATCCCGGCGAGCTTCGCTTTGATATCCCATAGAGCGACATCCACCGCCGCGATCGCTGCCATCGTGACCGGTCCGCGGCGCCAATACCCCCCGCGATACAAGTACTGCCAAATGTCTTCGATCCGCTGGGGATCGCGCCCAATCAGAAGCGGACAGAGGTGGTCCTGCAAGTAGGATGCCACGGCAAGTTCGCGACCATTCAGCGTCGCGTCGCCGACGCCTTGGACTTGGTCGGTCGTCGTCAATCGAAGAGTGACGAAGTTGCGTCCGGGGCTAGTGACGATGACCTCAGCTCGCTCGATCTCCATCAGGTCTCCATGTCATTTAAAAGGACGAAGCTGTAATGAGCCACAATCGTCGGACCAGGGCCGACGATCTGAAGCGCCAGGGGCCAGAAACGGATAGGTAGGCTGTTTGACAACGACGACTCTCGTGCTGATGGGCGTCTCCGGAGCTGGAAAGTCGACAGTTGCGGATGTGCTGTCGCGCAGGCTCGGGTGGCTGTCTGCCGAAGGCGATTCCTTCCATCCTGCGTCCAATGTGGGAAGAATGGCGAAGGGAATTGCCCTGACAGACGGTGATCGCTGGTCCTGGTTGGACTCGATCGCGGCCTGGATCGGTGTTCAGGAATCGATCGGCACCGACTGCATCGTGACTTGCTCGGCACTTCGCCAGGCCTATCGCGACGTCCTTCGACGAAACCATCTCTCGGTCTGCTTTGTGCACCTCGTCGCGCCGCCGGAGGTGATCGCTCTGCGGCTCTCTCACCGCATCGGGCACTTCATGCCGTCTTCACTGCTGCCTAGCCAACTCGAACTCCTGGAATCACTTGGGCCGTCTGAGCCTGGCTTCACCGTCACGACCGCCGAGTTGCCGGAGGACACGGCGGACAGGATCTGCGTGATGTTGCGAGAACACGGTCGCCTCGCTGAGTGCTAGCCATGTCGCCGCCTCGTCCCGCACGCGTCGTCCCGAGGCTCGTGAACCTCCGCCATCGCCTCCTTGCCGACGGGACCTTGAGTGCAAGTGTTGTCGACCCACAGTAGTGCGAATTCGATGCGGAGACCAGGGTGAGTTCCAGCGATCGTCGCAACACCTCGAGAGTGGGTGGCGTCCTGACCCCGCTGTAA
>PLZO01000133.1 GCA_003152165.1 Chloroflexota bacterium
GCCGCCTCCGCCGTCGTTCTCGCCGTCGCCTCCCCCGTCGTTCGCACCGCCCGTGCCGGCCACCGTGACGTGGACGACGTGCGGCGGCGCCGGGGGTGCCATCTGGGTGACATGGATCACCTTGGGCGACGGCGCCGGCCGCACGTACACCACCTCGGGAGGAGCGGTCCCGGCAGCGGTCGCGATCGGGGAGGGCGGCACGCGGGTGACGGCGGCGGCCGGGCCCGCAGACGCGGTGTGGCGGGCGGAGAGGAAGCCGTCGGCGATGAAGTAGCCGCCGACCGTCACGATGAGGGCCAGTGTGGCGACCGCGAGACCGACTCGATGGATGGAGTCGTTCATGAGGTGGAATCCTTGTGCGAGCCCAGTGGTCTGGGCTATGCATCCACCCTATGGGCGCACCCTGTGGTCACCATAGGGCGCAGATGTGGGACCTCTCATCAGCGGTATACCGTTCGAGTTGTCCGCTGGGCTGAACGCGAGCCGCCCCGCGTCGTGCCGTTGCCACCTGCGGTGGGACTCGGTGTCGGCGAGACTGCCGCGACATGGGTCAGCTCGCACGATCTCGCCATCGTGTCGGGGCTCATCACGATGCGATCGAGTTAGCGCTGCCCATTCTCAGGAACCTCTCATGAAGCCCACCTACTATTCCGCAAGTGCAGCCCCCCATTCGACCTGCCCGCCTCGCGCGAACAACGCCCGCCAGGGGCCACCGCGCATCTCGGCCGCGTGTGCCCCAGCCCCGAACCATGCCGCCCGCCGACCCCCGGGCCTTCGTGGCCCGGCTGAGGCACCGAATGGCTGCTACGGCCGTGGTCGCCTTCGGCGCGTTCTTGGGGTTGACCGCGGTCAACGTCGTGGGCGTCACCGCGCACGGCACGACCCTGGGCGGGCAGAGTGCCGCGAACACCACCGCGAGCGCGGCCCTGACGCTGGCCCCGGGTGACTTCTTCGGCCTGCCCGGCAGCGCCGTCTCAGGCAATACATCCGGCGTCGCCCAGCCACCGCTCCTGTTCGGCGGAGGCTCACCGATGCTCTCGAGCGGCGGCTCATAAGGCGGTGACCCCACCGGTCGCAGCCCCGGGTCCGGCGGTCGAGGAGCTCGTCACACCGGGGGGCCTGTTCCGGCATGTCTTCCATGCGATGGGCACCACTGTCTCGCTCCTCCTGCCCCAGGATCGCGGCGCCGAAGTCGACCGGATTGAGCAGCTCGTGGCGATTTGGGAGGCGACCTGTACGCGCTTTGATCCGCGAAGCGAGTTGAGCCAGCTCAACGCCGCCGCCGGCCAACCCCGGGTGGTCAGCGACCTCCTGTTCAAGGTCCTATGGACCGCGCTACGGGCGGCGCAGGCGACAGACGGGCTGTTCGATCCCACGCTCCTGCGCTCGCTCGAAGCGATCGGCTACGACCGGGATTTCGCAGCTCTCGTCGCAGAGACGCCTGCCAGCCCGAGGCGCGGGCCGATCCCCTCGACCGGCGGCTGGCGCGGCCTCGAGCTCGACCCGGAGCGCCGGACCGCCCAGTTGCCCGTGGGCATCGGTCTCGACCTCGGTGGCTTGGCCAAAGGCATGGCTGTGGACGCCGTGATCACCGACTTGGCGGCACGTGACGTCGGTGTTGCGGCGGTCGATGCGGGTGGAGACCTGGCTGTGCTCGGCTTGCCGCCGGGTGCGGAAGCGTGGCCTATCGCGATCGAGGCACCCGACGGGGCACGGCAAGTACGTCTCGTCTCGGGCGCCCTGGCGACCTCGAGCGTGGCTCGCCGACGCTGGCAGCAGGGCTCCACGCAGCGCCACCATCTGATCGACCCCCGCACGGGCCTCCCTTCGAGGGCTCGCCTCTGGTCGACCTCCGTCGCGGCGGCGAGCTGTGCCCAGGCGGAGGTCGCGGCCAAGGCGGCATTCCTGCTGGGCCCCAAAGCGGGATCGCGTTTTCTAACCGGACACGACCTGACCGGTCTCTTCGTATTGCCCGACGGGAGCGAGCGGCGGGCCGGACGGTGGTTGGCCTCATGACCGGCTCAGGCCTGACCTGGGAGGTCGCGCGGGCCGGCGGGTTCATGGCCTACGGCCTGCTGACCGCGTCGGTCGCGATCGGGCTGGTCGTGAGCCTGAAGTGGCGGTCGCCGCGCTGGACGCGCTTCATCACCACCGAGCTCCATCGCTTCGTGAGCCTCCTTGCTCTCGTCTTCATCGCCCTGCACACGCTCACCGTGGCGATCGATCCGTTCATCAAATTCACGCCGGCCGAGGTGCTCGTGCCCTTCGTGAGTCACTACCGGCCACTGTGGATCGCCCTCGGGATTGTGGGCGCTTACCTTTTGATCGCGGTCTATCTGAGCGAATGGATCCGCCCGCGCGTCGGGTACGCCTGGTGGCGCCGATTCCACTACCTCTCCTTCGTGGCCTTCGTGCTCACGCTCGTCCATGGCCTGGCCACCGGCAGCGATACGCGCACGCCCTGGGCGATCGGCGTATACGCGGCGAGTGCGGTCCTGGTGGGGGCGCTCACCTCTGTTCGGGCGTTGCCGCCGAATGGAGAGCGGTCTCATCCGATGACCGCCGGGTTGGCCGCGAGCGCTCTCATCATCGGGGGATACTGGGCCTGGCATGGGCCGTTGCAGCCGGGCTGGAACGCGATCGCCAACGATGCAAACGGGTCGGGCGGTGCGATCGTGGCCGTTGCCGGGGCCACTCCCGCGACCATTGGATCGGGTGAACTGTCAGCCTCGCCGGTCCCTCCCCCCGCGAGCCCGCAGGCCTTCTCCGATACGATGACCGGCCGGCTCGTTCAAGCGGCCGATGGCTCGGTCGTGCTCAGCGCGACGCTCCAATCGAGTCGCGACCAGCTGACGCTCCGTTTCCCGGCGTCCCAGGGTGGCCAGTTGCTCGTCGAGGGTGCCACGGTCACCATCCTCGCTCCGAATGGCGACACCTGCGCCGGCCCGGTCCAAAGCCTCGATAACAACGGTCTCGTGGCAGCATGCCAAGGTGCATCCAGCAGTTCGACCTGGCTACTACGGATGGCTCTCAGGGCCGATGCGAGCGGCGTGATACGGGGTTCGATCCAGGCGACCCCGGGCTGAGGTTGCCCATGTTGCCCTTGCACGAGGCCATTGCCATCCACTATGGTGGCCCGATGGCCGCGGCGACCGGTTACATGGAGGGCACATTGAGGGTCAGCTGACCTAGGCCGCCTCACCCGCGCCAGGACGGATGACCCGTCCCGCCTGGCGTGAGCCCTTCCTACCGCGAGGAGTCGCTTAGCGGTGTCCGAAGCACACCCGCCGTCCACCGAAGAGGGGTCGGAGTGGGTCAGTCGCCTGCACATCAGGGAGACCACGACCATCGACCTCGAGCGTGTCCCCAGCGTGCTCGGGGGCCCCGAGGCATCCTGGCTGGGTGAGCGCGTGGCGGACCCTGCGCCGGACGTCCGTGGCTTCCTCGGCGACCTGGAGCTCCATCCGCGAGGTCTCGGACCCCTCTTCTTTCGCAAGTCGGCCCTGATCGGGCTCGGACGCCCGCGCCGAATCGCCGCTGGCTGGCTCGTGCCGATCGAGTGGCGAGCGGCGACCCTCGCGCCGCTCTTTCCCGTCTTCGCCGGGACGCTGCGGCTGCAGGCCGACCGACTCGAGCTTGATGGCCACTACGCGCCCCCTGGTGGCGCGCTCGGCCAGGTCGCCGACCAAGCGCTCCTGCGCAGCAGGCTGGCTCGTGCGGAGACCCAGGTTCGACCAACGCGGGGCTGAGTGGCGAGCGGCGAGCCGTTGGGCGGAACCCCACACGATCGGCGGCGGTCTCAAGGGATGAATGCAT
>PLZO01000137.1 GCA_003152165.1 Chloroflexota bacterium
GCCGCCTCCGCCGTCGTTCTCGCCGCCCGTGCCGGCCACCGTGATGTGGACGACGTGCGGCGGCGCCGGGGGTGCCGTCTGGGTGACCTGCATGACTTGAGGTGCCGGGGCGGCCCGCACGTACACCACCTCGGGAGGAAGGGACGAGGCTACCGCCGCCTGGGCGGAGAGGAAGCCGTCGGCGATGAAGTAGCCGCCGACCGTCACGATGAGGGCCAGTGTGGCGACCGCGAGACCGACTCGATGGATGGAGTCGTTCATGAGGTGGAATCCTTGTGCGAGCCCAGTGGTCTGGGCTATGCATCCACCCTATGGGCGCACCCTGTGGTCACCATAGGGCGCAGATGTGGGACCTCTCATCAGCGGTATACCGTTCGAGGGCCCTACGATGGACGCGCCTCCGAACGCAGGCGCAGCGTGGCGCCCACGCATTCCGGTTCGGTCGGCATGGCCACTGACGGCCTCCTGCTCAATGCACGGCGGGTCACGAGCAGGGTGCCGACGCCGTAAGTGACGGCGGCCGCGAGGAGACCGAGTACAGCCTGCCGAAGCCCCGATCGCAGGGGCGTGGCGGTACGTCAGCCGGCTGATGCCGAGTCCGACGCAGAACAGCGCCGTGAGCGTGGCAGCGAGGTCCAGCATGAACGCCACCATCCCGGCCAGCAGGAGGTAGGCACGAGGGCCACCAGGGCCCGACGGCAAAGGACAGGCGCGAGTCGACGGCGGCCGTCACCGGCGAACCCATCGTCTCGGCGGAGAGCCCGATCTCCTCGCGCACGAAGGTGTCGAGCGCCCGCTCGGGGTCGGCCCGGATGCGGTTGACGATGAGGCCCGCCTCGGTGCCCGAGAGGCCCTTCGAGGTATAGATCTCGACCAGGATGACTCTCCCTTCGTGGGTGCTATCGGCGGCGTCACCACGAACTCGGCGCGGAGCTCCGAGTGCGACCGTTCAAGTCGCCCGCCCGCGCAGACAGGGCTGCTCACCGCAGCGGCAGGCTCACCGTGAAGCGAGCCCCTCCACCGGGCTCGTCTTCCACCATGATCGTGCCGTGGTGGCGCTCGACGAGGGTGCGCGCGACCGCAAGGCCGAGGCCTGTCCCTTCCCCACGCTGCCGGCGACCTGCGCCTGCCCGAGCGAACGGCTCGAAGATCCGCTCCTTGTCGGCCACCGCAACACCGGGCCCGTGATCGGCGACCGAGACCCGCGCGAGCGCGTCCCGGCGCCCCATCTCCACGGTCACAGCAGTGCCCGACGGTGAGAGACGGGTCGCGTTGTCGAGCAGGATCACGAGCACCTGCAGCAGTCGGTCGGCATCCCCGAGGACTGGCAGCGACGGCAAGGGATCCTTCGGAACCACGAGACTGCAGCCACGTTCGGCCGCCAGCGGCCCAATCCTGCCGACCGCGTCCGAGGCGACCGTGGCCAGGTCGAGCGGCTCGAGGCGGACGGCATCGGGGTCGGCCCGCGACGACGAGAGGGCCAGCAGCCCCTCCACCAGCCTGCTCAGGCGGTCGGCCTCCGCCACGAGTCCGGCGACGAGCGATGTGCCTGCCTCGTGCACCAGGCCCTCGCGCTGCAGCACCTCTCCCGACGCGCGGATGATCGCCGCCGGCGTGCGCAGCTCGTGGGACGCGGCGGCAACGAACCGCCTCTCGGTGGCGAAGGCGGCGCGGATCGGAACCAGGGCACGCCCGGTAAGGAGCAGCGCCAGCAGGGCCGCACCGGCGAGCCCGGCCAGCCCCACGAGGGCAATGGTCCCGGCCAGGTCGCCCACCTGCTGGTCGTGCAGCGTGAGGATCAGCCCCGCCTGCACCACGCCGATAGCGTGTCCTCCGTTTGGCGCGCGGATGGCGAGCGTCAGCAGGCGTACTGGGAGTCCGCCCGCGGTCACCGTGCGCAGGTCCGATCCGCCGGACATCGCGACCGACAGGGCGGTGACGTCCGGAAGACCGCTCAGGTGGATGTTGCGCGGGTTTTGCACGACGGTTCCGGATGGGTCCAGCACCAGCGCGAACGTGTCGGCCGACCCGACCGGCTCGTCGCTCGTCTCCGCCCCGCTATCGCCGCCGCTCGTCGCAGGCAGCTGGCCCTCGAGCGATGAGAGCATGCCCTGCGCGGTCGACCGCAGGGCCCCGTCCGTCGCGCCGTTGAGCTGCGTGATCGCGACCACCATAGTGGCGAGGCCCATCGTCACCAGCAGCGCGGCGAGCAGGCCAAGCGTCAGCAAGGCGAGCCTCCGCCGGGTGGACGCGATAAGGCCCTCGGTCGGATCGGGCACGCGTCAATCCCCGGCGTCGAGCGTGTATCCCACGCCGCGCACCGTGCGGAGGCGCCGCGCGCGCCCAACCGCCGCCAGCTTGCGCCGGAGGTACGAGACATACAGGTCGACGACGTTCGAGTAGACGTCCGGCTCGGCGCCCCACACGGCATCGAGGATCTGGCGGCGGCTCAACACCTGGCCGGCGTTGCGGATCAGGTAAGCGAGGAAGGCGAACTCGCGCGCCGTGAGCTCGACCGTCGTGTCGGCCACGCGCGCCACATGACGCTGCTCGTCGAGCTCGATGTCGCCGGCGACCAGCCGCTCTTCGGCCGCCGCGACCGGCCGCCGACCGAGCGCGCGCAGCCGCGCCAGCAGCTCCGAGAACGCGAACGGCTTGGCCAAGTAGTCATCCGCGCCCGCGTCGAGTCCCGCCACGCGCTGCTCGACCGAGCCGAGGGCCGTCAGCAGCAGGACGGGCGTCCGGTCGCCGCGCGAGCGGAGCAGTTGCAACACCTCAGTCCCGTCGAGGTCCGGCAGCATCCGGTCGAGCACGATGGCGTCATAGCCGCCCGCCTTGGCCAGCGCTAAGGCCCCCACGCCGTCCTCGGCCAGATCGACCACGTGGCGCTCGGCGAGCAGCACGCGACGGATCAGCTCGCCCATGCGGGGCTCGTCATCGACGACCAGAACACGCATTCACGCCATCCTCGAGGTGTTTGTGTCCCGCGTCAACGTCCGCATGGCCCAACCCGAGCACCGACCGACGCCGAGCACGGGCCAGCGATCCACCGCGACCGCGCCACGCTCGGCCCGCGGGCCTGCCACCGCCCACTGGGACCTGCCCCGAACTCTCGACCGACGGCGCGCCCATGGCAGGCCCTCGATGATGGGACGGCTAACTGGGCAGCCCATGCCACGGGGGGTAGGAACTGTTCCATCAAGGACTTCGACACTCTGCCCGGGCGTTCCTGGTCCATGTGGTCGACGCAGCGCTCGGCGATGACGGACGACATCGGTGGGTCTCCTCCATCTCCTAGGTGGCGCTCCGCGGACCGTTCGGTCGCGGGCTGGGTGAGGTTCGGTCGTGGTCCGGCCAGCGGGATCGGGCACGATGGCGCGAGTTACCCGGCCGTGTCCGGCCCGACCGCCACAAGTCCGGGCCGCGTTCTGTCGCGCCGCGCGGCGATGCTTACGACCACCCGGTAGGCGAGGAAGAAGACGACGGCGGCGATCGGAACGACATACGCCCAGACGGCCCAGGGTGCGGCGGTGTCCGAGCCGGACGTAATGCCGTGTGCGGTCACGCCGACGAAGCCCAGGAACGTGAGGAAGTGGATACGCCGCCACGCGCTCTGGCCGATCTGGCGGCGCACGTAGAAGCTGCTCGTTACGATGGCCACCCCGTAGAAGGCGAGCTGGCCGACGGCGACCGCGACCGGCGCGTACGGCGACGCGAACGGGACCGCGATGGCGGTGAGCGTGAACGTGTACGTGTGGTCACCGAGCAGCAGGACCCCGTGCAGGGCGGACAGCGCCAGGCCGACCAGGGCGAGGTCCTTGTGCAGGGCGAAGCTGACGGGGCGATGCGCGATAGCGTCGAGCAGCTTCGTCGACAGGAGCAGGCCGTAGATGACCGATCCGGCGATGGCGAAGTAGGCGAGGAAGCCGGTAGCGCGCACCCCGTACCAGGCGAGCTTGCCCGGTGCCAGGGCGGCCGTGGCACCGAGCAAGCGCAGCGCCTCCGGGAGCGTCGCGCCGATAACGATCCCAAGGATGGCCGACGTGGCCAGCCACGCAACCACCTGGACCGGCCGGGGGAACCCGCTGTAGACCGGACCGCGGCGGACGGGCCGCGGTCTGGCCTGCTGCATCGGGGCACCAGGACGCTCGGGCATCTCGATCATGGGAGGTCCTTCACTCCGCCAGCAACGTCAGCGTCTGGGGCAGGGCCAGCGTCTCGCCTCGCTGGGTCAGGATCACCGCTCCCCACACCCCGGCTCGCTCGAGCAGGGCTAAGCCGTCCACTGTGCCAGCGATGACGGCCGCCTTCGCCAGTGCCTCCGCGCGGAGGGCGGAGCCGCAGACCACGGTGGCCTGCACGACGTCGGTGAGCGCCGCAGCGCCGGTGCGCGGGTCGATGAGGTGGTGGCGCACACTGTCGCCGTTACGCCAGCGATGGACCGACGTGCCCGATGTCGCCACGCCCCAGCGGACGGGCCAGCCGGTGCGCGGAGCCGAAAGGTGGAGGATCGCGAGCGTGGCGCCGTCGGTACGAGGGTCGTCCACGGCCACTGCCCAGATATGCCCGGGCGCGCAGCGCACGGCGAGGTCGCCGTCGGCGTCGACCACAGCGCTCGGCCATGACGACAGGAGCTCGAGGCCGCGATCGGCGATCCAGCCTTTGGCGACGCCACCCAGGTCGAAGCGGACCCCGAGAGGACGGTGCACCACCACCGTCCGACGCGGGCCAGATGCGAGCGACCAGGTGCGGGGTCCGGAGGAAGGGAGGACCGTGGAGGGCGACGCTTCGGCGTCTAGGCGGGCATCGAGCAGGGTGATGTCGACCAGGCAGTCGCTCTCGTCGGCCGCCTCCAGCCCGGCCCACAGAACGGCTCCCAGCGTCGGGCCGACGGGCACGCTGGAGCGCGGATCGGCATTCAAGGCGGACAGTTCGGACGTCTCGAGGTGCCGGCTGAGGCGGTCGGCCCATCGGCCGATCCGGGAGAGCAGGCGCCGGGCATCATGCCGGGCGCGCTCGTCGTCGACTGCCGCCGCGAGGTGCACGACTAGGCGGCCACCCATGGCGGTGGTCGCAACCGACA
>PLZO01000005.1 GCA_003152165.1 Chloroflexota bacterium
GAGCGATCAGCGAATCGCGACACTATGTCCCCGCCACGCTGTGCCGTCCCGGCCGCAGTAACGATCCCGGAACGGTCCACGGGCTAGGATCTCCGCCAACGATCCTGCGGAGGCATGGCCCACTTGAGCGTCCCCACTCAGCAAGCGTCCCGAGTTACCCCAGTGCAGGCCGGGCTTGCCCGTCCGCAGGTGCTGGCGGTGTGGGGTGTCTGGCTCCTAAGCGTCGTGCTAGTCGTCGTTGGCGTCGCGACCGGGGTGGCGAGCGCGACCGATGTCTACTCGGCCATCACCGGTCTCACGGGATCGGTCGCGGCAGTGTCGCTTGCGACCGTCGGCGCGATCCTCGTAACCCGTTTGCCCCGCAACGCAGTCGGCTGGCTGCTGTGGGTCGCAGGCGTTCTGCTCGGGTTGTCCTTCGGGCTGACCGGCCCGCCGTCGGCTGGCATCCCCGGTGGCATCTGGCTGCTCTGGCTGGGCAACCTGATGTGGGTCCCGGCGGTTGTGCTCGTCGGCGTGATCCTGCCGCTCGTCTACCCGACCGGTCACCTGCCCTCCCGGCGGTGGCGGGCGGTCGTGATCGTCGCGATCGCGGCCATCGTGCTCGTGACGATCCAGGCGGCCTTCAGCCCGTTCAGCCCGGGCAGCGCACCGGCGGGCGTGAGCAACCCGCTCGCCGTGGGCGTGGCGCTGGGAGGCGTGCTGTCGCTCATGAGTTCAGCCGCCACGGTGGCCGCGGTCGTCTGCTTCCCGCTCGCGGCGGCTTCTCTGGTCGTCCGATACCGACGTGCCTCAGGGGTCGAGCGGGCGCAGCTCAAGTGGTTCGCCGCCGTGGCGGCGCTCATCGGCCTCTCGTTCGCTGTCGCCCTCGTGTCGAGTTCGGCGACCAGCGGCATCCTGGGCGTAGTCTCCAACGCGGCCTGGCTGCTGCTCTTCGTCGGCCTCGCCCTGCTGCCCGTCGCGATCGGCATCGCCGTGTTGCGCTACCGGCTGTACGAGATCGACCGACTCATCAGCCGCACCATCGGCTGGGGGGTCCTGACGGTCATCCTGGGCGCGGTGTTCGTGGGGTTGGTGCTGGGGCTCCAGACCCTCCTTGCCCCGTTCACGGGCTCGAACGAACTCGCCGTTGCGGGCTCGACCCTCCTGGTGTTCTCGCTCTTCCAGCCAGTGCGACGACGCGTCCAGGGCATCGTTGACCGGCGCTTCAACCGTCGCCGCTACGACGCCCAGGTGGCCCTCGACAACGTCTCCGCACGCCTCCGCGACGAGGTCGACCTAGAGACCCTGGAGCAGAGCCTGATCACGCTCGTCGAGGCCACCCTGGAGCCGGCAAGCGTATCCCTGTGGCTGCGGGAACCGGGGGGCTGAGCAGTGAACATCAGATCGCTCCGCGTCGTCGCGGGCCTGGTGCTGCTCGCGGTGCTACTGGTCTTGGGGCTGCTGCTCTCGGTGGCAACGAGCGGCTTGGTCTCCCTCCTGTTCGACCTGCCGTTCACTGCCGTGGGAGCGGTGCTCGTCGTCCGTCGGCCCCGCAACGCCATCGGCTGGCTCTTGCTCGTGATTGCGGCCTGTGAGGTCATCGGGGGGCTGCAGGTCCAAGGCCCGGCGGGACCGCTGGTCGCCGGGACGGCGCCCCTGAACGAGCGGCTCATCGCCTGGCTCAGCGCCGTCACCGTCGTGCCGATCTTCTTCTGCTGCGCGCTCCTCGCGGTTGTCTTCCCCTCAGGTCGACTGCCGGTGGGGCGCTGGGGACGCGTGCTGCGGGTCCTTCTTGCGGTCAACGTGCTGTTCCTTCTCGCCGGTGCGATCGGACCCACCATCTCGGTCGGCATGGCCGACGGCAGCACGATCAACGCTGCCAACCCGTTCGCCATGCTCCCGGCGTCGGGGCACGTCCTCAGCGGCCCGGCGTTCGGCATCATCCTCGCCACCCTCCTGCTCGCCGTCGGCTCGCTGCTGGTCCGACTGCGGCGGGCTAAGGGGCTGGAGCGGTTGCAGTTTCGCTGGGTGGTGGCCAGTCTTGTGCTCAGCGGCGGCGGGCTGCTGATCGCGGCCATGTCCGGGTTGTGGCCCCTGGCGTTCCTTTGCTTCGCTGCCATCCCCATCGCCATCGGTATCGCCGTGCTGCGCTACCGCCTGTACGAGATCGACCGCATCATCAGCCGGACGATTGCGTACGCGGTCGTGAGCGCGATCCTGGCCGGCGTGTTCGTCGGGGTCGTCCTCGCGGTCCAGGCGGTCCTCGGGCCAGTCACCCAGTCGAACGACCTCGCGGTCGCGGGCTCGACCCTGATCGTGTTCGCCCTCTTCGCCCCGATCCGCCGACGGGTACAGCGCCTCGTTGACCGGCGCTTCAACCGGACGCGCTATGACGCCGAGCGGACGGTTGCTGCGTTCGCCGAACGCCTGCGCGACGAGGTCGACCTCGAACAGCTCCGGGCCGAGATCCTGGCCACCGTCGCAGCGACGGTCGAGCCCAGCTCCGTTTCGCTCTGGCTCCGTGACTGACGCCCGGCGTTTCGCAGGAAGCTCGCCGCCCCCGACTTCGGGCCGTTGCTCGTCGTCGTCTAGCCAATCTGAGCGGGCTCGATCTCAGTCACTCTGCCCGGACTGGGACGCCAGCAAGAGGGGGTCCGCTGGCGTCCCGATGCCAGTCTGACCGCCCGGCCAAGGGTCTCTCCAGGTGGCCGTTGCAAGCCGCCGCCAAGCACCGCTGGGGGTTAATCGCTCTCGACTTGCAAGTGGACACCAGCACGGTCGAGTTGCCGCCACGGGAGAGCGGCTAATGCTGCTGCTGAACGGCCAGGATGTTACCCGCAGGGTCCTTGAACCAGGCGACCACCAGCCCATTTCTTCGCAAGATGCCCTTGGCGTCCTGC
>PLZO01000174.1 GCA_003152165.1 Chloroflexota bacterium
TACAGCAGATCCGGGACGCGACCCGAGAGTGGTGAGTTGCGATGGAAGCAAGGAGACACAGGCGGGCCGGTCGTGCGTGGCGTGTCCCGCTGCGATCGCCGGGGCGGCCGCCGGTCGGCCGTCGAGAGCATCGGGAGCGGTTCTGGGAACGGATCGCCCGGGGACAGTCGAGCGAGGATGCCGGCGTCGCCGCCGGTGTGTCTGCCGCGGTCGGGACGCGCTGGTTCCGCGAGAGTGGCGGGGTGTCACACGGCATCTCGCCGCTATCCGCGCGCTACTTGTCCTTCGTCGAGCGTGAGGAGATCGCGCTGTGCTTCGCCCGGTAGGTCTCGAGGTCCGCGAGATCGCCACGCGGCTGGGTCGGTTGCCGTCGACGATCTCGCGCGAGCTGCGCCGCACGCCGCCACGCGTGGCGGCTACGCCGAGTACCGGGCCACGACCGCCCAGTGGCACGCTGATCGGCGAGCCAAACGACCGAAGGTCGCGAAACTCGCCACCCATGATGCGCTGCGAACCTATGTGCAGGATCGGCTTGCCGGCAGGATTTCGGCTTCGGACGGCACGGTCATGTCGGGACCTGAGGTGCGCTGGATCGGGCGCCGGCCCGGGCGCCGGCAGGATCGACGCTGGGCCACGTCCTGGAGCCCGGAGCAGATCGCCAACCGACTCCGCGTCGACTACCCCGATGATGCGTCGATGCGAATCTCGCACGAAGCCATCTACCAGGCCCTCTACGTCCAAGGCCGCGGCGCCCTGCGCCGTGAGTTGGTGGCGTGCCTGCGCACCGGCCGGGCGCTGCGAGTTCCCCGTGCCCGCAGCCGGGGCCGCGGCAAGACGTTCGTGGCCCCTGAGATCCTGATCAGTCAGCGCCCGCCAGAGGTCGAGCGGGTCGCGGTGGTCATCGGCGGTAGTGGGACGCTGGCCGGTGCAACCTGCGAGGGCTTAGCTTGTGCTGGAACCCTAATCGCGGTACCTCGTCGAGGAAATGGTACGGTGTCCGCGAAGGCTGAACTTGGATCTCGGAGGAATCGTGTCGACGGATCGCGCCGATCGTTTGCCCTCGGCGTGGACGGTCCACACGTTCTACGCGGACGTAACGATCCCTATCGGGCACCCGTGCATGGGCGGCGGGATCGCGCCGGCCAGGATCGTGGTCGACCCACTCGAAGCCATCGGGTTCGTGCTCGCCGGGGGTACGCTGACGAAGCCGGTCGTCCTCGTCTCGGTCGACTGGTGCGAGATCCGGAACGAGTCGTACGACGCGTGGCGAGCCGAGCTGGCGGCCGCGGCCGGTACCGACCCCGAGCGCGTTCTGGTCACGACGATCCATCAGCACGACGCACCCGTCATCGATATCGAGGCCCAGCGCTTGCTCGAGGCGCGGAACGCAACCGGCGCCGTCTGCGACATCGCATTCGCACAAGCCTCCGTCGGCTCGGTGGCGAGGGCTCTCGCGATGGCGCTCGAGCGCCCCGGACGACGGATAACGCACGTGGGCACCGGAAAGGCGATGGTCGACCGTGTGGCGTCGAACCGTCGGTTCGTCCTTGCGGACGGATCCATCTCCTACCACCGCACGAGTGCGTCGCAGGATCCGGAGGCCCACGCTGCGCCCGAGGGCATGATCGATCCCTGGCTGCGGACCCTCAGCCTCTGGGAGGAAGACCAGCCGCTCCTTGCGTTGAGCTCGTATGCCGTCCACCCGATGAGCTACTACGGCGCGGGCGAGGTTTCGGCGGACTTCATCGGCATCGCCCGGCGGGCGCGGCGGCAAGCTCTGCCCGAGATCGTCCAGATCTACGCCTCGGGCTGCAGCGGGAATGTGACCGCGGGCAAGTACAACGACGGCGCGCGGCCCAACCGTCCCGTGCTTGCCGCCAGGATCGAAACCGCGATGGCCGCGGCCTGGGCGCAGACCCAGCGCCAGCCGCTCGAGACCGCGTCCTTCCGTTCCATTCCGCTCCGATTCGAACCGCGGACGGGCGCGGGGTACACGTCCGACGACCTCGAATCGCGGATCGCGAACGACGCGGACCCGATCGATCAGTGCCTGGCGGCCCTAGCGTTGAGCTGGCAGGAACGAACGCGAGCCGGCCGGCCGATCGACTTGCCGGTCCTCGAGCTTGGGCCAGCCGTCCTCGTGCTCCTGCCCGGCGAGGCCTACGTTGAGTACCAGCTGCTCGCTCAGCGCCTTCGGCCCGATGCCTTCGTCATTGCCCTCGGCTACGGCGAATCTGCCACCGGCTACATTCCCACGGCGCGGCAGATCGCGGACGGCGACGAGAACCTGGGCGCCTGGTATTGGGTGTCCGAGAGGGCCGAGAAGGTCCTCAGCGATGGCCTGCGCGAGGCGCTCGCCAGCAACGAACGCCGGTAGGCGCGGAGGTGTCAGGGCGCCTTGGCGGACTCGACCTCGAGGGTCGTCTCGTCGAGGACGGCGGGGCGGTCCGCATCGTCGTCCGCGATGGTGTCGTGGCCGAGCTCGAGAGACTGGATCGGGACCCGAACACAGACGCCTGGATCGCGCCGGGTTGGCTGGATCTCCAGGTCAATGGCTTCGGGGGCCACGACCCGAATGCAGCCGACGCAGGAGCGCAGGACGTCGTGGACATGGTCCGAGGCCTGTGGCAGTGGGGGACTGCGGCCGTCTGCCCCACGATCTGCACCCAGTCACAGGAGCGGATGCTGAGCTCGCTCCGGGCCGTCGCCGATGCCTGCGACGCCGACCCAATGGTGGCTGCCTCGGTCGTTGGAATCCACGTCGAAGGTCCCCATATCGCGCGTGAGGACGGGCCGCGTGGGGCACACCCACTCGAGCATGTCCGCCCGCCCGACATCGCCGAGTACCGCCGCTGGCAGGAGGCCGCGCGCGGACGCATTCGGATCATCACGGTGGCGCCGGAGTACCGGGAGTCGGTCGCCTATGTCCGCGCGATAGTCGCCGACGGCGTGGTCGCGTCGCTCGGCCACACGCGCGCGGATGGAGATCAGATTCGGGCGGCGGTCGATGCCGGAGCGCAGTGCTCCACGCATCTCGGCAACGGGGCCCACGCGCTGATCCCGCGACACCCGAACTACATCTGGGACCAGCTCGCGGAGGATCGGCTCTCCGCCGGCTTCATCTTCGATGGCCACCACCTGCCGCCGGCCGTGATGCGGACCGTGGTCCGGGCCAAGGGCGTGGAGCGGACCATCCTGGTGTCCGATGCCCTCGCCCTCGCGGGCCTGCCGCCCGGCGTCTATGCCTCGGCCGTGGGCGGGAACGTCGAATTGCTGCCCTCCGGCCGCGTCGTCCTGAGCGGGACCCCGTACCTCGCCGGCTCCTCGGCGACGCTTGGCGTGTGCCTCGGCAACGCGGTCCGGCATGCCGGCGTGACGATCCGGGAGGCGGTCCGGATGGTGACTGCGAACCCGTCACGTCTTCTTGGCCTGGACGTGGCGCGTGGTCACGAGTCTGTGCGCATCGGGGTGAACGCGAATCTGACGATGTTTCGCCAGGCATCCGTCTCGAGCGATCCGACCGTCGTCGCCACGATCGTCGCCGGGCAGCTCGCCGGGAGCGCGGCCGACTGATGACCCCGACCGCGCGCCGAACGTGAGCGCGCGGGGGATCGACCCCGGCTCTCTCTCCGGGGTCCCGGGCGAAACCGACCCGCCGACCCGGCGATCCGGCGTGCGCGGCCTTGCCGCCGCCGCCCGATCAGGATCGTCGGACGTGATCCTCCTGGCGGCCGTCACGCTGTGGGCGCTCAATTACTCGGTCATGAAGTACGGCATCAGCCAGATCCATCCCCTGGCGCTGCCCGTCATTCGCTTCGGGACCGCCGGCCTCATCCTGCTGGTCGTCCTGCGCATCCACGAGGGATCGATCGATGTCCGGCGGGGCGATCTCCCGCGGCTGGCAATCGCCGGCTTCTTCGGCGTCACGCTGAGCCAGATCTCGTTCGTGTTCGCCCTGACCTACACGACCGCGTCGGACAACGCGCTGCTGGGCGCAACGGCGCCGATCGTAACCGTGGTGATCGCCACGATCATCGGGCTCGAACGGTCAGGGCGCCGGCACTGGGTCGCTGTCCTGATCGGACTTATCGGGGTCGTCCTGATCGTGGTCGGCGGGCCGGCTATGGGACTCTTCCAGTCCGGACTCCTGGGCGATGCCCTCGCGTTCGGCAACGTCCTCGCGTCATCGATCTCGGCGATCCTGATCGTGCCGCTCCTCGTCCGCTACAGCGTCTACCGAATCCTGACCTACGAGATGTTGATCGGGACGGTAATCCTCATGCCACTCGCCCTGCCCTCGATCGTGGCCCAGGATTTTGCGCACGTGACGCTTGGTGGCTGGACGGCGCTGGGCTACACGATCCTGCTCACCGGCCTCGTCACCAACCTCCTGTATTTCACGGCGGTCGGGCGCATCGGCGCATCGCGGGCGGCGGTCTACCAGTACGTGCAGGCGTTCCTTGGGGTCCTGTTCGCGGTCGTCCTACTAGGCGAGGAAGTCACGCCGGTGCAGCTTGCCGGCGGCGCGATCGTCGTTGGCGGCGTCATCCTCAGCAGATCATCACGTGGGGCGACAGGGCGTCGCGCGGGCTGACAGGCCTCGCTCCCGGACGTGTCCGTTCTGCCGGAGTGCCTATCTGAAGCCGGTCAGGGTCACGCCTTCGATGATCCGTCGACGCAGGATGAGGAAGGCGATCACCGTGGGCGCCATCGCCACGACCGCTCCCGCGCTGAGGACGGCGTAGTTGACCGAGACACTGCTGTTGAACTGGGCCAGGCCCAGCTGGACCGGAAAGAGATTCTGGTCGTTCAGCACCAGGAGCGGCCAGATGAACGCGGTCCACGATTGGAGATAGGCGAAGATGGCGAGCGCGCTGATCGCCGGTGCGAGCAAGCGCGACACGAGCCGGATCATGATTCCGGTCTCGGACAGCCCGTCGATCCGGGCCGCATCCAGCAGCTCATCTGGCACGCTGGCGATCACGTTCTGGCGCATGAAGAAGATCCCGTAGCTGAGGATCACGTAGGGCAGGATCAGGCCGGGCAGCGTGTTGATCAGCGACAGGACCTGGACCTCCAGGAAGACCGGGAGCATGTAGATCTCGAAGGGCACGATCGCCGTCGCGAGGATCAGGATGAACAGGAAGTTGTTGCCCGGGAATTTGAACTTGGCCAGGATGTAGCCGCCCACCAGCGAGGTGAGCAGGATGAACAGGGTCGAGATCGTCGCGAAGATCAGGCTGTTGAGCAGCCACGTC
This sequence comes from Chloroflexota bacterium, assembly GCA_003152165.1. Lineage (GTDB taxonomy): Bacteria > Chloroflexota > Limnocylindria > Limnocylindrales > CSP1-4 > Palsa-1033. The sequence continues at coordinate 5,259 of PLZO01000174.1, forward strand.
CCGAACGGCGCGGCGGCGAAGGCATTGGCGTAGTTGTCCAGCGTCCAGTGTTGTGGCAGGAGCTGGGGCGGCGACTCGAGCAGCTCGGGCGCGGGCCGCAGGGACGTGCTGATCAGCCAGAACAGCGGGAAGACCATCACGAGCCCGAGGGCGACCAGGGCGACCTGGATCACGAGCCGGATGATGCTGAATCGCCTTCGATGGATCATCTCGACCTCGACCTAGTCCGTCGGCCGGTTGAACAACCGGAACTGGATGAGCATCAGGACGATGACGACAAGGAACAGGTAGACGGCTTCGGCCGCGGCATAGCCGAAGTTGAAGTAGCGGAAGCCGTTCTGGAAGATGTCGTAGACGAGCACCGGGACGAGGTAGCCGGGCGCCCCCTGGACGTCGGATGCCAGCACGAAAACCTGGGTGAAGACGTTGTACGCCTGGATCGTCGTGATGACCGTGACGAACAGCAGGATCGGGACCATCAGGGGGAAGGTGATGTGCCGGAACTGTCGCCAGGTGCTCGCTCCATCGACCGCCGCGGCCTCGTAGTAGAGCCGCGGGATCGAGCGCATCCCAACGAGCAGGATGATCATGTTGTAGCCCACCTGGGCCCAGACCGAGATCATGATCACCGACACGATGGCCAGCGTCGGATCGGTCGTCCAGGCCTGGTTCGGGATTCCGAAGAGACCGAAAATGGCGTTCAGAACGCCGTGCTGGTAGTCAAGGATGGACCGCCAGCCGAGCGTCGCGGGAACGAGCGGCGTGACGACCGGCAGGAAGAACAGGATCTCGATCAGGCCGCCGATCTTGCCGCCGCCATAGGCCACGACGGCAGCCACGAAGAAGGCCAAGCCGATCGACAGGATGGTCGTTCCGAGGGCGATGATCGTCGTATTGAGAAAGGCAGTCTGGAAGTTGGGGTCGCTCAGCAGGTTGATGAAGTTGTCCAGGCCCACGAAGGTGTGGTCGGGATTCACGAGCGACCAGTTGAAGAACCCCAGGATGACCGTGTAGACGATCGGGAAGATCCGCAGGAACGCAAACAGCGCCACGATCGGCGCAAGGAAGCCGTAGGCGAACAGGTATGCCCGCCGGCGTTGGGGTGGCACGGACGGCAGCGCGGACCGAACCCGGTGGAGTCCCCGCCCGATCGTCCCTGACGCCATCATCGGCTCAGGCCCCGATTCCGGCGCGTCCCGTCCCACGGAGGGGTCGGGCAGCCAGGACGGACGTGTGACTGGGTCTCAACGGTCTCACACCTTCGAATTCCTGGGCCTCCACGAGGAGTGTGCCCTCGTGGAGGCCCAGAAGTTGCCTGAAACAGCGGCGGCTAGGAGCCGACGGGACCTAGCTCACTGCCCGAAGTCGTTGTGGGCCTTCAGGATGGTGTTCGTCTCATCGGCGAACTGCTGCAACCGCTGCAGGGCGCCCGTCGGATTATCGACCAGGGACTTGTCGGTGTAGGTCGCGACGAGATGGGTGGCCAGCTTGGTCTCGATCTCGTCCCATTCCGGCAGCAGGTAGTCGGTCTGGTAGCCGGCCTGGTAGTTGGGATCCTTGACGAGCATCGCGCCCCAGGCCGGTTGCTGGGCCATCAGGGCGGAGTAGTCGAGGTCGATCCGGGCGGGGACCCAACCCGAGATCGTTGCGATGGACTGCTGCTGAGGCAGGTCCATCAGGAACCTGATGAAGTCCCAGGCGGTCTGCTGGTGCGGCGAGGAGGCCGCGACGTCGAAGGACTCCGTGCTGTGGAGCGTCGTCGTCGGCAGTTGGACCGCGCCATAGTTGAGCGTTGGGGCATTCGCCGCAATGTCGCCGATCACATTCGACTCGCGCATGAACATCGCGGTCAATCCCTGCTCGAACGCCTTCGTGTCGGAGCCGATCTTGGTGTCGTCGACAAGCGGTTGCTTGTTGATCATGTTGACGTACATCTCGAGGACCTTGACGCCGCTGTCATTGGCGTAGCTCGCGCTGAACTTGCCGGCGCTGTTCTGGGCCAGCAGTCCGATCGGCGCCTGAGGCGTGCCGTACTGCATGAGCCACAACCAGAACTTTTCGGCCACGCCGCTGCCCTGGCCGCTGAGCCGAAGGCTCAGGCCTGAACGACTGACTGCGCCGCTGGCGTCGTACTTCGTGAGCAGAGGTGCGGCGGCCATGATCTGCGCCATCGTGGTGGGCGGCTGGACACCGGCCGCGCTCAGGTAGTCCTTGTTGTAGTAGAGGGCGACCGCGCTGACGAATTCCGGTACGCCCCAGACCTGGCCCTTATAGGTCACGTGCGCCTGGACGAACTTGTCGAACACGCCACTCGTGACAAACGTCTGCATCCACGGCGGAACGGGAGCGAGCAGGCTCTGGTCGACGAATGGCGTAAGGAACGCCAGGCTGTGCTCGACGATGTCCGTCGAGGTCTTGGTCGGCAGGGCGATCGTGAGCTTCGTTTCGTAGCTCCGCAGGTCGGTGCTCGAAACGGTGATCGTGACGTTCGGGTGCAACGCGTGGTACGCGTCCGCGGCCTTCTTGTAGACCGGGTCCATCTCGGAATAGCCGCTCGACAACGTGAGCGCAACCGTGCCGGACTCAGGACCTGGACCGGTATCTCCGGCGCCCGGCGACGAGGATCCGCCGGCCGCGCCGCTCGATGATGGCGCCGTTGAGGCGGCCGGCGGCGGTGTCGGCGGTGTCGGCGTTGCCGAGGACCCGCAGGCACCAACCAGGAAGCTCACGGCGACGAGGGTCACCAGCCGTTTGGAATAGAGCATCTCTCTACCTCTCTACCTGTCTACGTCTCTGTTCCGCTATTTCAACCACCCCCGAAACGATCCGCATCCTCCATAGGTCAGGGTTCCGCTCCATCATCGATCGTCCCCGGCGGGCTCCCGATCGAGGGCCGGGGACGGGTTCGGCCGCGCCCGCGCCCGGCGATCTTCTGCTGGATGGCGCCGCCGGTCGGCCAGGAATAGCCCTGGGAACCGCCGGGCTTCGGCCGGTGGCCACGGCCGTGCGCCGTCGCACTGGCGTCCATCCGACCCAGGAGCAGCTCGCCGGCCTGGATCACGTGGGCGCGCACCGCCGCCTCCAGGCGGTCCGGGTCGCGGCGTTCGACCGCGGTCGCGATCGGCTGGTGCTGCCCGACCAGCGTCGCTGCGTCGGCGGCGAACAACTGGTTCGTGAGGACGATCCGGCGGGACAGGATCTGGAGCGTATCGAGGCGGTCGAGCAGCATCTGGTGGCCGCAAAGGAGGAACACCGCCCGATGGAAACCGGCGTCCGCATCGGCGACGGCCAGCGGATCGGCGCCGATGGTGGCCTGCCGGAGGCGATCGAACGCGCTCCGAACTTCCTCCTGGTAGACCCTCGACGAGCCGCTCGCCTCGAGCGCCAGCCGCGCCGCATACGGTTCAAGCAGGGCCCGCAGGCTTGTGATCTCCCAGGTCGCGCGAGGCGAGAGTTGCGACACGAAGGCGCCCCGACGGGGGAAGACGTCGACCAGACCACGGTCGGCCAGCATCCGCAGGGCTTCGCGGACGGTGCCGCGTGATGTGTTCAGGTCCGTCGCCAGGGCGACTTCGGGAAGCCTCGCTCCAGGCTCGAAGCGCCCGCCGACGATGGCGTCGCGGATGTGCTTGCTGACCGCCTCCGTCATCGTGTCGGGCCGCTGCAGGACCATCAATGGGCGTCCCTCGGAAATTGTTGATTGCCCGACAATAGATCCTCCAGGAATGCCTCGCAATCGATCTTCGCGGGGTGGGACCCGGGCAGCGCTCACAGCCGCTTGACCCGTGGTCGGTAGCGCGCGATCGCGGCCTGATTGGCCTCATCGCCGCCGGGACTGTTGGCGCTTCGCCAGATCGGTGGGTCGATCTTCCGGCGGGCCAGCTCGGCAATCGCCTCGAGCATCAGGGCGTTCAGGGCGAACGAGTTGGCGAATGTCGAGACGGCCCCGACCCGCTCGTGGACGCCGTCGACCTCCATCAGGGCGTCACCGACCGGTACCTTCGTGTCGATCGTGATGTCCGCCAGGTCCGCCAGGTCCTGGCCACCCGGATGGCGGGCACCGTGCCCTTGCGGCAGGGCCCGCTGGAGCTCGACCGAGGTGACCCCGATCGTCGTGACGCCGATCTCCCTCGCGTACAGCGCGCAGTCGATCGTGCTCGAGTTGACGCCGTAGGCATTCACGATGATCAACACGTCGCCGGCGACGAGGTTCGCATTCCGAAGGACGGTCCGGCCGTAGCCGGGGGTTCGTTCGACAAGCATCGACCGAATGGCGCCGTGGGCCAGGAGGAAGCCATCGTCGAGGAGTGCGTTGACGCAGGCCAGGCCACCGGCCCGGTAGAAGATCTCCTCGGCGCCCATCGATGAATGGCCGCCCGGGCCGATCACGTTCACCAGCCGATCGTCCGCGACGCGGTCTGCGACGGCGACTGCCGCGCGCATGATCGAATCGCGCTCCTCGGCCGCGATCCGGGCCACCAGCGCGTTGATCCGCTCGAGATACTCGTCATAGAGTGCTACGGCCATCCCGCTCCTTCCGTTCAGCGTTCCGTCGATGTCATCGAGTGCCCGCCGCGGTGGCGCCATTCGCCCTCTGGATCATCGCGATCATTGCCTGTGCGAGCTTCTCGCCTTCGCCGCTCCGGAGCACGCTCGCGTTCGGCTCGTAGCCGCCCTCCGCGTAGGCCTCGGCGGTCGGGATGTAGCCGACCGTCCCGTCGCACAGGGCCGCGATGCAGGTCGTCCCGTCGCCCAGGGCAGCCCTGATCCGCTGGCCGAGGGCCACGAAGAGCTCGCCCTGGACCCCGACGTGGACGAAGGGACCGAACCCGAGTCCGCTGATCCGGACCCGAACCGGACCGTCCCTGCCCGGGGCCGCTGCCTGACCGGCCACCAGGTCCGCATAGGCCGCTGCGACGAGGGCGTGATATGTGGCGTCGGGCGAGAGATCGACCTCCCGCACTGCCGCCGCAGCAGCGATCGCCAGGTCCGCCGCTCGACGGGCTGCCACCGCGTCCGGTAGGGGCTTGCGGGCGAGCTCGACGACCTCCGAGGCACCCCACACGCGTTGCGCAGGGGACGGTCGTAGGGAGTGGTGAACGGCGAGCGAGGTTGCCGCCAACGCGCGGCCGTACGTCTCGGCGGACTCGAAGGTCCGCCACGGGACGACGACTCCGACCATGCTTCCTTCGGGCGAGTAGCCGCCGGGATTCACGTCTCCCTGGGGCCCAGTGGTAAACACGACGAGCCCACCGATCGCCTGCTCCAGCTCGCGGCACAGGACGCCTGGGTAGTCGGCCGAGTAGAGCGTGTTGTTCGGCCCGAGCGTGGTCGGGTGGCAACCGTAGTTCACGATCGTGGCCAGGGGTTGACCGCCTTCGTCGTCGAACCGGACGACGGTCACCCGGTCGTCGACCGGACCACCGGTGGGCCGCCGATTTGCGCCGATCCCGGTGACAGTTCCGACGCCGACGGCAATGCTGGCCCCTCGGCGCGACGAGTACGCCTCCTCGACCGCGCTCGCGATCCGGTCGGCGATCGTCCGCTCGACCGGCGTGTCGGGCGCCACAATCGGTCCGCTGTGGGTATGCGTGCCGACCAGCTGGAGCCGCTCGCGTGGGATCCCGGTCGAGCGCAGGGCCTGGTCGGCGATCAGGTCCTGGACACCCTGGTCGATCTGGAGCAGGTCGGCGACGACTAGCGCGACGGTCGTCCCGTCGTCTCCCTCGGCCACGAGCACGCGGGCGCGAAGAGGGTCGTGGACCCCGGTCGCGCCGGTCGTGCGCGCCTCGAAGCCGGCCATGAGGCAACCGAGCGGCGGGGTGATGTCGACGCGCGCCGTGCCGATCTTCATCGCGTGGGAGTCCCGAGCGTCATGGTTCGGCCCGTGTCGCTTGCCTCGTAGGCAGCAACGACGATCTCGACGGCATTGCGGCCGTCCTCGCCTGTCACCGCGGGTGCTCGGCCCGTCCGGATCGCCGCGACGATATCGCGGTATTGCCGGATATGCCCCGTGGCGTCGGTGCCCCACGTTGCCGGGGCGAGCTGGGCGTCCGGCGTGGTCGTCGCCTCCGGTGCCGTGCGGTCCACCGGGACGCTCATACCCGAGCCCGGGGCGAGTGACCACTCGAGCGCTTGCTGGCCGACGATGCGGGCGTGCCCGAGGTCTCCGTATACCCGTAGCTCCTGGCCGAACCCCGGTTGCGCGCACGTCGTCGCGACGATCGAACCGAGCGCACCGTTGGCGAACCGCAGGCTAATCGTGGCCGTGTCCTCGGCCTCCATCGCGTGCCCGATCGTCGCCACGTGGCCGGCGATCGAGGCGACCGGGCCGCCGATCCAGCGGACCAGGTCGACCATGTGGATCGCCTGATTCATGAGGACGCCGCCGTCCATCGCCCGGGTCCCGCGCCAGGCCTCACTGTCGTAGTAGGACTGCGGTCGGTGGTACAGGCCTTCGCCAATGACGAGCGCGATTCGACCGAACGCGTTGGCGGCCACAGCGGCTCGAACTGCCTGCATGACCGGCTCGAACCGACGCTGCGAGATCGTGCCAACCAGGCGGCCGGCCCGACGGCCCTCGGCGATCACCGCGCCCGCGTCGGCGGTGGACAGGGCGAGCGGCTTCTCCACCACGACGTGCTTCCCGTGGCGAAGGGCGGCGAGCGCGATCTCGGCGTGCGAACCTGACGGGGTACAGATGGCTACCGCGTCGACTTCGGCGCGGTTCAGCAGCTCGTCGAGATCGGTGGTCCAGGGCACCCCCCAGCGCTCACCGGCCGCGCGTGCCCGATCGGTCGTCGAGCTCTCCACGGCCACGAGGACGGCGCCCTCGACGGCTGCGATCGCCTCGATGTGCTGGGTCGAGATCGCCCCGCACCCGACGAGCGCGAACCGGACTGCCGCTGAGGCAGATGGCCCGGCCGCGGGCGGCAGGCCGGTCACGCCCGTGCCGCAGCCACCTTGGCGACGGCGGCGACGACGTCATCGATGTCCTGATGCGACCCAAGGAGGATCGGCATCGAGAACATCAGGACCTCATCCGCAGCGGCCCGCTCGGCCGCCGGGCAGGCGATCGGTTCGCTGCCACCGAGCTTGGCGACCTCGTCACGCAGAGCCTGGTTACGGTTCAGCGGCACGTAACCCTGGAACACCGGCACGCCTTCGGCGCGCAGGGCCTCGGCGAAGCGCATCTTGGGGAGCCCCCCGCGAGCCGCTCCCAGCCAACGCCAGTGATACGTGTACCAGCTGTGGGCGGTGACCCCGTCGGGGACCTTCAGGGCGAGGACATCCGGGATCTGCTCCAGCTGCTGGGTGAGGTAGGCGGCCGCCTCGGTGCGCTGTCGCTGCTGGGCCGGCATCCGCTTCATCTGGGCCAGGAGGATGGCGCCCTGGAACTCGCTCATCCGGAGGTTCCAGCCGATGCGGACGTGCTCATACCACTCACCGCCCCGACGGCGGCCGACGTTGCGGTACGACCAAAGCAGCTCGTCGAGCTCGTCGTCATTGGTCAGCATGATCCCGCCCTCACCGCTGGTGATCGGCTTCGAGGACTGGAAGCTGAAGACGCCGATATCGCCGATGGCGCCGACCGGTCGGCCCCGCCACGCCGCGCCGTGCGCCTGGGCGGCGTCCTCGATGACCCGGAGTCCATGCCGCTGCGCCGCGGCCATCACGCCGTCCATGTCGGCCGGCGATCCGCCGTGATGGACCGGGATGATCGCCCTCGTCCGGGACGTGACGGCCTGGTCGATGAGTGCAGGGTCGATGAGCAGCGTCTCGGGGTCCACGTCCACGAAGACGGGGATAGCCCCGAGCATCAACGCTGCGCTGGCGGTCGCGATAAACGTGTACGGCGGGACGAGGACTTCGTCGCCGGGACCGGTGCCGATCGCCTTCAGGGCGACCGCCAGCCCCATCGTGGCGTTGGCCACGGTGACCCCATGGCGGGCCCCCTGGAGCTCGGCGAACTCGATCTCGAACTGCTTGATGTAGGTGCCGTCGATCGAGCCCCAGGTACCGGACCGGAGAGCCCGGAGGACCAGTTCCTCCTCCTCGGCCCCGAACTCCGGCCAGCGCGCGAACGGCTTGCTTCGGACCGGAGTGCCTCCATTGATCGCGAGGTTTGAGCTGGAGATCGCGGCGGTGGCCATCAAGGCCCTCCTTTTGGGGCGACGCTAGTGAGCCACGTTCGTCGCCGCGGCTTCGTCGACGAACATGACGGCATCGGGATGGCGGCGGAGGGCGGAGGCGGGGCAGGCCACCTCGATCGGACTGTCGAGGGTGCGGGCGACCGCGGCGGCCTTGGTCGGCCCGGGGACGACCACGCTGATCGTCCGAGCGGCGAGGATCGTCGACATCGTCACCGTCATGGCCAGTCGGGGCACGAGCTCGATCGTTGTGAACGCCCCGTCCCGGACCTGCTGCGCGCGACTCGTCTCGTCGATGAGGACCGGCTTCACGACTTCCGGATCCTCGAAGTCGGCCACGTGCGGATCGTTGAACGCCACATGGCCGTTCTCGCCGATCCCGACGAGGGCGATGTCAAGACCGCCGTCCTCGAGCAGGGCGCCGTAGCGCCGGCACTCGGCTCCGGGATCGTCCGTGGTTGGATCGAGCTTTTCCACCCGACCCGGATGGACAATCGAGAAGATGTGCCGGTCGAGCCACTCGCCGAACGCGTGCTCGTCGTCGCGCGGCAACCCGACGTACTCATCCATGTGGAATGCCTCCACCCGACCCCAGTCGATCCCCTCGGCCCGCCCAAGGGCATCGAGGAACTCGACCTGCGAGGCTGCCGCCGCAAAGAGCAGACGGGGACGCCGGGTTCCATCCTCGGCCAGCAGCCGCCGAATCTGCCGGACGACGTGGTCGGCCGCGGCGATGCCCAAGGCGACTCGGTCCTCGAGGACCGTGACGTGCAGCCGGTCGCGCTGGAGCTCGATCATGTCCGCTCCGGGACGAACACGACGAAGAAGACGTAGTCGAGGGGCTCGGGGCCGGTATTGGTGATCAGGTGCTCGGTGCCCATCGGGATCAGGACCCCACTGCCGGCCTGGACGGGCGTCCGCTCAGAGTCAAGCTCGACGAAGCCCGCCCCGGAGACGACGAAGTAGACCTGGTCCTCGTCACGGTGGACATGCACCGGAACCGTCTCATCCGGCCAGATCCGAACGTGGGTGACGTTGAGCCGCTTCGTCTCGAACATTGGGCGGTAGTCGGCATACGTCTGCGGCTCGATTGCGATGTCGCGGATGTTCGTGATCACGAGCGGTGGACCTTTCGCTGCGGGGGTGCCTGGGTCAGTGCAGGTGATCCGTGCCTTCGATCAGGCCGAGGGCGACGGCGTCGAAGTCCCAGCCATGCTCGGCGCACATCTGCCGCACATGGCTGTCCCACGTCGGCTCAGCCGACGGTCGTCCGCCTGTGAAGCAGTCGATGCTCAAATAGACGAAAGGCGTCGAGCCGGTACAGCGGACAGCGTGATGGATGCCGGGCGGTGTCCGGACGAAGTCGCCGGCCTTGAGCGGGAAGGTCTCCTGCTCAGTGAGCCCCACGGTCATGTCCGCCGTACCCTGCAGGACGAAGAAGACCTGCTCAGCGTCGAGGTGGACGTGGAGCGGTGGCGCTTCACCAGGCTCGAGGATCACGAAAAACGCCTCGGACGTCGCAGCATCCCGACGGTCCATGATCAGGTCATTGGTATGGGTCGGGAAGCGGTACCGTGCGACCCGGCGCGAATCGAATACGTACTGCGTCATGCATCGACCTCGGATCACCGACCGCTGTTGACTGTCCTACAATAGATTAGAAGCACGGGCCCCAGCAAATGATGACGGTGACCATGCTGGGCCACCGACCGGCGGCGTCGCCAGGCGGCTCGACACGGGGACGACGATGAGCGGACTGTTCGGGCTCGATGGTCAGGTCGTGGCCGTGATCGGTGGCACGGGCGTGCTCGGTGGCGCGATTTGTCACGGCCTGGCCGAGGCCGGCGCGGCGGTCGCGGTCCTCGGGCGTTCGCTTGAACGTGCGAACCGACGCGTCGCGGCGATCGAGGCGACCGGGGGCCGCGCCGCCGCCGTGCTGGTCGACTCGACCTCGCCTGACTCCGTCGAAGCTGCGCGGCAGGAGGTCGAGCGGCTGCTAGGTCCGGTGGACGTCGTCGTGAACGCCGCGGGGGTCAACAGCTCCACGCCATTTCTCGAGATCAATCTCGAGGAATGGCACACGATCCTCGATGCCGACCTGACCGCCGTGTTCGTGGCCTGTCAGGTGTTCAGCCGGGCGATGATCGAACGGGGCACCGGCGGCTCGATCATCAACATCTCTTCGGCATCGTCCGGACCGCCCCTGTCGCGCGTCCTCGCCTACTCGGTGGCCAAAGCCGGCGTGAACAGCCTCACGCAGTACCTCGCCCTTGAGCTCGCACCGTTCCACATTCGGGTGAACGCGATCGCTCCTGGCTTTTTTCCGGCTGAACAGAATCGCGCGTTGCTGTCCGAAGAGCGTGTCCGCTCGATCATTGGCCACACCCCGGCGCGGCGGCTCGGCGAGCCTGACGAGCTGTGCGGGACCGTTGTTTGGCTTGCCTCGGCGGCCGCTTCAAGATTCGTCACCGGTGCGATCATCCGCGTCGATGGTGGCTTCAGCGCGATGACCATCTAGTGCCGAGTCGCAACGCACCTGTATGCTTCCGTTGTCTCTTCGGTCGACTCTGACCGTCGATTCGCCTCCACGCGATCGAGGCCCCGAGCCACAGCGGGCCCGGGATTCTCGCGTGCCAGGCCCTGAACGCCCGCACGAGCCTCTTTACGATTGGCGCGTCAACGTGGCCGACCAGACGCCCTTGCAACTGGTGATACCCGAAGTGGTCCTCCTGAGGGATGTAGGTCCCAGCAGGAACGCCCGTCCATTCGACAGCTCCTGTCGTGGGGCCCGGCCGGAGGGAAATACTGAGGCTGCGCCTTCGATCGACGGTCCGTTCGCCTTCGTCGCGAGGAACAGATCGAGCGTGCAGCCGCTACCCGGCGCAGTCGCCGTGAAGTCCAGGGTGTAGGAGCCACCGGCGAGCTTGAAACTCTTGCTGCTGACGTCCGACTGCCTGAGACCCGTCACTGAGATGATCTGCCTAAGTGCCCGAGCTCGGGCGAAAGAACGATGATCGCCCGCTGCGTAGGGACGAGTCTCAGGTCGCGAGTCGCCCCGGGCGCCACCGTCGCCGACGCCACCTTCAAGGCGCCGGGCCAGTGGCTCCATCCGGACCCGCTGGTCCGGGCGCCTCGCCCACGGACGGCGCGTCATCGATCGTCCACCCGTCGGACCATCGCAGGCTCGAGCGCACGAGCACGCCGAGCTCGACGAGGACCTGGAGGTGTCGGTCGGTCCAAGCGCGGCTCCAATGCGGGGGCAGACGGAACTCGGGTGCGGCGATCGCGAGGCCATGTTCTTCGACCGCAGCGACCACGGTCTCCAACTCGCGCCGAAACGCGTCGACGAGCTCCTCCTCGATCGCTGCATCGCGGCCAGGCTGGTCAAGGCTCGCCCAATCCGTCTATCACGGAATGTTGGCGTCGTCAAATCGACGGTGCGCCGTGTGGTCCGGACCGGAGTCGCTGCCAGTTCGACCCCAGCCTGGCCGCCTAGCCGCCCCTAGCAATGCCTACCATTGGTAGGCCTTCGCCCGATGCTAGGGTTCCGGTTCCCGTATGGAACCGTCGGCTTGGGAAGCAAGCACTCTGCCAACTGAGTTACTGCCGCTCGGGAGGCCGCCATCGTTTGCAAACGGTCTGGTGCCGGACACCGCAGCCGACTGACGGACGGCCTGCGAACCCTTCCAGCATGCTCGGGTGGCGATACGCAACGTTCGCGGGACTGCCGGCACTGAATCGCAACCCGACGCGCCGGTTCGTTCGGCCCCGGTTTCACCATACTTTCGGAGAGTACGAGTCGATGTTTGGGGACGAGGCATTCATCCCGAGAACTCCGGTCGTCAACGGCCGCAGTCCGGCAATCCCCAAGACACCTACAGGAGACCCATGACTGCACGTCAGACGGCCATCACCACGATCGCCAACCACAAGATCGCTTCCACCCAGGACTATCTGGAGAACGCCGGTGAGGCGATCTACGGCCAGTATGTCTTCCACGAGGAGGCCCAGCGGGAATACCTCGCCAAGCCGGTCTTCAAGAAGCTGCGGCGCACGATCGAGGGCCATGAACCCTTCGATCCGGCGATCATGGATGCGGTCGCCCAGGGCGTGAAGGAGTGGGCCATGGCGCACGGCGCCACCCACTACACCCACTGGTTCGTGCCCATGACGGGCTCCACGGCGGAGAAGCACGACTCGTTCCTGAGCCCAACGGGCGACGGCCGGACGCTGGCCGAGTTCTCCGGCAAGATGTTGGTGCAGGGCGAGCCCGACGCGAGCTCATTCCCATCAGGCGGCATCCGGGCCACGTTTGAGGCCCGCGGCTACACCGCCTGGGACGTGACCAGTCCGATCTTTCTCCAGGTGGAGCCGAACGGGGTCACCCTGACCATCCCGACGGCGTTCGTCTCGTATACCGGCGAGGCGCTCGACCACAAGATCCCGATGCTCCGCTCGCAGGAGGCATTGGGCAAGCAGGCATTGCGCGTCCTGCGCTGGTTCGACAACCTGACGGCCCAGCGGGTGTTCACGAACATCGGCCCCGAACAGGAGTACTTTCTGGTCGACCGGCGTCTGGCCGAGCAGCGACCCGACCTGATCCTGACCGGCCGGACCCTCTTTGGCGCCCCATCGCCCAAGGGCCAGGAGCTGGAGGACCAGTATTTCGGCTCGATCCGCGAGCGGATCCTCGCGTTCATGATGGATCTCGACCGGGAGCTGTGGCGCCTGGGCATCCCGGCCAAGACCCGCCACAACGAGGTGGCGCCCGGCCAGTTCGAGATGGCGCCCGTGTATGAGCCGACCTCCGTCGGCTCCGACCACAACATGGTGGTCATGAGCATGATGCGGCGGCTCGCGCTGCGGCACGACCTGACGTTCCTCATCCACGAGAAGCCGTTCGCCGGCATCAACGGTTCGGGCAAGCACAACAACTGGTCGATGGCCACTGACGAGGGCGAGAATCTGCTGGACCCGGGCAACGACCCGCACGCCAATGCCCAGTTCCTGGCCTTCCTGGTGGCCGTCATCCGCGCCGTCAACGTCCACGCCGACCTGCTCCGCGCGAGCATCGCGGACGCGGGCCAGGACCACCGCCTCGGCGCCAACGAGGCCCCGCCGGCGATCATGTCGATCTTCCTCGGCTCGCAGCTCGAGGATGTCGTCGAGCAGCTCGGCAAGGGAGCGATGTCGGGCTCCAAGAAGGGCGGCTCGGCGGACCTGGGAGTCACCTCGCTGCCGGTCCTCCCGAAGGACGCGACCGACCGCAACCGGACGTCGCCCTTCGCGTTCACCGGCAACAAGTTCGAGTTCCGCGCGGTGGGCTCCTCAGCCCCGATCTACTGGCCGCAGACCGTGCTCAACACGGCCGTCGCCGACTCGCTCTGTCAGCTCGCCGACGAGCTGGAGAAGCTGGACCACGGCGATTTCGCCGGCCTGACCAAGATCCTCTCGACGATCGTCAAGGCCAATCGGCAGGTCCTCTTCGAAGGCAACGGCTACTCCGAGGAGTGGCATGCCGAAGCTGCCCGCCGCGGGCTGCCCAACAACCGGACCACCGTCGACGCGCTCCCGTCGCTGACCACGGACAAGGCCAAGGCCCTATTCTCGGGGTTCGGCGTCCTCTCGGAACGCGAGCTGGCGTCCCGGGTGGAGATCAACTGGGAGCGCTACGTCAAGGTCCAGAACATCGAGGCCAACTGCGCCCTGGACATCGCCTTGACAATGATCCTGCCGGCCACCGCGAAGTACCTCGGCCAGCTCGGGGGGGCTTCGTCGTCGCGTGGGATCAGCTCGGTCTGCGAGCGGGTCTCCGGCCTCGCCGACAAGCTCGTCGACGCGATCGGCGCGCTCGAGCATGCCAAGCACAAGGCTCACGAGGCCGGATCGGTGCAGGCGGAGGCACGCGTCTTCTGCGATCAGGTCATCCCGGCCCAGAGTGCCCTGCGGGAGGTTGCCGACGAGCTCGAGACGCTGGTCGACGACGAACTCTGGCCGTTGCCGAAGTACCGCGAGCTGCTCTTCCAGTATTGAGGTATTGAGGCGCGGGCCTCGTTTCCGGTGCGGGCATCGTTTCCTGCCAAAACGTTCGGCCAGTGATGCTTACGCCTAAGGGTTGGCCGAATCGGCCTGGTCCGAGGGTGCCGTCGGCTGGTCCCACGCACGATTCCAGCCGCGTGCCGCGTCAGGGACCCCGGACCAGGCCCGCGCGACCGACCATAGGCATCGCTCAACGAACGAAATGGCAAGCGCGTAGCACGAGCGGGCGAGGGCGAAGCTCGTGCACGACAGCGCACGGGCGCGCGCCGCTCGCTCCACGACCAAAGGCGGAATCCTCAGTTGGTTCGGCCGCCGCTCGGGACGTGCTTCGAAGACTGACCGACCGATCAGTGACCGAGTCGCGCCTCGAGGCGCGCCCTGATCGCCGGCCACTCCGCGGCGAGAATCGAGTAGCGGGCCGAGTCACGAGGCGTCAGGTCGGCCGCCAGCTGATGTGCCCGCAGGATCCCTTCGAACGTCCCGCCGATCCGCTCGATCGCGGCGCGGGAGCGCTCGTTCCGGGCCTCGGCGTGGAAGCAGACCCGGAACACCTGCCAGTCCTCGAACGCGCGCGTCAGCATCAGGAGCTTGGCCTCGGCGTTGGCCCCCGTCCGAACCGCCGATCCACTCAGCCACGTGTAGCCGATCTCGGCGCGATCGCTGCGGCCGAAGACACCGGCGCAGTCGATTGGGCAGGGGCAGTTGAAGCCGTCCCGAGCGTGGCCGGACACAAACTGGTGCGCTAGCGCACCACTCCGAATGGCTGCCGCTCAGACCTCGAGCAATCCGGTACGCTCTTGTGACCATCCGAGCCTCGAGGGAGCCGCCCAGTGATCTGCTCGAACTGCGCGACCGAGAACAAGCTCGGTCGGAAGTTCTGCGTCGCCTGCGGAATGCCGCTTGCGGACACCTGCCCAACCTGTGGTGCTCGGTTCGACCCAGGCGATGCCTTTTGCGGCGAGTGTGCGACGCCGCTCGCCAAGGCCGCCGGGTTCTCGCCCGGCCCGGCCACGCGCGTTGGACCTGCCGGCCCGCCCGCGCTCGCCAGCGCTGTGGCCGAGCGCCGCCTGGTCAGCGTCCTCTTCGCCGACCTCGTGGGCTTCACCCCGTTCGCCGAGGAGCGTGACGCCGAGGATGTCCGCGATACCCTGACCCGCTACTTCGAGATCGCCACCGAGGTGGTCGGGCGGTACGGCGGAACGGTCGAGAAGTTCATCGGCGACGCGGTGATGGCCGTGTGGGGCGCACCCACGGCGCGCGAAGACGACGCCGAGCGGGCCGTCCGCGCCGCCCTCGACCTCGTCGACGCGGTCCAGGTCCTGGGCCGAGCGATCCAGGCCCGCGCCGGGGTCCTCACCGGCGAGGCGGCCGTCACCCTTGGTGCCACCAACCAGGGCATGGTCGCGGGCGACCTCGTCAACACCGCGGCCCGGCTACAGTCCGCCGCCCAGCCCGGCACCGTCCTCGTCGGCGAGGCGACGATGCGCGCCGCCAGCGCGGCGATCGCGTTCGAGGAGGCGGGCGAGCAGACGCTCAAGGGCAAGACGTCGCCCGTCGCAGCCTATCGGGCCCTGCGCGTCGTCGCCCAGCGCGGCGGTGGCGGCCGGGCGGACCTGCCCGAGCCGCCGTTCGTGGGCCGTGACGAAGAGCTGCGCCTGCTCAAGGACCTGATCGCCACGACCGGCCGCGATCGGCGGACCCGGCTCGTCTCGATCACCGGCCCGGGCGGGATCGGCAAGAGCCGGCTCGCCTGGGAGCTCGAGAAGTACATCGACGGGATCAGCGAGACGATCTACTGGCACCGCGGCCGGTCGCCCGCTTATGGCGAGGGGATCACGTTCTGGGCGCTGGGCGAGATGGTCCGCCGGCGGGCCGGCTTGGCCGAGACCGACGACGAGGCCGTCACGCGCGAGCGGCTCAAGAGCGTCGTGGCCGATTTCGTCCCGGGCGAGGACGACCGGCACTGGGTGGAGCCGGCCCTCCTCACGCTGCTGGGGCTCGAGCCCGCTCCGGCCGGCGGTCGTGACGTCCTCTTCGCCGCCTGGCGGATCTTTTTCGAGCGGATCGCCGAGCGAGGCACGACGGTCCTCCTGTTCGAGGATCTCCAGTGGGCGGACTCCGGGCTCCTCGACTTCCTTGAGCACCTCCTGGAGTGGTCGAAGAACGTGCCGCTCATCGTCGTCACCCTGGCCCGGCCTGAGCTGTTCGACCGTCGACCGGATTGGGGCGCCGAGACCCGCAACCTGACCAAGCTCGCCCTGGAGCCCCTCCGCGACGCCGCGATGCGCTTGCTGCTCGATGGTTTCGTGCCAGGCCTGCCCAGCCACGCCATCACGGCAATCCTGGCTCGCGCCGATGGGATGCCGCTGTATGCAGTCGAGACCGTCCGCTCCCTCGTCGCCGACGGCCGCCTCGAACGCGACGGCGACGCCTACCGACCGGTCGGCGAGCTCGGCGAGCTGGCCATCCCCGATACCCTCCGCTCGCTCATCGCCAGCCGCCTCGATGCGCTCGAGCCCGCCGATCGGAGCCTGGTCGCCGATGCGTCGGTCCTGGGCCAGACGTTCGGCCTGGCTGGGCTCACCGCGATCAGCGGCCAGACCGGGGAGGCGCTCGAGCCCAGGCTCAAGGCCCTCGTCCGGCGCGAGCTGTTCGATGTCGAGATCGATCCGCGCAGTCCGGAGCGCGGGCAGTATCACTTCGTCCAGTCACTCATCCGTGAAGTCGCCTATGGGACGCTGGCCAGGCGCGAGCGGCGGGCCCGTCACCTGGCAGCCGCGCGTCACTTCGAGGCGCTCGGCGAGGACGAGCTGGCCGGCGCCCTGGCGTCCCACTACCTCGCCGCCCACGAGGCGTCGGCCGAGGGTGCCGAAGCCGACACCGTAGCGATCCAGGCCCGGCTGGCCCTGTCGGGGGCGGCCGAGCGAGCCGCCACGCTGGGCAGCCTCGATCAGGCCGTGTCGTACCTGCGCCAGGCGATCGCGATCACGGCCGATCCGGCCGAGCGGGCCGCGCTCTACCTGCGGGCGGCACGATCGGCCAACGACGCCGCGCGGCACGCCGACGCCGAGGACCTGGTTCGGGCCGGCCTGGACCTGGCTCGTTCGATCGGTGACCTCCAGGCGGCGGGAGCCGCTGAAGCACTCCACGGTGAGATCCTGATCGACTGGGGCCGGACGGCCGAGGCTGCCGAAGTCCTCGAGGCCGCCGTCGCGGCATTCCCCGAGTCCGGCACGGACGAAGTTCGGGCCACGCTGCTGGCCAGCCTGTCGCGGGCCTTGATGCGAACCGGGCAGCCGGCCCGGGCGGTTCAGACGGCCGACCTGGCGCTCGACCTGGCGGAGCACCTTGGTCTCGAGCGAATTATCGCCGAGACGTTCAACAACAAGGGCTCGTCGTTGTTCTATCTCGGCCGCCGGCGGGAGGCGCTCGTCCTGCTCAAGGCGGCGATCGATGCGGCTCACGCCGGTGGCTTCGTCGCCGCCGAGGCCCGGGCGATGAGCAACTTTGGTGCGCAGACCGAGGACGCGCGGCAATCGCGCGACACCTACCGGGCGGCCGCCGAGCTGGCCCGCCGGGTCGGCAACCGCAGTCTCGCCAACTGGGCCGCGGTGGCAGGCCGCTACGGCGAACTTCTCCTGGCCGAGAATTGGGACAAGGTGATCGAGGAAAGCGGCGACGATCACGCCGATGACCAGGACAGCCCGATGGATGTGATTCGACGGCTATCCGTCCTTGGCTTCTTCTTCGTCCCGCGGGGCGACTCCCTCGACGCGATCATCGACCGGATTGCTGAGCTGGTCGACCAGGTATCCGACGACTCTGCCGTGGCCAGCCTCCACTTTGCGCGGTCCCAACGGGCACAGATGGCGGGCGACTACGCGCTGGCGATCGATCAGGGGCTTCTCGCAGCGAAGGACGCGGCGCTCCGGAGGATCTATCTCAGCCTGACGATGCGCCCGGCCCTGTGGGGTCGAGACCTGGCTCGAGCCCGACAGGTGGCGGACCTGCTCGACGCCACCGTGGAAACCGGCGCCGACGTCACGGCCAGCCGGATCGCCTCCCGCGCGGGGATTGCCGCGCTGGAGGGCCGGATCGAAGAGGCGCTCGCGGGCTATCGGCAGGCGTTGTCGGTCTTTCGATCGATCCACGCCGACTGGCTCCTAGCCGGCCATGAGATTGACCTGGTCATGGTGGTCGGGGGGGAGCACCCCGCGGCTCGTGAGGCGGCTGCCGAGGCGCGTCCGATCCTCGAGCGAATCAAGGCCCGAGCCTGGTTGGAGGTGCTCGACGCGGCCTTGGCTTCGCGGCCGTCGGACCCTGCGCGAGCGGTTGGGGCGGCGGCTCGCACGTCGCCTGAATATTCCGCACATTCTTAACGAGCGCTGTTCCCGGCCCCTGCGATCGTATTCCGGTGTCATTTCGACGGCCCGACGGCCTGAATGTTCCAGGGATTGCTGAGATGGGCGTCAGGCGTTGTTTCCAGGGTCTGCGGGCGCGCCAACGGACCGCTCCGGTCGTCCGCTAAGAATGTGCGCAATATCGCAGGCTGCAGGGTCAGGCCGCGCGTCGGAGCGCCAGCGCCGGAGCGCCCATGGACGCGCGGATGCACCGGGCTGGCCGCCCGTGTGTAGACTCCTCTTACATGGTCACCCCCACCTACGGCCTGTGGTCGCTCAGGCTCAGGCCATGGCTTGTCATGAGCGCGACGCTGTGCCTCGTGGGCGCAATGGCGTTCCCGCCATCGAGCGTTGCCGCCGCCGCGCCGACGGCCGCCGGACCATCGCAGAAATGGATCGTGATCCTGCACGACCAGAACGCCGGGCTGCCCGCCAACTCGGCGGCCCGGCTGGCGGCAGTTCGAGCCGCGCAGGCGCCGATCATCGCGCAGCTCCGTCTGAGCGGCGCGCGCGTCGTTGCCTCGACGTCCCTGGTCAACGCCATCGTCGTCGTGATGTCCCCCAGGGAGGCGACTTCCCTGGCCGCCAATCCCGCCGTGGCGGAGGTTGTCCCTGACGGCGTGATCGCGGGCCCGTCTCAGTTGGCCGCCCCGCCGTTGGCCGCGGCGGGTAGCCCGGCCTTGAAGCCGTCGACGACCTCGGCGTCGTCCTGCGGAACGAGCGCCGCGCCTGAGCTCGATCCCGAAGCCCTCTTCAACATCAATGCCGTTCAGGCCCAGAGCCTGGGCTTCAACGGGGTCGGGGTGACCGTGGCGTTCCTGGCCGACGGCGTCGACCCAACCAACGCCGACTTCCAGCGCAATCGCGCATACGCTTCGGCCGGCTCGGCCGCCGGTTCGCCGGTGATCACAAAATACGCCGACTTCTCGGGCGAAGGGACCAGCGCCGCCACCGGCGGCGGTGAGGCGTTCGTCGATGCCAGCTCGATCGCTGCCCAGGGAAACGGCGCGTACGATCTATCGACGTTCGTCAACCCCGCCCACCCGTTGCCCGCCGGCTGCGACATCAAGATCGTCGGTGTGGCTCCGGGTGCCAACGTGCTGGCGCTTAAGGTCTTCGCGCAGAACGACAACACCACGACCTCCGGCTTCCTGCAGGCGATCGACTACGCGGTTTCGAGTGGCGCCAAGGTCATCAACGAGTCGTTCGGCTCGGACAACTTCCCGGACACCACCCTCGATGTCGTCCGGGCTGCCGACGACGCAGCCGTGGCCGCGGGGGTCACGGTCGTCGTGGGCTCCGGCGATGCCGGGATCACGAGCACGATCGGCTCCCCGGCGACCGACCCCAACGTCATCAGTGTCGGAGCTACGACGACATTCCATGCCTATGCCCAGGACACGTATGGCGGGTTCAACGACCCGCACAGCAATGGCCGATTCGTCGACAACAACATCTCAGCCCTGTCCTCCGGCGGCTTTACCCAGGCCGGCAGCACCCTCGACCTGGTTGCGCCCGGCGACCTCAACTGGGCACTGTGCTCCACCGATACGGCCAACTACGCTGACTGCACTGACGAGCAGGGCCAGCCCTCGCCCATCGAGCTGTCGGGCGGCACGAGCGAATCCGCACCGCTCACAGCTGGGGCAGCTGCCGATGTGATCCAGGCCTATGCCTCGACCCACGGCGGGGTGGATCCATCGCCGGCGCTCGTCAAGCAGATCCTGATGAGCACGGCCACCGACCTCGATGCACCGGCCGCCGAGCAGGGCGCCGGGCTCCTGAATGTCCTGGCCGCCGTGAAGGAGGCGCGCTCGATCGCGGGCACGACGGTCAAGCCGAACGGTGGCCTGCTGATCGGCCCCGACCAGATCAACGTAGTCCAGCAACCGGGTGCAACGACGACCCAGGCGATCAAGCTCACCAACACCGGGTCGAGCCCCGTTCGTGTCGCGCTGTCAACCCGCGCTCTGACCCACCAGGTCGCCGACCAGACGGGCTCCTTCTGCATGCAGCCGGGCACCCCTACCGGCTCCTGCCCAGCCAACACGGGGAGCTTCCTGATCTGGAGCGGGGTGAACGAGGTCTATCAGGAGCAGACCTTCACGGTGCCGCGCAGCGCAGGCCCGTCCCGGCTCGAGTTCATCGCCGACTACCCGTTCACCGGTCAGAATTCCCTGCTGCATTTCGCACTGCTCGAGCCGAACGGCACCTACGCGGGCTATTCGCTCCCGCAGGGGCCTGGTGCTTTCGGCAGAGTCGAGGTGGCTGATCCGCCAGCGGGAACGTGGACCGCCGTGTTCTTCACCGAGCAGAACGATGCGACCCCGGGCGGGGTAGGCACCAGCGGCACGGTGGAGTGGGACGCCAGCACACTGGCGTACCGTCCGGCTGGCTCGGTCAGTCCAGCGTCGATCACGATTGGAGCCGGGCACGCAGTGACCGCGCACCTCCGGATCACCAGCCCATCGGCGGCAGGTGACGCCGATCAATCGGTGGTCGTCTCCACTTCGGGAGGCCAGACGACGATCCCGGTCACCGTCCGCACCGTGGTTCCGATGACCGCGAACGGCGGCACCTTCGATGGCGTGGTTACCGGTGGCAACGGCCGCGGCGTGCCGGCCCAATCCAACGTGTATTCCTTCGACGTCCCGGCCGGCAAGACCGACCTCGACGTCAGTGTGGCCTTGGCCACTGATCCGGGGGACATGCTGATCGCCACGCTCGTCGACCCGCAAGGGCACACGGTGGGCTACTCGACCAACTTCACAATTGACGAGCTCGGAAACCCCATTGCGACACCCGACGTGAGTCTGTACCACGTCGCTCCCGTGGCCGGGCGGTGGCGCCTCATCCTCGAGTGGACCAACCCCGTGTCAGGCGCGGAGCTGAACGAGCCGTTCACCGGCGCCATCCGCTTCAACCAGGTCACTGTCAGCAGCAACTTGCCCAACAGCCCATCGGCAATGCTGCCCCGGGGGGCGATCGACTCGTTCACGCTCACGGTCACGAACACGGGACTCGCCCCGGAAGCATTCTTCGTCGACCCTCGGCTGGACCAGCCCGCGACGATCAGTTTGCCCGACCAGAACGGCAGCGCGAGCAACATGACCCTGCCCTTGAAGGCCGGCCTCTCGTTCCCCTACTACCTCGTGCCCACGCACACAAGCCAAGTCGAGGCCAGCCTGACCGGCAGCGTGCCCGTGACGTTCGATCTCGAATACTTCCCGGGAGACCCCGATGTGTCGCCGACCGTCGCGGCGCCGCGGGTATCGGGATCCTCGAGCGGGAATTCGGCCAGCCTGACCCTCCGGGAGTCGGACGTCAGCCCTGGGCTCTGGCTGCTCAACCCGGACCAGCTCGGGCCCTACCCGCCCGCCGGCGCCCCCACCGCGACAGCCAGCGCCAGCCTCACCGCCATCACGGACGCCTTTGACCCGACGGTGGCCTCGTCCACGGGCGATTTCTGGTCTGCAGCCAATGGCCTGACCACATTCTTCAGTCCGGTCTACGTGGCCCCCGGCGGTACCACCACCATCACCATTTCGGTGACGCCGCAGGCGGCGCTGGGTACGCAGGTATCCGGGACGCTCTACCTCGACGACTACGCCTTGGGTAGCACAATCGGAGCCATCCTCCCGAACGCAGATGAGCTGGCCGCCATTCCCTACAGCTACACGGTTCGACAGTAGCCCAGATGCGGGTCGTGGTCACGGGAGGCAGCGGGAAGGCCGGGCGGTGGGTTGTTCAGCACCTGCGTGAACGGGGCTATGACGTGCTCAACGTCGATGTCCGGCACGACGGCAGCGACTTCGGGTTATGTGCCGTTGCGGACCTCACCGATCCGGGTCAGGCGTTCGAGCTAACCTCGGCGGCGGACGCGATCGTCCACCTCGCCGCGATCCCGGCCCCCGACATGCGCTCCCCGGCGGAAACGTTTCGAATCAACGCCCTCTCTACCTACAACGTCTTTTCGGCCGCGGAGGCGCACCGCGTGGAGCGGGTGATCTGGGCGTCGAGCGAGACCGTGCTCGGTTTGCCGTTCGATATTCCGCCCGGGTTCGCCCCGATCGACGAAACGATCGAGCTGCGCCCGGAGAGCTCCTATTCGCTGTCGAAGGTGGTGGGCGAAGCAATGGCCGTCCAGTTCAACCGCCGGACGCAGATCCCATTCGTGGGTCTGCGGATCTCGAACATCATGGAGCCGCCCGACTATGTCCGGTTCCCAACGTGGCAGGACGACCCCACACTCCGGAAGTGGAATCTATGGGGCTACGTCGACGTGCGCGACGTTGCCCAGGCGGTTCGGCGTGGGCTGGAGGCTGACCTGACCGGCGCCGAGGTCTGCATCGTCGCGGCGGCCGACACCGTGATGGTGCGGCCCAGCGCCGAGCTCATGGCCGAGGTCTTCCCATCGGTGCCCCTGCGCCGCCCGGTCAAAGGTCGTGAGACGCTTCTCTCGATCGATCGGGCGCGCCGCTTGCTGGGCTACGAACCGGCGTACCGCTGGCAGGACATTGCCCTGGACGTGGCGTCATCCGCCGGAGGGGCGAAGGGCTGACGGAAACCGATCCTTGCCCCATACGCGTAGTCTTCGTCGTGGGGCACGCTAGCCCACACGTGCGGCGATGCCCGCTCGACAGCCTGGGAGAACCACCATGTCTCAACCGTCCATCCGGCTTGCCGCTCGTGGCCTGGCTGGCCTGATCACCGTCGCCTTCCTGGCCACGGCGTGCTCGGCAGCTGCCACCGCCGCTCCGGCGAGCAGCGCGCCCGTCGTGTCGAGCGCCCCTGCTCCATCCGCGCCAGCACCGAGCGCTCCGAGCTCCGCCGCCTCGACCGGCGTTGTCGTGAGCATGGCTACGACCAGCCTTGGGCCCGTCCTGACCAGCGCCAGCGGCCTGACCCTCTATACGCATACCGGTGACACAGCCACATCGTCCACGTGCACCGGTGCATGCGCGACGGCCTGGCCGCCCCTCGCGGTCGCGGCAGGCGCGACCGCTACGGCGGGAACAGGCGTGACCGGGACACTCGGTACGCTGACGCGCGCCGACGGGACCACCCAGGTCACCTACAACGGGATGCCGCTATACGGCTGGAAGAACGACACCAAGGCCGGCGACGTCACGGGTCAGGCCATCAACGGCTTCCTGGTCGCCAAGCCGTAGCGACGGCCGGCCACCTAGCCGGCCGGATCCAGCGGGGCACTCGTGTCATCGAAGCGGATCGCCGGCCGCCCGAGTGCCCCGGGTCGGCAGCGGAACAGCCGTCCGGCGAGCGGCTTGGAAGGCACACGCTCCGACGATGTCTGCCATTCGGGCGACGATCCAGCGGCGCGAAGGTGGCCGGCGTCGAGGATCGAACCGGTTCATTGACCGCGGGCAAGAAGGCCGATATCGTGATCATCGATGACAGCGCGGTCAACGTGGCGCCGATCATCGATCCGATCACCGCGGTCGTCTGCGCCGCCGATATCTCGAATGTCGAGACGGTCATCGTGAACGGCAAGACCCTGAAGAGATCGGTTCCTCAATTGTGCCGGACCACGCTTGAGTCGGGACAGGTTTCGACTCCTCCCCGGGCCGACGCCTTCTGGGGGGCTTCGAAACTGCCCGTTTGATGTACGGCGTGCACGTATCAGCTGGCTGCCACACACAGGGAAACTACTCCGGTGCCTGAGCGTTCGGGGATATTTGCCCCGCGCGAAATTCTTTGATAGCAGCGGATGAGCGGCTAAGATCAGGGATGCCCGTTGGGTCGGGTGAAGGAATCTTGATCGCCCGACCACCCCGGTTGAATGGACGCGCGGCGAGGATAGCCAACGTTGCAAGTTCGCCCGACGGGTCAGCCCATGACTCGCGTCGCGCGACGGAGATCCGATGAGGGAACGATGACGAGAACGCGCTTGGCCGCCTTCGTGCTGTCGGCCGGCCTGCTGCTGATCACCGGCATCTCGCCGGTCGTGGTGGCCGCCGCCACGTTCAACGTGACCACGCCCTATCCGGCGGTCACGATCCAACCCGGCAACACGGTGACGTTCAACCTGGATGTTGCAGTGCCTACGCCCGAGCGCGTGGACCTGGCCGTCTCGGGTACCCCCAGCGGCTGGACGGCCAACCTGCGTGGTGGCGGCAACATCGTCAACGCGGTCTTTGCCGGTGGCGCGACGGCCGCAGCGGTCCAGCTGTCGATTACGGTCCCCCCGGACGCAACTCCCGGATCGCAGACCCTGACGGTCACGGCGAGCGCGAGCGAGGGGTCCCGTACGTTGCCGATCGAGGTCACGGTCCTGGGCGCAACAGGTGGAGCGATCACCATGACCAGCGCCTTCCCGCAGCTGTCGGGCGCCCCGTCCAGCACGTTCACCTATAGCGTGGCCCTCGCGAATACGGGTACCCAGAAAGAGACGTACACGCTGCAGGGCCAGGGTCCCGCAGGCTGGACCGTCTCCGTCCACCCGTCCGGCAATGCCCAGGCCCTCACGGACACCATCGACGGCGGCGGTAACGACACCCTGAGCGTCACCGCCCAGCCGCCAACGACCGTGGCCGCCGGCGCCTATCCCCTGCAGGTCACCGCGACCTCGGGTGCCCAGTCGGCCAACGCGGCTCTCGAGGCGGACGTCACCGGGACCCCCGCGCTGACCATGAGCACGCCCAACCAGGTCCTCAATGCTCAGGTCACCGCGGGTTCGACCGGCACGGTCAGCCTGGTCGTCACGAACACCGGTTCGACGATCCTCCAAGCCGTGTCGGTCACGGCGGCGGCGCCCACGGGCTGGACCACGGCCTTTGCCCCGGCCACGATCGCGACGATCCAGCCCGGAGCGTCGGTTACCGTGATCGCCACGGTCAAGCCGTCGAGCGACGCCCTCGCCGGCGACTACGACGTCACGTACACGGCGACAGGAGGCGCCGCTACCGGCACGCTCGACATCAGGACTACTGTTCAGACCTCCCCGCTGTGGGGCTTCATCGGGCTTGTCCTGATCGCGCTGGTGATCGTGGGTTTAGGCTGGGTCTTCCGCCGCTTTGGCCGGCGCTGAGGTGCGCAAGCGAGCTCGCCATGCCCGGGCTGTCGTAGCCCCCGACGACGGCCAGGAGCTGGCCATCCAGACGCACGGGCTGACCAAAGCCTACGGCGAGCTGGTCGCGGTTGACAACCTCAACCTCTCGATTCGGGCGGGCGAGATCTTCGGCCTGCTCGGGCCGAACGGCGCCGGCAAGACGACTACGATCCTGATGCTGCTCGGGCTGTCGGAGCCCACCCGCGGCCGGGCCGAAGTGGTCGGCTTCGACCCGACTCGGCAGCCCCTCGAGGTGAAGCGGCGAGTGGGCTACCTGCCCGACGATGTCGGCTTCTATGCCGAGCTGACCGGCCGCCAGAACATGCGCTACACGGCGGCCCTCAACGGCATCGAGCGACGCGCCGCCAACGAGAAGATCGGGCAGCTGCTCGAGCAGGTCGGCCTGGCCGACGCGGCCGACCGGCGGGTCGAGCAGTATTCGCGTGGGATGCGCCAGCGCCTGGGCATGGCCGATGCCCTGGTCAAGGATCCGGCGGTCATGATCCTCGACGAGCCGACGGCATCGATCGACCCGGCCGGCGTCACCGACGTCCTGGCCCTGATTCGGGCTCTCGCCCGCGACAACGGCGTGACCGTCCTTCTATCGAGCCACCTGCTCCACCAGGTCCACCAGGTCTGTGACCGCGTCGCGATCTTCAACGCCGGTCGGATCCTGGCCCAGGGGCAGATGGCCCAGCTCGCCGAGGAGCTGGCTGGCGATCAGCTCGAGCTGGAGGTGGGTCTCGATGGCCCGGCCGACCAGGTCGAGGCGGCCCTGCGCTCCGTGCGCGGGGTAGTGGAGGTGCATCGTGATGTGCGCGACCCAAGCCTGTGGCACGTGACCGGGCCGCAGGCAATCCGCGACCACCTGGCCGTCGACCTCGCCGCCCGGGGAATGAGCGTCCGGCATCTGCGCCGGGTCGGCGACGAGCTCGACGAGATCTACCTGCGCTACTTCAGCCGCGACGAGGGCGACCGTGGCCACGCCGCCTGACGCCCTTGTCCTGGCGGATCCGATCCCTGCTCGCCCAGCTCCACCGCGGCCGCCGCGGTCCGGCTGGCGGGTCGTCGCAGCCAAGGAGTTCGGCGACGGGATCCTGAGCGTCCGGCTGTTCATCCTGATCGCGCTGCTTGGCCTCGCTGCGATTGGTGCGATCTACTCGACCGCCTCCTACGTCGGTACTAATGCCCAGGCGGCTACCGGTGCCACCGGCCTGTTCGTGCTGCTCTTCAGCCATTCGGACCCGACCTCGCAGGTGCCGTCGTTCGCTGCGCTGATCGGCCTCCTTGGCCCGCTCCTCGGGATCGCCTTCGGCTTTGACGCGATCAATGGCGAACGCTCCGAACGGACCTTGCCCCGGCTGATCGCCCAACCGATCCATCGCGATGCGGTGATCGTCGGCAAGTTCGCCGCCGGACTGGGGGTGATCGGACTGGTCCTGCTGGCGATCACCCTGCTCGTGTCCGGCGTGGCCTTCATCGTGCTCGGCGTGAGCCCCAGCCCGGACGATGTCGCCCGCCTCGCGGCCTGGTTCGTAGTCGCCCTGGCCTACCTGGGGTTCTGGCTCGCTTTCGCGATGCTGTGCTCGGTGGCCGTCCGGCGCGCTGCCACGTCGGCCCTGGCCGCGATCGCCCTGTGGATCGTCCTCACGATCTTCGCCGCCCTGCTTGTCGGGATCGTTGCGAGCTACCTCGCGCCGGTTCCGACCAGCGCCACGACCGACCAGCAGATTGCCAATGCCCAGCTCCAACTCGATCTCGCTCGGGTCTCGCCCGGCACGCTCTACTCCGAGGCTGCTGCTTACCTGCTTGATCCCACGGTCCAGACTGTGGGCATCGTACCGGTCGACCAGCAGACCAACAGCCGGGCGATTCCGTCGATCCTGCCGCTCGACCAGAGCCTGCTCTTGGCCTGGCCGCAGGTGGTAGCGCTGCTCGGTCTAACCGTCGTCTGCTTCGGGCTGGGCTACGTCGCGTTCATGCGCCAGGAAGTCAGAGCCTAGCCGCGCGTCGGGGGTCCGGGCGGCGGTCGACTCGCCTAGCCGCGCCGGTCCAGCGGAATCCGTGCGCCGTTGATCGCACCAGCGTCGTCCGAGCACAGGTACAGCAGCGCGGCGGCGATCTCCTCGGGGGTGCTCCACGTCGCATTCCTGGGCGTGGCCGCGGAATCTCGCTGGTGCTCCTCGTCGATCGTGCCGACGGTTACCAGGTTGACGGTCACGCCCGTTCTGTCCACCTCCCGGGCGAGGGTTCGCAGGAGGGTATCCTCGGCTGCCTTCGCGACGGCATAGCTCGCCACCTTGGGTGGTGGTTCCAGGCCGGACCGCGAGCCGATCGCGACGATCCGACCCCACGAGCCGCCAAGCATTCCGGGCAGGACCGCCTGGATGACATTGAGCGTGGTCCACAGGTGCTGCTCGAGCATGCCGCCGAGCTCCGTGTGATCCAGGTCCCCGACGGCGGTTCCGCGGACCCAGCCGCCGACGAGGTCGAGCAGGACATCGACCCGACCGAAGCGGGCGGTGACGGCCGCGACGACCGCCCGGCTATCGTCAGCCTGGCGAAGGTCGCCAACGGCAGGCAGCCAGAGATCCTCAGCTAGGCCGAGGTCGTGGGCGATGGCAGTCAGCCGGGCCAGGTCGGTGCCAACCAGGCCGAGGCGCGCGCGGCGGCGGCGAACCGTTCGGCGACCATACGGCCGAGGACGCCAGTTGCGCCGGTGACCAGCACAACGCGATCATCGAGCGCCACCGTCTACTCCTGATCGCTCGCGTCCGCGCCGGAGGCAGCCGCGCCAACCAACCCAGGTGTGGGGTCCCAACGATAGGCGAAGGAGTAGGTATGGCTGCCGTCGTCCTGGCGGATGATCTCGAAGTCGCCTCGGAGGCCGAACAGGTCGCCGGAGCCGGTTCGGGGCACCACCTCGATCCTGAGGGCCTTGGCTTCACCGTCGGCCGTGGCGGTATGTTGTAGGACAAAGCTGCCGCTTCGTCCCGCCAGCGTCCCACTGACGCGCTCGATGGCGACGTAGCCCGCCGGTTCGTCCGTCACCATCACGCTCAGCATGTCGACCGTGCTGTGTCCTTCGAAGTCGCCCCGGAAGCTCTTCGAGAGCTGGACCCAGCCGATCCTCGTGGCCGCGTCGGTGGCTCCGGCTTCAGCCGGGTCCGCGACCGGTTCGTCCTTCCATGAGTCGACCGAGAACGTACCGGTGGCGATGAATAGAGCTGGGTCGTTCATGTCCAGACGGTAGCCGATTTCAGCGTGGGCCAGGGAGAGCCTGGTGATCAGGAGCCGGTCATCCCCGCCAGTCCGGCGAGATAGGCCTGCCGCCACTCCTCCGTGGTCTCGACCTGGTTGAACGTGTAGAGGTGGAGGCCGGCCACCTTGGCAACGGGATCGAGCAGGAGCGGCGCGAGGGCCGCCAGCAACCCGTCCGGCCGGTAGCCGCCCGGTCGCAGGATCCGCCCGATGAGGGCGGTGTTCTTCGACAGGAAGCGGCGCGAGTCGCGAACGCCAATCCGGGCGCTGATCTCGATCAGCTTGTGCAGCTCGGCGATACCCGCTATCCCGAGGGTCACGGGCAGCGTGATCCCGGCGGCCCGCCGGGCGGCCAACCAGGTCCGGATCGCGCCGGCGTCGAAGCACAGCTGGGTGGTCATCGAGGTGACGAAGGGTTGCTTCTCGGCCAGCGCGGCTAGGAGCTGGTCATCGGGAATCGTGGGGTGTCCCTCGGGATAGCACGGGATGCCGATGTCGGTCAGTCGATGACCGATGTCGGCCATGGCCCGGAGCAGGGCCAGCCCGTCAAGGAACTCGCCCGGCTCCTCGGCGTCGCCGCCCACGACGAAGGCCTGCTTAATCCCTGCCGCGTCAAGGCTGGCCAGCAGCGAGCGCAGGTGGGCGCGGTCGCGGATCATCCGGGCCGACAGGTGGGGGATCGCCCGGAAGCCACGTTCGGCCAGCCGTGCGCTCAGCTCGACGGTCGCCTCGATCCCCTTGGCCGGCGACGCCGTGACCGTGACCATGGCCCCAGCCGGCAGGAAGAGCGACTGGGCCTCGACGTTCTTGAGCGGGATCAGCTCGAACTTCGGCGACGCGACGACCCTGGTCAGGGCGTCCCGGGCCGGGGCGTCGAGGCCCTTCGATCGGCGGAACATCTGAGGTTGCGCGGCCTAGACGAACGCGTCCGGCATCGACGCCTTCTTGCGGGCGATGAAGTCGAGCAGCGCCTCGTCGACCGCGGGATCGATCGGGGGCGCCTCGTACTCGGCCAGCATCCGCTTCCAGACGGTGTTCGCGCGCTGGGCGGCATCGAGCGAGCCGTCCTCGAGCCACTTCTCGAAGCTGTTGTTGTCGGCGATCTCGGACCGGTAGAAGGCCGTCTCGAAGTTGGCCAAGGTGTGGGCGCTGCCCAGGAAGTGGGTGCCCGGCTCATTGGCCAGGATCGCGTCGACGGCCTGGCCGTTCTCGGATAGGTCGATGCCCTGGGCGAAGACCTGCATCATTCCGCACTGGTCGGCATCGAGGATGAACTTCTCGTAGCCGATCGCCAAACCGCCCTCCAGCCAGCCGGCCGCATGGAGCACGAAGTTGACCCCGGCCAGCACGGTCGGCTGGAGCGTCGCCGCCGACTCGTAGGCGGCTTGGGCGTCGGCGATCTTCGAGGCGCACAGGCTGCCGCCGGATCGGAATGGCACACCGAGGCGCCTGGCGAGGCTGGCCATCGCATACAGGACCAGGGCCGGCTCGGGCGTTCCGAACGTGGGCGCGCCCGACTGCATCGACATCGAGCTGGCGAAGGAGCCGAGGACCACGGGGGCGCCGGGCCGGATGAGCTGGCAGAACGCCATCCCGCCGAGCGATTCGGCCAGGGTCTGGGCACACACCGCGGCGGCCGTCACGGGGGCCATCGCACCGGCCAGAATGAACGGGGTCATCAGGGTGGCCTGGTTGTTCTCGGCGTAGGCCCGGGCGGCGCCCAGCATCGTGGCGTCCCAGACGAGGGGCGAGTTTGCGTTGATCAGGCTGAGCACCACGGCGTGGTCCTGGACGAACTCGTTGCCGAACACGATCTTGGCCAGATCAACCGTGTCGCGCGCCCGTTCAGGCGCCGTGACCGAGCCCATGAACGGCTTGTCCGAGTAGCGGATGTGGCTGTAGACCATGTCCAGGTGGCGCTTGTTGACGGGCACGTCGACCGGCTCGCA
>PLZO01000063.1 GCA_003152165.1 Chloroflexota bacterium
AAGGCCAGATCACCGCCCTCGTGGGACCCAACGGCGCCGGGAAGTCGACACTCCTCAAGGCTGCCGCAGGGCTCCTGCGGCTCATGGAGGGGCGAATCGAGCTTGGCGGCAAGGATGTCTCAAGGCTCCCGCCGCACCGCATCGTCGAAGCGGGTATGGCCTATGTCCCGCAAGTCAACAACGTCTTTCCGAAGTTAACGGTGGTCGAGAACCTCGAGATGGGCGCCTACACGATGCGCGGCGACCCGCGAGCACGCATCGACGAGGTTCTTTCCGTCTTTCCAGACCTGCGGTCGGCCGCCTCGCGCCGCGCGGGAGCGCTCAGCGGAGGTCAGCGCAACATGCTAGCCATCGCCCGGGCGCTGATGCTCGACCCGAAGGTCCTGCTCCTTGACGAGCCCACTGGAGGCCTCGCTCCAGGCTATGTCGAGCTCGTGTGGGAGAAGGCGACAGCAATCGCGGCGACCGGGACTGCTGTGATCGTGGTCGAGCAGAACGTCGACCTTGCGCTCGAGCACGCCAACTGGGTCTACGTCCTCGTAGCGGGCCGCAATTACCTCGATGGACCGGCGGACGAGGTGGCGAAGGCCGATCTCGCCTCGATCTTCCTGGGTAGGCCCGAGGCCAGCGAGGCGGCCCATGCGGTGACGTGATCCGGATCACGGTCCTCGAGCTGCGCGCGAGGACGACGGGCGCCCGACGCGAGCGGGATTCGTTTCAGCAGGTTCGCGTATCTAGTAGGAGGCACGGCATGCACAGGCATCCATCCATACGGCGGGGGACACGTCCACCGTGGCTGGCCTTCGTTGTGGCCGTCTCGTTGGCCGCGGCGGCCTGCTCGAGCGCGGCATCCCCTTCGAGCACGACCGGCGCCGCCAGCGTTGCGCCTGCAGCGAGCGCGACGGCCACGGCCGGTGCCTTGTCGACACCAGTGGCCTCGGCCCCACCGAGCGCGGCGGCGAGTGCGGCCGCTCCCACGGGCACCCCCGTGGTGATGGCAGAGCTCTTCCCGATGACCGGCAAGATCTCGTTCGTGGGCGACGCGCTGCTCCACGGCGGTAAGGTCGGCATGTACGAGGTCAACCAGGCGGGTGGCATTCTGGGTCACCCCCTCACCGCGGAGCTGCAGGACGACGCTGGCGACACAGTCGATGCCGTCCCGGCCTGGCATGCGCTCACGCTGCAGAACCCGGCCTTCATGCTCGGCCCGACCGTGTTCACCGCGGGGGCCGTCATCAAGCTCTTCGACCCGTCCCACCTTGTTGACTTCCTGGTGGCCGGCGCGACCACGTACGACACGATGAACTACCAGTACGTCTACCGCATCACGGTCTCCGACTCGACGCTGGCGAAGGCCATGGCCGCGTACGCGATCGCCAAGGGATATAAGAACGCGGCCCTCATCTTTGACAGCGGCGCGAACTCGCAAACGATCGCAACGCCGCTCGTCGCGTCCTACACCGGCCATGGCGGCCAGGTCGTGGCCAACGCTTCGATCGCGCCCGATCAGAGCTCCTATCGAACGGAGATCGAGCAGGTCTTCGCCAAGCACCCGGACGCCATCTTCTGGCAGAGCGACGCTCAGACGGCGGGCACGCTCTTCCACGACATGGCGCAACTGGGCGATCTCAACGTGCCGATCATCGGAACGGACAACGGGGCGAGCGCGACCATCGCCAAAGGCATGGGCATGAGCTACGCAACGAAGTTCCTCACCGGCATGGCCAACACCCCGCCAACGGGAGAGGCCTGGACCCACTACGTGGCCGACTACAACGCCGTCTACAACACCACTCAGCCGCTCGATCTTGCGAGCAACATGTACGACGCGATCATCATCGCGGCGCTGGCCATGACAGACGCGAACTCCACCGACCCGTCGGTGTGGGTCAACAAGATCACCGATGTCGCCAACTCGCCGGGGACGCAGTGCTTCACGTACGCGTCCTGCGTAGCGCTCTTGAAATCCGGTCAGAAGATCAGCTACGAGGGGGTGGGCGAGCAGGGTGGCTTCGACCAATACCACAACGTCTTCTCGGGCTGGGACGTCGTCCAGTTCGATACCAGCGGAAACCTCCACTCGCTGTACACCGTGAGCCCCAACGTCCTCGCTGGCTACTGAGGGCATGTTCGCGACGACCCCGTAGCTGCAAGGTTGCAACCCACTCGCAGCCCGAGCGGAGGTGACACTCCTCGCTCGGGCTGCGGCATATGGGCGGCTCGACCGTTCCCGGTACCGCCGGAACCGACGGAGTGCTGTGATCGGCCCGCGGGTCGGCATCGGAAGGGAAGCTGGCGATCCACCCACGCCAGGTTCCCGTCATCAACGCCGCCTTCGAGCCCAGTGACCACGAGATCCGGCGGGCACGATCCGTCATCGAGAGCTTCGAGCGGGCGGTCCGATCCGGCTCGGGTATCGTCGTCATCGATGGTCGGATGGTGGATGAGCCGGTTGTCGCTGCCGCACGCCCGCTCATGGCCCGGGCGCGATCGGTTTCTGGGTGGGCGTGCTGCCTCCGGCTGATTCGAGCTCACGACGCTATCGGGTGATCGTGCGGGGGCCGACATGAAGCGTCTCGAGGTTACCGCCGCCAAGCGGTACTTCATGCCCACTCGGCTAGCCCGAGGCTCGAGCATCCGCTACGCTCCCTGCCTAGCGGTCTGGCAGGCGAGGGCGTCGTGATCTGCTCGAACTGTGGCACGGAGAACGAAGCGGGGCAGAAGTTCTGCGATGTCTGTGGATCGGCGCTTCTGCTCGTCTGCCCCGTGTGCGGTGCCAACAATCGACCTGGCGCCCGCTTCTGCCGGGAGTGTGCCAACCCATTCGCCACCGGATCCGCGCCGCCCTCCGCGAGGATTCAGCACGCCGTGGAGTCTGCTCTGACCCCTGCGCCTGTCGCCGAGCGCCGGCTCGTGTCGGTCCTCTTCGCCGACCTCGTCGGCTTCACGACCCTGGCCGAAGGTCGCGACGCGGAAGACACCCGGGAGCTCTTGAGCCGCTACTTCGATCTCTCCCGCGACGTGATCGGGCGCTACGGCGGAACGGTCGAGAAGTTCATCGGCGATGCGGTCATGGCCGTCTGGGGCGCCCCCACCGCCCACGAGGATGACGCCGAGCGGGCCGTCCGCGCTGCCCTCGAGCTGGTCGACGCGGTCAAGGCCCTCGGTCCATCGATCCGGGCCCGCGCTGGCGTCCTGACCGGCGAGGCGGCCGTCACGCTCGGCGCAACTGACCAGGGCATGGTCGCCGGTGATCTCGTCAACACCGCCAGCCGCCTGCAATCGGTCGCCCCGCCTGGCGCCGTCCTCGTCGGTGAGGCGACCCATCGTGCGGCCAGCAAGGCGATCGCCTTCGAGGAAGCGGGCGAGCAGACGCTCAAGGGCAAGACCAGCCCGGTGCCAGCCTGGCGGGCCGTCCGGGTCGTCGCCGAGGTCGGGGGGCGCAACCGCGCCGAGACGCTCGAGGCGCCATTCGTCGGCCGCGACGACGAGCTCCGCCTGCTCAAGGAGCTCTTCCACGCCACGGCCCGTGATCGGCGGGCGCGCCTGGTGTCGGTCATCGGCCCGGCCGGCATCG
>PLZO01000138.1 GCA_003152165.1 Chloroflexota bacterium
GCCGCGGTCGCCGGCGGGACCCGCTTGACGTTCTCCCTCGATGCCCAACTGACCGGGCTGCGCAAGCTGTTGATGGGGTCCATGGTCCAGAAGACGATGGATTCCGAGGTACGCAACCTGGACAACGCGAAACGCCTCCTCGAGTCGTGACCCGAGTCCGGCCGTGATAGGTGGCTCTACGTCGACGCTGAGACTGGCGCTGCCGGGTGTTCGCGAAGGGCTCACGCCCGGATCCACCCCCTTCATCTGGGATTCAGGTTGTCCGCGTAGGCTTACCGCCAGAGGAGGCTGTCTGATGATTCCGCGCTCGGCACTGGGGCAACCGGCCTGCGTCAGGTCGCTGCTTCCCGGGGCGTGACCTCCCGGATTGCGCGCTGGCCCCCGCCGGGTCCTCGTCCGGACCTAACGCCCCGGCTCTTCGTCGCGCTCGTCGCGGGCAAGGCGACCCGGACGGCGACGCGCTGGCTCGGACGGGGCGGCGGGACATCACTGCCCGGCATGGTGGCTCGCCGGGTCGACCCTTTGGTCCTCGACACCCTGGTCCGGCGGACAGGCATGCCCGTCGTGCTTATCGCCGGCAGCAACGGAAAGACGACAACGGCGCACTTCGCCGCGGCGCTTCTGCGCGGGGAGGGGATCGACGTCGGCAACAACGCCGCCGGTGCCAATCTCGTCCAGGGAGTCACGAGCTTGGCCGTGAGGCTCTCAGACCTGCGCGGGCACCTGCCCGCTGGCGTGCTGGTTGCCGAAGTGGACGAGGGGGCGCTGCACCAGGTGGTGCCCGAATTGGCGCCGCGGGCGGTCGTCGTCCTCGACCTGTTCCGCGACCAGCTCGACCGCTACGGGGAGCTCTATGCGGTCGCCGACGCGATCGAGTCCGTCGCCCGCTCCCTGCCGCCCGAGGCGGCTTGGATCGTCAACGCCGACGACCCGCTGGTGTCGTCGTTGACGCCAGAGCGCGAGGGACGGCGAGTGACGTTTGGGTTTGAGCTCGACCGCTCGACCGACCGCCTCACGCGGGCCGCCGATACGATTCGCTGTCCGAGGTGCCGCTCCGACCTCTTCTACGACTATGTCTACTTGAGCCACATGGGCGCCTACCGCTGTCCGGGCTGCGGCTTCGCCCGACCGCCGATCGACGTTGCCGTAACGGCGCTCGAGGTAGCAGGCGTTGGCGAGACGCGCTTGACGGTTCGCCTGCCCTCGACCGAGTTGGAGCTGCGGATCCCCCAGTCTGGCGTCCACATAGCGTACGACGCGGCCGCCGCGCTCGCCGTCCTGGTCGGCCTCGAGATCGAGCCGGTCCACGCTCGAGTCTCATTCGCCGCCGTCGGGCCGGCATTCGGACGCCTCGAGCTGGTGCAGGCGGGCGACCGGCGGATCATCCTGGGCTTTGTCAAGAACCCGACCTCGTACAATACGACGCTCCGCGCTTTGGCCTCCGAGGGCGAGCCCCGACAGCTGCTCATCGCCGCCAGTAACACGCTCGTGGACGGCGAGGACTTCGCTTGGCTGTGGGACGTCGACTTCGAATCCTCGGCGCCCCGGGTCGAGCGCGTCACCGTCAGCGGGACGCGTGCGGACGAGCTGGCGAACCGCTTGAAGTACGCCGGCGTTGACCCGAGCCTGATGACGCTCATCGACGAGCGGACGGCGGCCCTCGACGCAGCCCTGGCCAGGGTCGAGCCCGGGGGGCGGCTGACCATTCTGGCGGGATACACGCCGATGAACGAACTCCGCGAGGAGATGCGCCGACGCGGCTGGGTCGGGCGGTTGTGGGAGACGTGAGTGCGATCGGCAAGAGTCAATTGGCCTCCGACTACCCGCCGATCCGGATCGCGCACCTGTATTCGTCGCTTCTCAACGTGGCCGGCGATGGCGGGAACGTGAGCGCGGTCGAGCGCCGTGCGAGCTGGCGTGGAATCAGAGTGGAGATCGTTCCGATCGAGCTCGGGGAGACACCCGACCTGGCCGCATTCGACATCGTCTTCATCCAGGGCGGCCAGGACGTTGAGATGGCGATCGCCGCCAGCGATCTGCAGCAGAAGGCGCCTTCACTCCGCGCGGCGGCGGATCAGGGCGTCGTCATCTTCGCCGTATGCGCCGGGCTGCAGCTGCTGGGCCACCGCTACATCCCGTCGGTCGGCGCAACGATGGAGGGGATCGGGATCCTCGATCTCGAGACGCGCGGCGGCCCACAACGGTTCATGCAGCACGCGGCCTGCGAGGTGACGTTCGGGGACCGGAGCGAGACCGTCGTCGGTTTCGAGAACCACTCGGGCCTCACCGAGCTCGGGCCCGAGGTGCAGCCCTTCGGCAGGGTCGTCGCCGGGGCCGGCAACAACGGCGTGGACGGCACCGAAGGCGCCGTCCGCGATCACGTCTATGCCACCTACCTCCACGGCCCTATCCTCCCCAAGAATCCGTGGCTCACCGACGAGCTGATCCGGACTGCGCTCGAGCGGAAGGTCAGCGCGCATGTCGACCTTGCGCCGCTGGACGACGGGCTCGAGCTCCACGCCCATGAGGTCGCCCTGGCGAAGGCTCTGCGGAATCGGGGACGGCGCACCGCGCTCGAGCCAGCCCGGCTCGTCCGAGGCCAGCCGAAGGCGCGATAGCGCCTTCGCTTCGCGCTAATGTCGCCAGCCTGCATGTCGCAGGGTCCAGGGTCGGCTTACGTTCTTAAAGGATCGTGATGCCCTGAGGCGCCGGGCGTCGACCAGCGCCAAAATCCAGGAGGCGCGCCCGCTTCGCGCGGACCAAAGGCAACGGCCGATCACTCCGGCTCATGTGTGAGGAGACCGAAGGTTCAGGACCAACTCAGGAAACCCTGTCAGGATCGAGTGAGGGATGTCGCCGGCGGACCAGAATGGCCGACTCCGTGTTTGAGGTCACTGATGAAGCGAGCAATCGCCACCGCTACCCTGGCCGTCGCCCCCGTCGCGGCACTTGCCACCTATGCCCAGGTTCCGAGCGTCGCGCCCATCCCGTCGGTCGCACCGTCCATCGCTCCGAGCACCTCACCCGCCTCGTCGGTGGCCCCGAGCTCGAGCGCTGTAGCGCCATGGATAACACCCTCCCTCGTTCCATCGGCGGCACCGTCCGCCTCGTAATCCCTCGCCCCGCCGAATCAACTAACGGGAGTCGCCCCCTGCGCCCGATCAGCCGGCGAGACTTTCTGTGGGTCGCCACCGGGACTGCGGCGTTGGTGGCCTCGGGCGCTGGCCGAAATCTCCTGGCGGCCGTCGAACCGACGAGTGCCGACTCGGTCGGTGGGGCATCGCTCCAGGCAGTGGGTGCCGGCCAGCCCGGGGCGGTCGCCGGCCGACGTCGCTACCGCTCGCGGCCCGATCTCACGCCTCCCGTCATCACCATCTCCGGGCCAATATCGGACCTGGCCCCCGGATACGTCTTCTTGACGCCCGCCAACGGCGCGCCGCCTGACGGCCCGATGATCGTCGACGACACCGGTGACCTCGTCTGGATGCGTCCGGACGGCGCATCCCTCTCGGCGACCGATCTCGCGGTCGCCACGTACCGGGGCGAGCCCGTCCTAACCTGGTGGGAGGGCGAGGGCCTGACTGGCTACGGAGAGGGGTCGTTCGTCATCGCCGATACGAGTTACCACGAGATCGCGCGCGTGCGGGCGGGCCACGGGTTGGCGGGCGACCTGCACGAGTTCGTGTTGACGCCGCAAGGCACCGCCCTCTTCATCTGCTTCAACACCGTGCCCGGCGAGGTCCCGACGCTGCGCGGCTTAGCCAACGGTTACATCACCGAGAGCGTGATCCAAGAGGTCGACGTCGCCACCGGCCGGGTTCTATTCGAATGGCACAGCGCCGATCACGTCAGTGAGCTGGAGTCTTTCCTACCCATGACCAAGGGTCCGACCGAGCCGTACGACTACTTCCATGCTAACTCGATCGACGTGGCCACTGATGGCAGCCTCCTCCTATCGGCACGTCACACGTGGGCCGTCTACAAGATCGATCGCGGCAGTGGAGCGGTCCTATGGCGCTTGGGCGGGTCGCGTAGCGACTTCCGTCTCGGCCCGGGCGTCCGCTTCGCCTGGCAGCATCAAGCCCGGTGGCAGCCGGACGGCACGATGACGATTTTCGATGACGGGGCGGACGGGCCGCCCCCGCAGTTCGAGGCCGCATCCCGGGGCATCGTCGTGGACCTGGACATGGCGGCCATGGAGGCGAAGCTCGTGCGGGCGTGGGCGCACCCGGCCGGGGTGCTCTCCTCCAGCCAGGGCTCGCTCCAGATCTTGCCCAACGGTGACGCCTTCATCGGGTGGGGTAATGTGGCTCGGTTCTCTGAGTTCGACCAGGCCGGTCGGATCCTGTTTGATGGCACGTTCGAGACCAATGGCTCGTACCGGGCCTTTCGGTTTCCCTGGAGTGGGCGACCGGCCGAGGCGCCCACGCTCGCAGTCGGCGGCCGCGCGGCGGTCCCGACTGTCTACGCGAGCTGGAACGGGGCGACCGACGTCTCGACCTGGGCGGTCCTAAGCGGGCCGTCGGCAGCTGCGCTGGAGGTGGTGACGACGGCCCGCCGGACGGGCTTCGAGACCGCCATCCAGCTGCCGTCGCAGGCGTCGTACGCGGCGGTGCGGGCCGTCGGCGCGGATGGACAAGTGCTCGGCAACTCTGCCTGGCTGAAGGTGCCCTAGAGGATGGCTGCCGAGGTCTGGTCCGAGCGGCGCGGGATCGAGCCGGTTCCCGTCCACGCCCGGACCACCTCACCTCGCCAGCTGTTCGCCATCTGGTTCGCACCCGGCCTCGGCCTGGTCCCCATCGGCGTCGGCACGATCGCGGCCGCCCGATTCATCGGTTTGGGCTGGTGGGATGGCCTCGCCGCGATCGTGCTGGGCAACGTTGTGGCCGGGGCCGTGGTGGCTCTTCTCGCGGTGCGCGGCGCCGGGGCGGGCGTGCCGCAGATGGCGTCGGCACGTGTGCCTTTCGGTAAGGCCTTGCTGGTCCCGGCGGTGGTCAACTGGGCCAGCCTGATCGCCTGGTCGGCCATCTACGCCGTCTTCGGCGCCCAGGCCCTCGTCCACCTGACGGGTGGCCAGGCCCCGTTGTGGGCCGGGCTGCTCCTCATCGGAGGCGGTCAGGCGATGCTGGCCGTCCTCGGTTTCCCGGCCGTCAGCCGCTACCAGCGGTTCGCAGCGGTCATCCTCACGGTGCTGTTTGTGATGATAACCGTCACGTTGTCAGGCAAGGTCGATCTTGGGCTCGGCGATGGGCCGACGGCGTCACCGGCGACGTTCGTGCTCATGATTGCGGTGGCGGGCAGCCTCAACCTGGCCTGGGCGGCGACCGCCTGCGACTACTCGCGGTACGTCACGCCCACCGCGGAACCGCACACCGTCTTCGCGGCGACCCTCCTGGGGCTGGTGGTGCCGACCGTCTGGCTGGAAGCGCTCGGGCTGGCCGTCGCGCAGGCGACGCTCCCGGGACACGACCCTGTCCAGGCGTTTGTGGCCCTGT
The DNA here is from genome assembly GCA_003152165.1 of Chloroflexota bacterium. GTDB lineage: Bacteria > Chloroflexota > Limnocylindria > Limnocylindrales > CSP1-4 > Palsa-1033. The sequence goes on from PLZO01000138.1 coordinate 5,496, forward strand.
TGGGTGGCGGCGTGATGGGCACGATCGGTATGGCTGCGATCAGCCTGGGGACGTTAGCTGTGAACGGGATGATCCTGTATAGCGCATCTCTGTCGCTGATGGCCAGCGGCCCTCGTTTGTATCGCCCGGCTGTGGCGGCTGTCACAGCCCTGGCCAGCTTCGGCGTCGCGGCAGCCCTGGTTCTGGTCGAAGCCCAGGGCTGGCTGGAGAACGATCTCCTGATCGTCGGGTACTGGATCCCGGCGTGGGCAGCCGTCATGTTCATCGACTGGCGTCGGCACCCAGCACTCGAGGTCGCGGCCCCACGGGCCAGCTTCCGCGCCCTACCAGCGGGCCGCAACGCCCTGTTGGCCCTGGTGCTCGGGGCCGCGGCCGCGGTGCCGTTCGTGGACCAGGCGCTATTCGTCGGTCCGGTCGCGAATGCGCTCGGCGGGGCGGATCTGGGCTACGTGGTTAGTTTCGTCGTCGCCGGCATGAGCTTCGCGGTGCTCGAACAGGTCCGGCCCACCCCACGGAGCGCGGTGCCGATCGAGGTCATCCCGGGCGCGGCCACTGCCATGTCGCTGCGAGCGTGAAATCAGTGCGCGGCGGGTCTTGATCGGTGGCCATAGGCACGAGGCCAGGCGCCCCGGCGATACGCGGGGGAGCGCGATCAGGCCTTCAAAGTTGGGCCGCCCGACTCGCACCGCGAAGTGCATCGACAGCCGCCGCCAGCGCCAGTAGCATCCCGACCGCGAAGACTGGCCAGGCGTACGGCCCGGGAAGACCGCCGTCGATGAGGCGCCCCGCGTCGAGGGTGAATGAGAGGACGACGAGGAACCCGCCCGCCAGCCCGGCGCCCCAGTGCCAGCGAGCCACCGCCAGCCGCCGGCCTGAGCGCAACGCCCAGGCGGTAGCCAGGCCGACCCCGACGAGGACCGCGCTGACGGCAACCGGCGACCAGATCGGACCGACCCACGGGACGGGCAGGAGGAAGAGGAGGTCGGGCGTGTCCAGCGACGGCGGCCAGCCGCTGAAGAGGTGGAGCCAGGCGTAGTAGCCGATGTCCCAGACCCCGAAGACGACCGCGCTCCAGGCGAGCCGCTCCAGCGAGCCCCGACCGACGAGCAGACCGACCGCCCCGATCATCAGGAGCGTCGCCGCCTCCCGGCCGGCCTCGATCGCGACGAGGCTGCCCGCCTCGCTCGCTGGCCGTAGCGGGAAGATCGCGCCGACCTGCCCTCCGAGGGCGAGCTGGAGGTAGACGACGACCGCCGCCTCGAGGTAGGCCATCGCCACGGCATAGGCGAAGACGGTAACTGCAGTCGTACGGAACGAGACGTGACCGCGCATGCGGGCACGCTAGCACTGGCGAAGCGCCTGCCACTCAGCCCGCGCCACGACACCATAACTATCGGTGAATCGCTCGCCCTTCCACGCTCACGCTACTACGCTCACGAGGTCAGGACTTCCCAAGCAGAATGTCGCGGGTTCGAATCCCGTCTCCCGCTCCACTTCCCCTTATTCGTGCTTAGCCAGACACCCTAAAAGAAGAAGCTACCTGCGGGTCGCCGAAGATCCGCGCACCCCGGACAAACGGCTGTCGCGTCCGGCGGTGTGCTCCCGCACGAGGCCGAACCCCGGGGGCGGAGTCACCCAGCCCGTATCGGGCAGTGAAGGTCTGAGCCCTCTCGCCCCCGCCAGGCCGTACGGCCCGGACACGAGCAGTCACCCCGCGTGCTCGTATCCCCGCGATCGGGGCCGATCGTCGCTTTGGATCAGGACCCCGCCCCGCCGTAGTAGCCGCCGCTCCTGGCGATGGATCTCGCGACGGATGCGCTCGGTGTCGCGCCCGTGCGCGGCACGGAACTCGGGCGAGCCGAAGAGGCGGCTCTCATGGACGGAGTCAAACGATCCGGTCGCGAGGAAGTCGAGGGCGCCGGGGAGACCCAGGTCGACCCGGTGATGCACGAACGCCTCGCCGGCGAGGTCTCCGATGTCGATCCCGACCGGCCGCGCCCCGAGCTCCATGACCAGCCGGCACATCCACGGCTCGAACTCTGCGGTCCGTAGGCCCGTGGCCGGCGACCGGCTCGAGTTCGACCCGCAGGCGATGTCTAGGACGGTCAGATCGCGGATCGCCGCAAGGGGCCCGAAAGCGTCCAGCAGGCGGTTCACGAGCTCCGTCATGACCGCTGCGAGGTTCGGTTCCGTCGCGATCTTCGAGGCGAGATGATTCCGGACATCGAGCTCGCGGAGGGCGCGCCCGAACAGCTCTCGGTCGGAGGTTGTCCGGCCGAGAGCGGTCAAGCGTCGAAGAGCGTCAGGCGCTGCCGCGGGAGCTCCAGCATCGTCGGAGCAGGCCGCCGGCGAAGCTGCCTCCGTAAACCCAGGACGAGCTGAATGGCGGTCCATAGTCGTTCCCTCGTGGAGGCGCTACCTACGCCCCGAGGCCCTCCGCGTCGCCGTACGCCCAGACGTCGAGGGCGTCGAGATCGATCGCGTCGATCCCGTTCGTCGCGAGGGCCCCGCGATCTGTGCCCGATGCTCGTTCGCGTGGTGGATCGCCTGGCCGAGGATCGTCGATCGTGCCCGGAGGACCTTCCCGCTGTACGGGTACTCGGCCGGCCCGTCCGGCACGGCGGCTTGAACGCGGATCCGAGCGTCGTAGGCGGCGCAGCGGGCGGCGAGCTCGGCGAGCTCGGCGACCGTCGTCGCTGGCACCGTCCGCTCCGGGCGCGGCGCTCCCTCGAGGCGCGCAGCGTAGCCCCCGGCCGCCGTCACGATGTGCTCGAGGATCATCGCGACCGTCCACTCGTTGGGGGGCGCCGCGAGCGCGAGTGCCTTGTCCGGCAGCTCGGCAAGCCGGGCGAAGAGCGCGGCGTTCGCCCATGCCATGTGGCGGAGCAGCCGGTCGAGAGTCGGGTCGGCGGTCGAGTCGCTCATCACCAGGTCGGGCCTCCATCACTCCGCGATCAAGGCGGATACGTCCCAAGCAGAATATCGCGGGTTCGAATCCCGTCTCCCGCTCCACGTCCTCTGTTCTGATCTCGGGACGACGGCCGCCCGCTCTTGCCGGTGCTCCCGTTGCCCGTCGTCAGGATCAGGCCATCCGCCCTGCAATCGTCCGCGCGACCATCGCGGCGTCCTCGCCGACCCCGAGCAGGGTCGACGACTTGCGGGTCCGCAGGAAGTGGGTCCCGACGAAGAAGAGGCCGTCGACGACCGTGCTCACCCCGTCGAACTGGATCGGGAAGCCTGACTCGTCGAACGCGTCGGCCCAGGGCAGCCACGAGCGGAAGTCCGGCCGGAAGCCGCCGGCAAACACGACCGCCCCGAACCCGTCGAGCGAGACTCCCTCCGGCGCTGCGCCGTCGAACGGCCCGGGATCGGCGATCTCCGGTCGCGGAAGCCCGCGCTCGTCGGCAGCCTGGTGCATCAATCCCATGAGCTCGCGGTACCGCGCGTCCCCCCAGGCCCCCGTGTGGGCGAGGTCGGGGGCGAACCGCGCCTGGTGACCTGCAGCCCCCAGGAAGTGGCCGACGAGGGTCACGCCCATCGCGCGCAGCATCCGGAGGTTCAGGTCATGGCCGCCGCCGTGGCCCGTGGCAATCGGGTTCGCGCCGAGGCGGGCTGCAGGTGACGGCAGGGCAGCGACCGGCTGGTCGAGGAAGCCCGAGGCCTCCAGCCACCAGACGAGGTCGCGGCCACCCAGCCGGCGCGGCGCCCACGGGGCCTTCCCGCACGAGAGGACGACGTCGCGGCCAGCTTCCCGCAGCTCCTCCGCCAGCTGGCAGCCTGACTGCCCGCTGCCGACGACCAGGATTGGCCCCGGTGGCAGGCTGGCCGCGTTTCGGTAGTCCTCGACATTGACCTGCAGGAGGCCAGCCGGCAATGAATCGGATCGGGCGGGGCGGTGGGGGCGCTGAAACGCGCCGGTGCACAGGACGACTCGGGCGGCGTGCAAGTTACCGGCAGACGTTTGGGCTACGAAGCCCCCCGCTGCCCGATCGATCGTCCGGACGACCACGCCCTCCCGGACGGGCGCCCCGGATGCGGCAGCGTATCGCCCAAGGTGGGCGACGATTTCGTCGCGGGGCATGAAGCCGCCGGGGTCGTCGCCTACGTAGGCCCCACCCGGGAGGCGCACGGACCAGTTCGGGGTGACGAGGCAGAAGCTGTCCCAGCGATCCCGCCACGTCTGGCCGACCCGGCCGCGCTCCAAGACGACGTGGCCGATCCCGAGGCTCGTGAGCTCATGGCTAACCGAAAGACCGGCGGACCCGCCCCCTACAACCAGGACGTCGACGCTCTCCAATGGCACGATCAGGCGGTCTTCGCCCCCGCCGTGTCGAACGCCATCGCTCGCTGGAGCGCAGCGGCGCGCAGCTCGCCGGGGATCTCGACCGGGCCGCCCAGCGCCTGGGCGTTGATCGCCGCCTGGGCCGCCTCCTCGACAACGCCACCGACGAGGACGGCCAGCTCTGCCGTGCGGTGGAACACGAGGATCCCATGGTTGGCCAGGAGCACCGCGGGAACACCCGGTCGCGCCGCTCGGCGGATGTTAGCAACGGCTTGCTCCGATCCTCGCGGACCATACGCGGCAACGGGCACGCCGTCCGCCAGCCCGAACATCGCTAGCGCCTCGATCCAGCAGCCGATCGGCCGGTTGGCAACGGCATACGCGGTGGCGTACGGCGAATGGGTGTGGACGACGCAGCCGACATCGGCATGGTCCTCGTACATCGCTGTATGCATCGCCACGACGGCGCCCTGGATCGGCGGCAGCTGGCCCTCCAGGAGCGTCCCGTCGAGGCCGATGCGGACGACGCCCTCCGGCCTGAGCCCGCGGAGCGACGGGGCGGACGTGAAGTACATCTCGTCCGCGCCGGGGACCCGCAGGCTGACGTTGCCGTGCCCGTTCGCCGAGATGGCTCCGCCGGCGACCACCCGGGCCGCGGCATCCAGGACCTGGTCAACGAGGCCCTTCTCCACGTTGTTGCCTCGCCTACTTCTCGACGTGGGCCACAACAGGAGGAATGACGCCATGCCGTTGCATCGCATCGCCCAGCTCGGGTGACGGCGACGCCAAGGCACTCTGCAACGCCGCCGTGTCGTGGACATCCATGGTCAAGGCGACGTTCTTGCTCCCGTCCATCGCCACGTGCTCGTGCAGGTTCGTGGCGAACGGCGACAGCTGAGCCACACGTTCCGCATGGAACTTGAGCCAATTCTCGACGTCCGCGACCTTGTGGGTGATCACGACCTTTGGCATGCCAACTCCTTTTGTGGACGCGTCGGGGCGGCCTGATGGCCGCAACGGCGACCGACTGCGAGGACCACGAGTATGGGCGCGCTTACCTGATCTGCGCCCGGAGCTTACGCCGAGCTACGGGTGATTCGCTCGCAGTCCACGCTCACGCCACAACGCTGAACGTGCGGCCACAACGAACTATTGATCCGGCGCTGCTCCGGACCTGCGTCTGCGAAAGATGTCCTGTACGGGATATCGCCGTCCTTCAGCCCACGTCTCGCGCCCCCGGATTGCAGCCATGAGGGCAGCTTCAGTGTCACCGCAGAAACCGGTCCAGGCGCGCCCGACCGAGCGGGCGTCGTGGGCATCGGAGCCACCAACGACAGCGTAATCGCAGCGCCGAGCCAGCTTTTCGACCCGTCGTCGCCAGCCGGGCAGCCAGGCAGCCAGTGGGTGCATCGCCTCGAGGCCGTCGGGCCGACAGAGGCGGTCGCCGTGGGCGAGCTCGACAAGCAGGTCAGCGGAGGCCGCCGCGTAGATCGGCAGCAGTGGATGGGCAACCACGGCGATCCCGCCCTGCTCGTGGACGGCTCCGACAGTCTCCGCGAGGGACAGCCCGGCCGGCACTCGGGCCGTGAGGCCAACCCCCAACAAGTGCCCCTCACAGGTGGTGATCTCCTCGCCGACCACAAGCTTGATCGGGATTCGCTCGTCGCGCGAACGAGCGGCCAACTCCTGGGCCACATCAACGCGGTCGTGGTCGGCGAGGACGGCGACCTGCAGGTCACTGGCACGGAGCGCGGCGTAGATCGCCGGCGGCGTTCTTGCGTCGGCCGCGTCGCCGCTGGGATGTACATGGAGATCTGCGGAACCGAGGGGTGGGATGCCGTCCATTGGCGTAGATCATCACAGGAGAAGACGTGTGACGTTCCGTCAACGTCTCGTGCCCCCGGATCGTTTGAGCGCGCCTTGTATAGTGCCCGCGGAGGTAGGCCTTGCTCAGGATGGCCGTCGGGCACAGCGACGACGTCGACCCAGGGGACGCGATCGCGGGCGTGATCGAGCAGTGCCGCATCTCACTGGGAGGGTTGGTTCCCCAGGCCGGGATCCTCGTGTCGGCGTTCGACAGCTTCGACCCGGTGCTCGTGGCGACCGTGCGCGAGGCCTTCCCGGGCGTCGAGGTTATGGGATCGACCTCCGCCGCCGAGGTCTCATCCGTCAACGGGTTCCAGGAAGATTCCGTTGCACTCGCGTTGTTCGCGTCGGACAGCATCGACGTGACCGTCGGTCTGGGGACCGGCCTGGGCAACGATGTGGACGCAGCATGCCGGTCGGCAGCTAGCCAGGCGCTGGCCGCGACCCGCCGTGACCCGAAGGTCTGCGTCGTGCTCACGGAAGGGTTCGTCGTGGATCCCCAACTCACGCTTGACGCGATGACGCGAGCGCTTCCGGACGGCGTCGTCATCGTGGGCGGAGGGTCGTCACGGCGCGACCTCGGGCGGACCCCCACGTATCAGTTCTGCAACGACCGAGTGGCGCAGGACGGCGTCGCCATGCTCATGTTCTCAGGGCCGATTGCCTACGCCGCCACCATCGGCACGGGTTGGCGGACAGTAGGGGCCACGGGGACAGTCACCCGCTCCATCCACGGTGTGGTCCATGAGATCGACGGCCGACCGGCAGTGGAGTTCCTGGCTCGCTACCTGGACGTCACAGGTCCCGCGTCGTATGGGAACCCGCTGGCCGTCGTCGAGGTCGGCAGTGACGAGTCCTACCTTCGCGCAATCCTGGGATCCGACCCCGTCGTGGGTTCGTTGATCCTGTACGGCTCGGTCCCGGTCGGGGCCACGGTCCAACTCACGACGGCGAACACGGAGGACATCCTGGCAGGGACGAAGGATGCCCTGGCCCGTGCGAGATCCGAATTCCCGGTCGGATCACGTCCGGAAGCCGTCCTGATGTTCTCCTGCTCGGTGCGCAGGTTCCTCCGTGGCTCCAGGACCAAGGTCGAGGCCGAGCTGTCCCGGGCGGAGTTCGGGTCGTCGATGCCTATGGCCAGGATGTACTGCTCCGGCGAGATCGGTCCCGTCCGCGGTGCCGCGACGAGTCGCTTTCTCAATGAGACGTTCGTGACGCTACTGCTCGGCACGTGAGCGACGTGGCCGTGCGCTACCCTCCGGTGATGCGCGGACGGCCAGGATGATTTGCTCGAGCTGCGCCACGGAGAATGATGCTGGGCGCAAGTTCTGCGTGGAGTGCGCCGCGCGGCTCGCGACAGCCTGTCCCAACTGTGGCACGCCGAATCCGCCGACCGCCAAGTTCTGCGGTGAATGTGCGACCGCGCTGGGCGGTGCCACTGGTGCGGCGGCGCCGCTATCAGCCGCCGCACGAGCGAGCGCTCCGGCCATGAGCGAGGCGCCAACCGCCGAGCGCCGTCTCGTCTCGATCCTGTTTGCCGACCTGGTCGGCTTCACGACCCTGGCCGAGGGACGCGACGCGGAGGACACCCGGGAGCTCCTGTCGCGCTACTTCGAGCTTGCCCGCGACGTGATCGGCCGCTACGGCGGCACCGTCGAGAAGTTCATCGGTGACGCGGTCATGGCGGTCTGGGGTGCGCCAACGGCCCACGAGGACGATGCCGAACGGGCGGTCCGGGCGGCGCTCGAGCTGGTCGATGCGGTGCGGGCTCTTGGGTCTTCGATCGAAGCCCGCGCCGGCGTCCTGACCGGCGAGGCAGCGGTTACCCTCGGTGCCACGAACCAGGGCATGGTCGCGGGCGACCTCGTCAACACGGCCAGCCGGCTGCAGTCGATCGCCCAGCCAGGCACGGTCCTCGTGGGCGAGGCGACCCAGCGCGCCGCCAGCAAGGCGATCGCCTTCGAGCAAGCCGGCGAGCAGTCGCTCAAGGGCAAGGCGGCGCCCGTGCCGGCGTGGCGGGCTTTGCGGGTGATCGCTGAGACCGGCGGACGCAACCGCAAGGAGGCGCTCGAAGCGCCGTTCGTCGGCCGCGACAACGAGCTGCGCCAGCTCAAGGACCTCTTCCACGCGACGACCCGGGAGGAGCGAGCGCGTCTCGTGTCGGTCATCGGCCCGGCCGGCATCGGCAAGAGCCGCCTCGCCTGGGAGTTCCTCAAGTACATCGACGGCCTGATCGAGACGGTCTGGTGGCATGACGGTCGCTCACCGGCGTACGGCGAGGGGATCAGCTTCTGGGCCCTCGGCGAGATGGTCCGGGAACGCTGCCATCTGCTCGAGACCGACGATGCGTCGACCACCCGCGCAAAGATCGCCGAGTCGCTCGCGACTCATGTGCCCGACCCCGAGGAGCGCCGCTGGATCGAGCCGGCTCTGCTCGCTCTCCTCGGCATCGAGCCCTCCTCGACCGGGTCCGAGCAGCTGTTCGCCGCCTGGCGGACGTTCTTCGAGCGGCTGACCGCGACCGCTCCGGTCGTACTCGTCTTCGAGGACTTCCACTTCGCTGACGCGGGGCTGATCGACTTCGTCGACCACCTCCTCGAATGGAGCCGGAGCTTCCCGATCTACGTGGTGACGCTGTCCCGGCCAGAGCTGATCGAGCGACGGCCGGACTGGGGAGCCGGCAAGCGCAACTTCACCTCGCTTTACCTCGAGCCGCTGCCGGCGGCGGCGATGCGCCAGCTCCTCGCCGGCCTGGTCCCGGGCCTCCCAGCCGTCGCCGTGAGCGCGATCGTGACCCGCGCCGACGGGATGCCTCTGTATGCCGTCGAGACGGTCCGGATGCTCCTCGCCGAAGGCCGGCTCAAGCAGGACGGCGATCGGTATGTCCCCGTCGGCGACCTCACCAGCCTCGCCGTGCCCGAGACGCTGACGGCGCTCATTGCTTCCCGTCTCGATGGCCTGACCGGAGCCGACCGGGCGCTCGTGTCCGATGCTGCCGTTCTTGGCCAGAGCTTCACGCTGGCCGGCCTGTCGGCTGTTGCCATGGTGCCGGAGGCCGAGCTCGAGCCCAGGTTGCGGGCACTTGTCCGGCGTGAGCTCCTCACGCTGCAGGCCGACCCACGCTCCCCCGAACGCGGCCAGTACGCCTTCGTCCAGGCCCTCATCCGCGAGGTCGCCTACAACACGCTGGCCAGGAAGGACCGCAAGAGCCGGCACCTGGCCGCGGCCCGCTTCTTCGAAGCCCTCGGCTCGGACGAGCTTGCCGGAGCACTTGCCGGCCACTACCTCGCCGCCCAGGCCAACGCAGCCGAGGGTGCCGAGGCCGAGGCCCTCGCGGCGCAGGCCCGAATCGCCCTCCGAGCTGCCGCCGAACGAGCGATCAACCTCGGCTCGCTGGGACAGGGCGTTGGGTTCCTGGACCAGGCCCGGGCCGTCACCCGCGATGAGACCGAGCTCGCCGAACTCCTCGAGCGCGCCGGCGGTGCGGCCCATATGGGCGGACTGACGACCATCGGCGAGGAGCGCTTGCGCCACGCGGTCGACCTCCGTCGCAGACTCGCGGACCCGGACGCGATCGCCGGCTCGATCGCCATGCTCGGTTCCCTGCTGATCTCGTCGCTTCGCCACGAAGCCGGGCTGGCGCTCGTGGAATCGGCAGTGGCGGAACTGCTGGGCACGGACGGGATCCCGACCGGACCGGGCGGCGTGGCACTCCTCGCCCAGCTCTCCCGAGCGTATTTCTTTACCGACAACCAGGTCCGTGCGATCGAGGTCGCCGACCGGGCCTTGGAAGCCGGCGAGCGGCTGGACCTCGCGGAGATCGTAAGCGACACGCTGATCACCCGTGGATCGGCCCTCTGTCATCTCGGCCGCGGGTACGAAGGTCTGGGCGCGATCCGGGCAGGGATCGAGCTGGCTGACGAGCGTGGACTCGTCTCGACGGCCCTGCGCGGTCGGTTGAACATGGGCGTGCTGGCGGCGGACCCGCGGACCTCCTACGAAGCAGCCGAGGCCGCTCTTGAGATTGCCCGGCGGTTCGGGCTGCGCGGATTCGTCCGGACCCTTGTCGCGAACTCCGCCAGCGCGGCCCTGGAAGTCGGCGAGTGGGACCGGGCGATCCGGGCCATTGCAGCGGCCCGCGACGAGAGCGCCGATGTGCTGGAATCCAATCACCTGGGCTGGGTCCTCTTCACGTTCTCGTCCGACCGTGGCGAGGACGTGACCGCTGAGCTCGCCCGCCTCACCGCCTGGGCCGAAAGCATCGGCGAGTCAGGGGCGATGGACGCCATCCAGGACCTGCTGGGCGAGTTCCATTTCGGTTCGGGTGCGTTCGTCCAGGCCTGCGACGAATGGCTGATGTTCGGACCGAGCGATCCCCTGAATGCCCCGATCGCCTACTTCAATGCAGGGATCGCTGCACTCCTGGCCGGCGACCTCGAACGGGCCACGACCGTCCTTGCCCGGCTCGCGGGCTTGCCCGCTCGCGGCCGCTGGCGGGCCCTCAACCTGCGCCTCCTCCAGGCAGGCGTCGCCGGCCTGGAGGGCCGGACGACCGAAGCCGTCCGGGAAGCCCGCGCCGTCCTGGGCGAATACGAGCGTCTCGGACTGCCCTGGCGCCAGGCGCTCGGCGGCCTCGTGCTGGCTTCGGTCGTGGGCGTTGGCGACAGCTACGTCCTGGAAATGGCGGCCACCTCGCGCGAGATCTTCAGCCGGCTGGGCGCACAGCCGTTCCTCGAGTACCTCGAGGCGGCGGTGGCCCAGACGGTGGAGCCGGTCGGTCGTCGTGCGCGGCGCGACGTCCCGGCTTCGGCGCCCACGTCGTGACCGTGATCTGCTCGAACTGCGGCGCGGAGAACGAGACTGGGCTCAAGTTCTGCCACGAGTGCGGGACGGCCCTGGCTTCGGGCTGCCCGACGTGCAGCGCCTCCAACCGACCGGCAGCCAGGTTCTGTGGCGTATGTGGAACAGCGCTGTCGCCGACCGCAGACCTATCGGTAGCCGATCGCGATCGCCGCGGCCAGCTGGCCGCTCCTGCGGCCTATCCGTTTCGGCCTTCGAAGTCCCGCATGAACTCGATCAGCCGATCCACGCCGTCCTCCGGGAACGCGTTGTAGATCGAGGCCCGCATCCCGCCGACCGAGCGGTGGCCCTTGAGCCCGTCAAATCCGGCAGCCGTCGACTCCTTGACGAAGGCCTTCTCCAGCTCCTCAGTCGCCAGCCGGAAGGTGACGTTCATCCGGCTCCGGCTGTCTTTCTGGGCCGTGGGACGCCAAAAGCCGGTCCGGTCGAGCTCCGCGTACAGCTTGCCGGCCTTGCGCTCGTTGATCGCGGCGATCGCCGGCAGGCCGCCCAGGGCGAGCAGCCATTCGATCACCAGGCCAAGGACGTAGACCCCAAAGACGGGCGGCGTGTTATAGAGCGACCCGTTCTCCGCCTGGATGGCATAGCTGAGCATGGTGTGGAGCGACGGGCTCGATCGCCCGAGCAGGTCCTCGCGGATGATCACGAGCGTGACGCCGGAGGGTCCCAGGTTCTTCTGGGCGCCCGCGTAGATGAGTCCGTACTTCGAGATATCGATCGGCCGGCTGAAGATGTCCGATGAGGCGTCGCTGACGAGTGGTCCATCGTCCGCCCCTGGGAGCCGCTGCCACTGGGTGCCCTCGATCGTGTTGTTCGAGGTCATGTGGACATACGCCGCGCCGGGTGTGAACGTGCATTCGGCATCGGTCGGGATCCGGTTGTACCCGTCGGCTGCGGTCGAGCCCGTCTCGTGCACCGTCCCGACGCGCCGGGCTTCCTTCACCGCCTTGTCCGCCCAGGTGCCGGTCATCAGGTAGTCGGCCGTCCTGCCCTCGGTCAGCAGGTTCAGCGGGACCATCGAGAACTGGAGGCTGGCACCGCCCTGAAGAAACAGGATGCGGTACCCATCGGGTACGTTCGCCAGCGTTCGGATGTCCGCTTCGGCCTTCCCGATGATTGCCTCGAAGGGGACTGAACGGTGGCTGATCTCCATCACCGACATGCCAATGCCGGGCAGGGCGACCAGATCGCGCTGGACCTGAACCAGCACTGGCAGCGGGAGCACGGCAGGACCGGAGGAGAAGTTGAAGATTCGTTCGGTCATTGCAGACTCCTCAGGGGACGATGGCGACGAGCTGGAGGCTGATGATGTCCTCGTTGCCGGCGCGGATTCCGGCGAGCAATGAACCAGACGGAGCGCCGTCGATGTTGATCCGGGCGACGGCGGCGGCGCCGTCCTCGAAGATGATGTTCTCGGTTTCCAGCACGTTGATCCCCTCGCCGCGCAGGTTGTCGAAGACGTGGGCCAGGACGCCCGGCCGGTTCCGATGGCGGACGACGAGCATGTGGGTCGCCTGGGTCCGGCGGGCGAGGTTGACCACGTTGGGGACCCGCCCGGTCTCCTTGAACGAGCGGACGATGCGCACGGTCTCGGCGGCGATCGCCTCCTGCGCCTGCTCGGTCGATGCGCCAATGTGGTGCGTGCCATACACGCCTGGCAACCTCAGGATCGGCAGGCTGAACTCGGCGGTCGGGGTCGTCGGCTCGTCGGGATAGACGTCGAGCCCGATCCGGATCCCGCGATCGCGGACGGCTTCGGCCAGCGCCTCGTGGTCGACGACCTCGGCCCGCGACGTGTTGATGAAGAACGCGCCGGGCCGCAGGCGGGCCAGCAGGGCTGCATTGACGAGGCCCCTGGTCTCGGGGCCCAGGGCGACATGGACGCTGAGGATGTCCGCCTGTGCCGCGACATCGCCCGGAGTGGCGGCAATCGTGATGCGGGACGCACGGCTTGCCGTATCGAGGCCGTAGCCCCCGAGATCGACGTCGGCCTCGCCCTCGAATCGGCGCGCCCAGATGACGATGTCCATGCCAAACGCCTGCGCCCGAGGCGCCAGCTCCTGGGCGATGTTGCCGAAGCCGAGCAGCCCGAGGGTCCTGCCGTAGAGACCCTTCGCCTTCGAGAACTCCTTCTTGTCCCAGCGGCCCGCCCGCAGCTCGACCACGTTGTCGGGGATCCGGCGATCGAGCGCGATGATGAGGCCGAAGGCAAGCTCGGCGACCGCGATCGAGTTCTTGCCCGGGCAGTTCGATACGTAGATCCCGCGCTCCGAGGCGGCCGCCACGTCGATCGTGTTGTATCCGGCGCCGGCGCGAATGACGAGGGCGAGGTCGCCGGCATCCATCATCGCCGCGGTCACCTTGGTCGAGCGCACGATGAGCACCTCCGCCTGGCTCTCACGGAGCGCGGCGACGAGCGCGTCGTCCTTGAGGGCGGCGTCGTACGTGACAGCGCAGCCGGCGGCTTCGAGGCCGTCCAGGCCGGACTGCTCGAATTGATCGGCGATGAGGACCTTCATGCAGGCTGGCTCCCCTGGGCGGCCGAGCGCCACTGCGACAGCGCCCGGGCCTGCGGCTTCCGTGATTGAGGTGACTGAGCAGGCCGTCCCGGAGTTTAGGCTCGAACCAGGTTGATTTGGGCGGCATGATCCCAACCCGGCGCACTCCGGTATCCTCAGGCAGCTGGCGGCGATCGGCACGGGGAGATGTAACCGGCGTGATCTGCTCGAACTGCGGCACGAAGAACCTGGTGGGCGCGCGGTTCTGCATGGAGTGCGCGACACCGTTCGCGGGGCGTTGCCCGAGCTGCGGAACGGCGAACCTCCCGGCCGCCAAGTTCTGCTCCGAATGCGCCACGCCGATGGGCGGCGGTCCGCCTCGAGCCGCGGTGGCCGCGGTCCCGGCCGCGCTCGCTGACCCGGTCTCCGAGCGCCGCCTCGTCAGCGTCCTCTTTGCCGACCTCGTCGGGTTCACGTCGTTCTCCGAGGGTCGGGATTCGGAGGAGGTCAGGGAGCTCCAGAGCCGTTACTTCGAGACCGTCCGCGAGATCATCGCCCGCTACGGCGGCACCGTCGAAAAGTTCATCGGCGACGCGGTGATGGCCCTGTGGGGCGCCCCGATCGCCCAGGAGGATGACGCCGAGCGCGCCGTCCGCGCGGCCCTCGACCTGGTCGATGCGGTCCGCTCACTCGGCCCGGGGATCGAGATTCGGGCGGGGATCCTCACCGGTGAGGCAACGGTCAATCTGAGCGCCACCGACCAGGGAATGGTCGCCGGCGACATCGTCAACACTGCCAGCCGCCTCCAGAGCGTGGCCTCGCCCTCGACCGTTCTCGTCGGGGAGGCGACCCAGCGCGCGGCCGGCGGTGCGATCGTCTTCGAGGCCGCTGCCGACCAGCTCCTCAAGGGCAAGTCCAGCCCCGTCCCTGCCTGGCGCGCCGTTCGGGTCGTGGCCCAACGCGGTGGGGTCGGCCGATCGGAGACCCTCGAGGCGCCGTTCGTGGGTCGCGAGGAGGAGCTCCGTCAGCTCAAGGAGCTGTTCCACGCGACCGGCCGGGAAGGTCGACCGCGCCTGGTCAGCGTGATCGGTCCAGCCGGGATCGGGAAGTCGCGCCTGGCCTGGGAGTTCCTGAAGTACGTCGATGGGTTGCTCGAGCGTGTCTGGTGGCATGACGGCAGCAGCCCCGCCTACGGCGACGGCATCACGTTCTGGGCGCTCGGCGAGATGGTCCGCGGCCGGGCCCACCTCCAGGAGACGGACGACGAGTCGACGACCCGAGCGGCGATCGCGGCGATGCTCGCAAAGCACGTTCCCGACGAGGCCGAGCGGGCCTGGATCGCGCCGGCGCTGCTGTCCCTGCTCGGCGTGGAATCGGGCGTGAGCTCGCAGCAGCTGTTCGGGGCGTGGCGGACGTTCTTCGAGCGGCTGTCGGCCACGGGCCCGGTCGTGATGGTTTTCGAGGACCTCCACCACGCCGACTCCGGCCTGCTCGATTTCATCGATCACATCCTCGAATGGAGCCGGAACGTCCCGATCCTGATCGTGACCCTGGCTCGTCCCGAGCTGCTCAATCGACGCACCGATTGGGGCGCCGGCAAGCGCAGCTTCACCTCGATCCATCTCGAGCCATTGCCCACCGCGGCCATGCGCGAGCTGCTGGCCGGACTCGTGGCGGGCCTGCCAGCGGCCGCGCGGGACGCGATCGTGACACGCGCCGATGGGATCCCCCTCTACGCTGTCGAGACGGTCCGTATGTTGCTCGCCCAGGGTCGCCTGGTCCTCGAGGACGGCATCTACCACCCGGCCGGCGCCCTGACGGATCTGGCCGTGCCCGAGACGCTTACGGCCTTGATCACGGCCCGGCTCGACGAGCTTGACGCGGGCGATCGAGCCCTGATCGCCGACGCGGCCGTCCTGGGCCAGAGCTTCTCGATGGCAGCCGTGGCCGCGGTGGCCGGCCAGGATCCGATGACCCTCGAACCGCGCCTGCGCGGGCTCGTCCGGCGAGAGTTGCTGGTCCTGCAGGCCGACCCGCGCTCGCCCGAGCGCGGCCAGTACGCCTTCGTGCAGGCCCTGATCCGGGAGGTTGCTTACAACACGCTGGCCAAGCGCGATCGCAAGATCCGGCATCTCGCCGCCGCGCGGTTCTTCGAGGGGCTCGAGACCGACGAGCTGGCGGGGGCGCTGGCCGGTCATTACCTAGCCGCCCAGGGCTACGCGACCGAGGGGCCCGAGGCGGACGCGCTGGCGGCCCAGGCCCGGGTCGCCCTACGCGGCGCAGCCGAGCGGGCGGCCACCCTCGGCTCCCACGAACAGGCGATCACCTTCCTCGAGCGTGCCCTGGCTGTCAGCACGGATGCCGCCGATCGGATCGATCTCCATGAGCGAGCGCTCGCCTCGGCTCTGCAGGGGCTCGTTGGGGAGGTGGCCGAGCGGCATGCACTGGGCGCGCTCGAAGGGCGACGGGAGCTCGGGGACCGGCCGGCAATCGCGCTGGCAACGGCCGCCTATGCCCGCGCGATCGGGTTCCTCAAGGATGACAGTGACCGATTGCTCGAGTTCCTCCTGCCCGCCTGGGAGGAGTTCGGGGACCTGGAGGCCACACCGGCGGGCGTCGCCCTGATGTTGCAGCTCTCGGGCGGTTACCTGCACGGTGACAACGAACAGGAGGTGCTGGTCTGGCTCGAGCGCCTCCTGCCGGTCGCCGAGCGCCTCGACCTCCTGCCGGATACCGCGGCTGGCCTGGCGAGATTGAGCGGCGTGCTCTATCGGCTCAATCGCCCCCAACAGGCCCTCATCCTCCTGCGCGGAACGCACGAGCTGGCAGTCGCCAACAACCTGCTGGACGTGAGCCGGGTCACCCGAACCCAACTGACCTTCGTCGAGCAGTTCGCCGATCCTGCCGCCGGTCTCGCGATGGCCCGCGAAGGACTGGAGATCGCCAGCCGGCGGGGCTCCACCTCCCACGGCTTCTCGATGGTCGGCAACGCCGTTTCGTGCGCCATCCGGGTGGGCGAATGGGCCTGGGCGGCGACTCTCCTCGACGACTGGCTGGCGAATGAGATCACCGGGGGCTTCCATCTCGAGCTCTACGTCGATCGGGCGGTATTGACGGCGCTCAGCGGAGGTGATCCTTCGGCTGACCTGGCCGAGGCCGAGCGCCTCGTCGTGACGCTCAAGGATCCGCAGTACATCTCGTACTGCCACTGGGGTCGGGCGTGGGCGGCGTTCGCGGCCGCGCGTCTCGCCGAGGCGCAGCGAGAGGCCGAGTCGGCGGCTCAGGCAACCGGCTACTTCGTGCCGATCAGCCTGCCGATCGGGGCGCGGGCCGCGCTGTGGGCCGGTGACAAGGCCGGTGCCGCAGCCATCGTCGTCCAGATCGAGGCCGCGGTCATTCGCGGCCAGGCCTTCGGGCTCGATCTTGTGACCCTCCGGGCGGGGATCAGCGCGCTCGAGGGACGTCGGGCCGACGCCGTCGCAGGCTACCGCGAGGCGCTCCGGGGCTGGCGAGGATTGGGTCTCGCCTTCGACGAAGCCCTGGCCGTCGTCGACCTCGCCATCGTGCTCGTCCCGACCGAGAGCGAAATGGCCGAGGCAGCTTCAGTCATCGAATCAGCTCGTGAGATCCTGGCTGGGCTGGGGGCGCTGCCGTTCCTTGCCCGACTGGATGCGGCGGCGGTCACGACGGACGCGATGCCTCCAGCGGCGAGCGGCTCGGCGACGGAAGCGGCGCAGGCCGCGGACGCGGGGCAGACCGCGGCCACTGGTACTTCCGGCTACCGGCCGGTCAACGCCTAAGGACTACTCCGCTCCGCACCCAGGTGCCCAGCGCGCCTCCCGGTCAGGTTTGGCCCTCGCGCGGGTGCCATTACGAGGGCGCCCAGCGCCCCCATCATGATTGCGTTCGTACTTGGCTTAGTGGAGGCCGCGGTGGAGCGGGACGAAGTCGACCGGCTGCATGAAGGGCTGAGTCGCAGCTTCTCACAGCTCTTCGGCCGGATCGAGGATGCGCGGCTCGAGGACCGGGCCGGCTACCGGCTGGTCGTTTGCCCGCGGATACCGTTCCCTGGCCTCAATGGGATCTGGGTCCTCGGTCCCGATGAGTTGGTCGCGAGGAACGAGCTTGAACAGGCGATCAGCGAGGTCGAGGGACTCGGCTTGGCGTGCTGGATCGAGCTCCGGGCAGGGCGGACACCGGCGATCGAACGATTGGCCGGTCGGCTCGGGTTCACACACGCAGACTCACTCCCGGGGATGGTCGTACGACCGGCCGAGCTGGTGGTCGTCGCGGGTCCGGAGCTGGAGATCACCCGGGTCCACGACCGCGCCGGCCTGGCCATCGCTGTGATCGTCGCTGCCGCCGGGTTCGAGGTTGCCCAGGAGGATCTGGCCGCCCTCTTCACGTCTCACGTCGCGGCCACGCCGGGGTTATCGATCTACGTCGCGCACGCCGAGGGCAGGCCGGTCTCGACGGCTACGATCTGGACCGGCGACGGCAGCGTGGGGGTCTTCAACGTCGCCACCCCGCCGGAGTATCGCGGCCGGGGGTACGGCAGAGCGGTCACACTGAACGCCGTCCGCGACGGCTTCAGCACTGGAGCCGATCTCGCCTGGCTCCAGGCCAGCCATCTCGGCGAGCCCGTCTATCGATCGATGGGGTTCCGGCAGGTAGAAACGTACTTGCTCCTCGGCCGGCCGAACACCGCGTAGCTGAGGTGGCCCGATGAGGAGAACGAGTCCGCGATCAGCCGGGAGCGAGAGCCCGCGCGACGGCCCGCCCAATGGTCGGGGCGACGGCCTTCGGCTCGTTCTGATCGGGGCCGGCTGGATCACCCAGTACCACCTCGCGGCCCTCGACCGTCTCGGCCGGACGCGCCTCGTTGGGGTCGCCTCGGGCCGCCTCGAGAGCGCAAAAGCAACGGCCGAGCCGCGCGGCGCGGCCGCCTACTCATATGACGACATCGATCGAATGCTCGATGAGCAGCGCCCGGACATCGCCTACGTGTGCGTCCCGCCGTCGGCCGCGATCGCCGTCCTCGAGCGGCTCGTTGAGCGCGGCATCCCGTTCGTCACCGAGAAGCCCCTGGCGGCCATCGATGCCGATGGTCCGGCCAGGATCGCGGCGGGCGTTGCCGAGCGCGGCGTCATCGCCGCGGTTGGATATCGCCTGCGCGGCCTCGATGCGATCGTCGAGGTCCGCGAGCGACTCGCCGGCAATCCCGCTCATCTCATCACCGCCCGCTGGCTGTGTGATACGCCGGGGCCGGCCTGGTGGCGACGCGAGGAGCTGGGTGGCGGCCAGGTGGTCGAGCAGGCGACCCACTTCTACGATCTCGCTCGGCTCCTGGTGGGTGAGGCAACCGTCATCGGGGCGGCCTCGACCCGGCAGGAGCCTTTCGTCCCGGCCGGCGTCGACGTCGTCGATGCGACCGCCGCCATCCTCCGTTTCGAGACCGGCGCCGTTGGCAGCTTCGCCAATACACGCCGGCTGGCGTCGGCCGTGATCGAGGTCGAGCTGGCCTGCGCCGACCTGTTGATCACGATCCGAAAGACCGGCGCCGTGCAAACAAGCTGGGAGGTCGTCTTCGACGACGGCCAATCGGTTCGGAAGATCCCGCCGGGCCGCGACCCGTACGAGGTCCAGGCCGCGGCCATCCTGGACGCGGTCGATTCGGGCGATCCGACTCGCGTCCTGTCGACCTACGCGGACGCCCTCAAGACCGACCGCCTCACTCGCGCCGTCGTGGCCGCGACTGGCCGGGCGGGCTGAGCGTGTAGCCTTGGCGGGCCGCACCCCTGCTCGGTTTGAACTACTCGATGGATCGTCTCGCCGATTGCAAGGAACTCCTCGACGGACCACTCGACGACCCCGTCGCGCTCGCCGCGAACCTGCGCGACCTGACGTGGATCAACCGATGGCTGGGCGGGATCAGGCTGAGCCAACGGGCCCTCGATGCCCTCGTCGGTAGCCGCGTCGGCCCGCTGACCCTCCTCGACATCGGCACCGGCGCGGCGGATATCCCTGCCGCGCTGCAGGCGCTCGAAGCCCAGCATGGCCGCGACCTCCGGGTGATCGCCATCGATAGCCGGCCGGAGGTGGTTGCGGCGGCGCTCGCTGTTTGTCCGGAGCTGGCCTCGCGCGCCGGCTTCACGATCCTGGTCGAGGACGGACGCTCGCTGTCCAAGGCCGCTGGCAGCCAGGACATCGTCCACGCCTCGCTTGTCCTGCATCACCTGGCCCCGGATGAAGCGATCGTCCTGCTCCGGGAGATGGGGCGCGTCGCCGGGATCGGGATCATCGTCAACGATCTCGCCCGGGGTTGGCTCGCCTGGCTGGGTGCCTGGCTGCTCGGACACACCCTGACCCGCAGCCGCCTGACCCGCCACGATGCGCCGCTTTCGGTCAGGCGCGCGTATTCACCTCCCGAGATGCGCGAGTTGCTGGCCACCGCCGGCCTGCGACCGATCGCCACGATCCACGGCTTTCTGGGCCACCGCTACGCCATTGCCGCGGTTCCGGAACCGGCTGGGGAAGCCACGACACCGTGACCATCGATGTCGCGATCGTAGGCGGCGGGCCGGCGGGGGCTGCGCTCGCGACCTACCTCGCCCGGGGGGGTCGTGAGGTCGTCGTGCTCGAGCGTGCGCCGGAGTATCGCTGGCGTGCCGGTGGCGTCTTCACGTCTCCCGCGACCGTCGCGGCCCTGCGTCGGCTGGGGTTGGCGGATGACGTCCTGGGCACGATCGCTCGACCGGTGCCGGCCATGCGCGTCGAGACGCCCCGAGGCGTCACCTTCCGCTTGACCTATGGCGACGACGGCTCGCTGGCGGCGCCGGCGGTCGGGCTCGATCGAGCCATCCTCGATCCGATGCTGCTCGAGCTCGCCTCGGAGGCTGGCGCGGATGTTCGCCGGGGCGTCACGGTGACCCGCGTCGTGCCGACCGCGGCGGGCCGGCCGTTCGAGATCGGGCTGAGCGGCCCGGCCGCCGATGGGCGGACCGAGCTCGCCCGGGTGGTGGTCGGCGCAGATGGCATCCGTTCCCAGGTTGCGCAATCGCTGGGCGTCGCTCGTCCGGCCCGATTCATCGCCCGGACTGCCTTGACCTATCACCTGGCGGACCCGGCCCCGGACGGCCCGCGAGACGCGCGGATGCGGATCCTGCAGGACGGCTATGTGGGTGTTGCCCCCGTGCCCCGGGGGCGGGTGAACGTGGGCATCGTCCTCGGCAGGACCTGGCGATCGGCGTTGCACGCGGAGGGAGCCGCGGAGCTCGTGGCCCGGATCGTCCGGGCCATCCCGGCCACGCGCGATGATCCGGCCACATGGCGGACCGGCGAGCTGTGCGATGCCGTCGTCGGCGCGGCTCCCGTCGGGCATCGGGTGACGCGAAGGGCGGGACCGGACTGGTTCCTCGTGGGCGATGCGGCGGGGTTTCTCGATCCGTTCACGGGCGAAGGAATCCATCGTGCCCTGGTCTCCGCGGAGCTCGCCGCGGACGCCGTCGACGGCCTGCTGGCGGGTCGCCGGAGTGCGGCCCGGGCGGCACAGGCGTATGAAGATGCCATGCGGGCGCGTTTTCGGGCCAAGGACTGGGTCAGCTTGCTGGTGCAGGCATTTCTCGGCCGGCCGGCGCTCTTCGAATATGCCGCGCGCCGGCTGGCCGTCCGACCCGGGCCACGCGAAACGATGGGCCTGGTCATGGGCGACCTCATTCGGGCCGAACGCGGCCTGGACCCGCGTTTTCTCGCCGCGCTGCTCGCCCCGTGAGCAGCGTCGGCGGCGGACCTGACTGAAGGGCACGACTGAACATGAACTCCACCATCTCGATCGAGATTGCGGCGCCGCCCGAGCTCGTATTTCGGCTTGCCCGCCATATCGAGCGCTGGCCGCGGCTCCTCCCCCACTACGTCAGCGTGCGCGTGCTCAGCCGCCGGCCAGACGGCAGGACGACCGTCCGGATGATCGCCCGGCGGCCGCTGCTCGGCCTCGTTGGCTTCGGGCTGCCGGTCGTGTGGCGAGCGCGGACCTGGGCGGAGCCGGCGAACTTGCGCCTCAGGTTCCGGCACCTGGGTGGGGTGACGGCCGGGATGGATGTCACCTGGCGGATCGAACCGACCGGCGGCGGCTGTCACGTGGCGATCGAACACGTGTTTCGCCGGCGTCTGCCGATTCCGGTGCTGGGCAAGCTGTTCGGGGACGAGGTGCTTCCGGCATTCGTCGATCGGTTCTTCACGAGACCCATCGCCCAACGAACACTGGCCACGTTCGCGACGCTGGCCGAAGCAACTGCCCAGGCCATCGCCAAGGCCGATACGTCCGATCAGCGACCCGACGCGTACCCAATCCCATGACCGACGCAACGAACGATTCCGCGCGCCGGGTCTGGATCACCGGGCTGGGCCTGATCACGGCCGTCGGGATCGGGCTGCCGGCCTTTCGAGCCGGGCTTCGGGCCGGCCGATCGCCCGTCCGCCGGATCGACCGCTTCGACCCCAGCTCGTTCCGCTCGCAGGTCGCGGCGCAGGTGGACGACTTCGACCCGCTGGACCACATGGATCCCAAGACTGCCCGCCAGCTCGACCGCTTCAGCCAGTTTGGCTTGGCAGCGGGCCAGATGGCGATGGCCGATGCGCGGCTCGTGCCAGGCGAGCTCGGGGCGGCGCCGGCCGAGCGGGTCGGGATCTACCTGGGCAGCGCACTCGCTGGAATCGCCTACGCCGAGGAGCAGCACGCGCGCTACCTCGAGCGCGGGATCCGCTCGGTCAGCCCTACCTTGGCGCTGGCCGTATTCGGTGGTGCTGCCCCGGCCAACCTGGGGATCGCCCTGGGCGTCCACGGCCCAATCCTGTCGACCGCGAATTCGTGTGCCTCGAGCACGGTCGCGATCGGCGAGGCGCTGGGCGCCATCCGGGCCGGCCAGATCGACGCGGCCATCGCCGGCGGTTCGGAGGTGCCCCTCAGCCCGCTTGCCTTCGGGGCCTTCGACATCATTCGCGCCCTGTCAACGCGAAACGACGACCCTGCTGCGGCTGCCCGACCATTCGACCGCGACCGCGACGGCTTCGTGATGGGCGAGGGGGCGGCCCTCGTGATCCTCGAGGCCGCCGAGGTCGCCGAGCGGCGGGGCGCCGTGCCCTACGCCGAGCTGCTTGGCTACGGGGCGACTTCCGATGCCCACCACATGGTCCAGCCGCGGCCCGACGGGACCCAGGCTGCCCGAGCCGCCACCCTCGCCATGGCCGACGGACGAGTCGGGTCCGACGAGATCGAGTACGTCAATGCGCATGCCTCGTCGACCCCGCTGGGCGACCTTGCCGAGGCGAGGGCGATCGCGCTGGCGCTGGGAGAGCGCGCCGCGAGAACCCCGATCAGCGGGACGAAGGCGCTGTACGGCCATCCACTGGGCGCCTCAGGTGGAATCGAGGCCGTGATCTGCGCCCTTGCGATCCGCGACGGCTGGGCTCCCGCGTCCGTTGGCCTGCGGGAGCCGGATGCGGAAATCGATTCGTTGCTGCCGGGGCTGTTGCGTGAAGGACGGTCCGGGACGTACCAGCGCGTGCTGTCGACGTCGTTCGGCTTTGGTGGCCTGAACGCCGCCCTCGTGTTCGGAGCGATCTAGACGCCGACCGGCTCGCGGACCAAGACGACCGTCACTCGGCCCGGCCTCGGCTCCTCATACATGACCAGGAGCTTGGCCAGCTTGGTGGGGACCCCGAGCTGTGCCTGGAGGCGCGCGTCCTCGTAGGGCAGGACGTGCTCGCGGACGCGCCGGAGACCCTCATCGAGGTCGGCCACGATCTTCTGGCTGCCGACGACAAGGATGACCCGCCCCGCACCCCCGGAATAGGGCCCGATCTGACTGCCCGAATACGACACGACCACCAGCGCGCCATCGTCGGTGACCGCCTGGACGCTGCCCAGCATGAAGTCGGGTGCCGCGACCAACTTCCGAATCTCGCGGCCCTGGGTCGAGCGATCCATCGCAAGGTAGCGCGGCCGGAGGGCGTCATAGCGGCCCCCGGCGAGGAGGTCCTTCGTCAGGCCGATGTCGTCGAGCGTTCGCGACAAGCCCCAGTGCACCTCGGCGCCATCGGGGATCATCCTGAGCACCCGTGCCCATGCCTCCGCGCCCGTGGCGACGATCACGGCTTCGATCTTGTGGCGCTCGAGGGCGTCCGCCACCCGCTCGATCCGCTCATCAGCGGCGGCCGTGGTGAATGGCAGCGCTGCTATCGGTGTTTTGGTCCGGTCTGTCATCCGACGTCCCCGTGTACGCGGTGTCGTTGCGCTAGCAACCATACCCTACACCGGTCCCGGGCGGAGTCGCGGTCGCCGCTAGTAGCCGTCGACGACAACGTTAATCGGAGGCTCGTCGCGGGCAAGCCTCGCCACCTGGTCATGGACGAGGCGCCACGCCCGTTCCTCCTCGCGCCGGACATCGCTGCCGATGTGCGGCGTGATCAGGGCCCCGGGCGCCGACCACAGCGGATGACCGGCCGGCAGCGGTTCCGGCTCGGTCACGTCGAGGGCGACCCTGATCCGCCCGTCCAGGACCGCCGCCGTCATTGCGACGGTATCGACGATCTTGCCGCGGGATGCGTTGACGAGGAGAGCGCCGGGCTGCATCGCGGCGATGGCGGCAGCATCGAAGATGCCGGCGGTCTTGGACGTGAGGGGCAGGAGGATCACCACGACGTCGGCGCCCGGCAGGAGCATCGGAAGGTCTGCGAGCTGGTGAACGCCCGGGCGCTGATGGCGCGCGATCCGGACGAAGCGGACCCCGAACGGCGCGAGCCGGGCTTCCAGGGCACTTCCGATCGAGCCGGCGCCGAGGAGGATGACCGTCGCACCATCGAGGTCATCGCCGGTCAGGCGGTTCTCCCGCCAGGTGCCACTCCGCTGGCCGTCGATCTGCTCTGGGAGGCGACGACGCGAGGCGAGGATCGCCATGACCACCCACTCGGCCACCGCGACGTCGTGGACGCCGGCCGCATCACATAGGGTGACCCCTGGTGGGAGGCGCCCGACGATCCGATCCACCCCGGCCGAAAAGGTCTGGAGGAATCGAAGCCCGTGAAGGTGTGGGGCAACTTCGAGGGCGCGCGCCGCGTCATAGCCCGCCACCAGCAGATCCCCGTGCCCCAGGGCTGCCGGAATGGGCCCCGCAGCCGGGAAGACGTGGACGTCCGCAACGTCGTCGAGTCGCTGGCGCTCGACCAGTGGGGTTCGCTCCGGTATCCAGACGTCGAGTCCCATCCGCCGCACCAGTCAGCTTGGCCGCGGCGGAGGCGTCTGCCCAGGCAGCTGCGCCTGCTCCACCCGGAAGCGCGTGGCAGGCTGACGCTCGCCGTCGAGGCTCACGACCCACGAGTAGTCGCCGGCCGCCTTCATCGGGAACGGGCCTCGAAGGACGATGATCGCCCGCTGCTCGTTGCCGACGCCCATCCCCGGCGGGCGTCCCACTTCGAAACTCCCCTGAACAGCCGGAAAGACCTCGCCATTGTCGGCATCCTCGCAACGAAGCTCGAATGAGTGTTGCTGGTTGGTCTCGTTGTAGCCGACGAGAATGCCCAGCGCGACGTCGAGCTGTGCGCTGCCGGGCAATTGGCTCAGCCCAACGCGGTCGAAGCCGCCGCCCATCAGGTACAGCTTGCCGCCGACGGCCTCGGCCTTGTCGGCCAGGATCAGGAAGTCGAGCCGCATGTTCCAATTCACCTCTTGCCCAGGTCCATCGGCGAGTTTACCGGCGCCCCTTCCGGCGGGGGAGATCGATACGCTTCCAGCTTGCGCTCTCGCGCCACCCCGGCACCTGATATGCCCAACCAGCCAGGATCTCCGCGACGATGCCCATGTCGGTCACGATCTCCTGGTAGCGCTGCATGGGACCGTCATCCCGATGCTCGACGACCCATTCGTCCTCTCGCTCACGCAAGGCCTGGGCGTAGCGCTCGCCGTCGGCGGCCTCGTTGAGCCACTCGACGACCACGAACCTGTCGACGGGACCAAGGCCAGATACGAGCTCACCGATCGCGCCCGGCGATGCGTTGTTCACCACGCTGCCCGCCTTGGTCGTTGGCCTCAAGACGGGCGCGGTTGAGCCGTCGAGCCTCTGTCGCACTCGCCTGGCGATTCCCTCGACAACCGATTCGGACCGCGCGTCAAGTTCGGCATCGTCCATCTGATCGATCGGCTTGAACGGCTAAATGCGCCGAGGAACACCCGTCCCCTGGTCATGCCGGCTCGTCCTCGATCAGGATGATCGGACCGCCGTTCGTGAGGGCTTTGAACGCATCGGCGAATGTCGAGCCGGTGCGCTTCACGGATTGGTCCAGAGCGGCAGCGGCCTGGATCGGGACGCGACCATGATGGTCGTCGAACCAGGCCGAGACGGACTCGTAGGCCAGGTCATCGACCCGGCAGCGGTGGCCGGGCGGCAGCGAACCCGGGGTGCGCTTGATGGACGGCATTCCTCGTCTCCTATCGCACCCGGCTGGGGCACCGTGGCGGCGTGAGGAACGCCGATCGGTTGCCGCGCCGTCATCGAGCCGGGGCTCTCAGGCGCTCTTGATAGGTGGCATCGCTGGGATGCCGGGGGCAGTCTAACCCATACCTGTGACAGCTCGGGCGTCACGTGCCTGACTGGTCAAGGCTCAGTGGGTGGGCGACCCGGCTCCTTGACGACCTTGCCATCGGGCATCCGTGAGCGCATGACGTACGAAGCGCTGGCGTAGGCGACCTTGAGCGCGGGCAGGGCCATCGGCGCCATAAACTGGTGGGCCTCGCCCTCGAGCTCGCTTACAACCGCGCGCAGCTCCGGGTCGCGACCGGCGTACTTGCGGATCCTGCGGGCGGTTGCCTCGACGGCACGCTGCGCGGCCTTGTAATCGCCGGCCCGGTTCCGACCAACCGCTTCCTGGCGAGCGCGGGAGGCGAACGTGCGGGCGACGGCTCGATCAACCTCTCGATCCCGATCCTGGCTGTCGTTCTCCTGGTCGGTCGCGTACTCCCAGACCAGCTTCACGCTGCCGTCGGCGAAGACGTCATCGCGATCGGCCAGGCCGACGACCGCACCGGTCGAATGGCCGACCTGCCCGTACGGGAAGTTGAGGCGCAGGACGATCGAGACCCGCTCGTCCGAGGTCAGGTCGCCAACGACGATCTCCGTCCGCCCACGCCCATCGCGAGTTGGATACGGACTGAGTAACTCGACGTCGACGCCGTCCGGCGCCGTGACCTCGACGATTACGTCCCGGGCAACGATGTCGAGCGTCTCGCCGACCTCGCTCGTGATCAGGTCCTCGATCGAAGTGGCGCTGGCGATGTAGTAGAAGTGGCCGCCACCGCCCGAGGCCATCGCCTGGAGCAGAACTTCGTCGAAGTCGTCGCCGACGCCGAAGGTAGTGGTGGAGACGCCGCGGGCCCGAAGCTCGCCGGCATGACGGGCCAGCTCGTCACGGTCGGTGATCCCGACGTTGGCGAGACCGTCGGTCAGGAGCAGGCAGCGATTGACGCCTTCTGCCGACAGCGCGGCAGCGACCTGCTCGCAGCCCCGGAGCCAGCCTTCGCCAAGGTTTGTGCTGCCGCGGGCGTCGATCTCCTTGAGGCGATCGACCGCCATCCGGCGAGCGTCGGCGGTGGCCCGGGTGCTCCCAACGACGACATCGACCTGCTCGTCGTAGACCACGATCGCGAATCGATCCTCGTCGTGGAGTCGGGCGATCGAGGCCTCGACAGCCTGCTTCGCCAGGCGGATCTTGTCGCCGTTCATCGAACCCGAGCGGTCCAGGACGAAGGCCAGGTTCACTGGCGGGCGACCGTGCTCGCGACGTGCGGGCGGAGCGACGATCTCGGCCAGGACGAAGCGGTTGCTCTTGTAGGCGGGTCGGATCAGGCTGCGGTCCGTGCGGACGTTGAAGTTCATGACGGGTCCTCCTCGAGGAGCTCTCGGGCGATCGCGATCAGGCGCTCGACCCTTTTGTTGAGATGGCGGGTGAGGGGACGTCGAACGTGGAGCTCGACGTCCGGGACAAGGACGACGCGATCCCACTGGGAGCGGTCGGCCGGAGGGGTTTCGGGTGCCGGCTTCATCGGCGCAGCCGGCATGGCGCCAGCGGGTGGAGCCGAGGAGTAGCGGTCGACGCCTGGGAGCTGCAGGCCGGGTGGGGCGTCTTCGGCGACTCGGCGGGCGAGCCGCGGACCGGCCAGGACGCTCCGGATGTACTCCGCCGCTGAACCTGGATGAGCCTCAGCCGGCACCGCCTCGACGAGCTCGAGGACCGCGCCGTCGTCGAGCGCAGCGAGTCGAGCCCGGATCTCGGCAAGGGGCAGATGCTCCCGCTGAAGCTGGCGAATCAAGCGCAGCCGCGCGAGGTGGCCAGGTCCATAGGTGGTTCCTGGCCCGACCCGACCAGGCGAGGGCAGGACTCCCTGGGCGACGTAGTAGCGGATCGTCCGCGGCGTGACGTCGGCCAGGTCGGCGAGGTCCTGGAGCGAGTGCTCGTTCTCGGTTGGCATGGCGCTAACAATACACCAGCACGTTGCAGTGTCAAGATATAGACCGAGTCTGGCCTTCATTCCGTAGATCTACTGACCCGGCCAGCTCGTGACCAACGGCTCTGGCGGCAGACCCTCCGGCCCGGCGACAATTGGGGCGAAGGACAGGCCCAGCGATCATTGGACCGCGACAGCGAGCCCCTTCACGGAAGCGGGTGGGCAACATGAAGGCCGTTGTGGTGTACGAGTCGCATTGGGGGAACACCGCCGCGGTGGCCCAGGCCATTGCCGACGGGATCGGACCGGATACGGTGGTCATGACGACCGACGATGCGGATCTCTCGGCAGTCTCCGAGGTCGATCTCCTCGTCGCCGGCGCCCCGGTTATCGGCTTCGGCCTCCCGACCGCGCGGATGGAGGACGCCGTCGCCGACAGTGCGCGCAGGGCACCAACACTCCCTGATATCAGCCATCCATCGCTGCGCTCGTGGCTCCGTGAGTTGCCCCGCGGTCACGGCCGGGGTGCGGCCTTCGAGACGCGCGTCCGCTGGTCGCCGGGCGGCGCGACCGGGGCGATCGAGCGCAGCCTGGAGCAAGCCGGCTACCCCGCCACCGGAACGCCCGGCAAGTTCATCGTGACGGGTCGCTACGGCCCGCTCCGGGCCGGTGAGCTCGAGCGCGCACGGCACTGGGGAGCCGGGCTCAAGTCTCGCCTTACCACCACCTAGACCAGCCTCGCCCTTGACGAGCGGTTCGCGTCCAAGGATACTTTGTATGTGGATCGCATACAAAGTATGGCAACCTGAGGATGTTTCCTCGTACGGTCGCGCTCGTCAACAGCGCCCTCATGCTCAGCGCGGACACACCCTTGCCGGCCGCTGACATTGCCCGAGCCGCAGGGGTCGCCTACACGCCGGCGCTGTCAGCGCTCACGACCCTCGAGAAACGCGGCCTGGTTCGCCGTTCACGCCGGGCGGGCCACGAAGAATTCGAGGCCAACACACACGATGTCCATTACCCCATGGCCTACGCAAGCGCGCTCGTCGACTTGCCGGTGTTGGAGGCGGTTCGGGGCCAGCGTGTGTATGCGATCTATGCCTACGGATCCCTGGCCCAACCGGGCGGCGGTACGCGCCAGAGCGATCTCGACCTGATGATCGTTGGCGATATCAAGAATCGATTAACCGTGACGGAGCGCCTCAACGAAATCGGACAGCGTCTCCATCGGGCAATCGACCCGTTCTACGTCTCACCGGAACAATTCGAGAGCTCGAAGGAACGCGGAGACCCCCAGGTGGCGTCTGCACTGGCAGGCGTCCGGATCATGGGTTCGGCCTGATGCCCGGCGCGACCAAAGCGCAGCTCGTTGTTGCCCGGGACTTCCTCGAGCGCGCGGAACGCAGGATCGACGGGGCAGCCGCCGCTGCCGCACGATCCGCGATCGATCCCGGTGAGTTCGATAACAATTTCGACGGCGTGGTCACGGCCATCTTTCACATCGTCGACGCGTACGAGCTGGCGTTGACTGGGATCAAGCGCCGTGTTGGCGACGCCGAGCAAGCCACGCGAATCCAGTCGGTCCTGGCCGAGCTTCGATCTGCCAAGGTTCCGAACGTACCGCCGGGCTCGCGCTTGATCGATCTCCAACCGGCGAAGGAACACGTCGGTCCACGGCGAGTGGTTGGAGGTCATCGACCAGGACGCGCTCCTCGACGCGATCAAGGCCGCACGTGACTTCCTCGCCGCCGTGCGACGAGGCTTGAGCGCGAAACAGATCCAGGTCTAGATCCCATAGGGATCTAGGACGCGTCGAACGGTAGCGTCGACAACTCGATCGATCAACGAGTCGAGTTCTCGGTCGGTGAAGACCCACGTCTGGCCTGTTGATCCCTCGTAGGCGGCGACGAAGTCGGACGGTTGCGCGCCGAGGGCGTCTGCGAGGAGACGCAGGCTCGCGTTGTCCGGGATGTAGCCTTTCGTCCACCAGCTCGTGACGGTGTTGGTCGAAGCCTCGCGTTACGGGCCAGGCCCGTGATCGATCGTGCCGCGGTGACCGGGAGCTGCGACCGAAGGTAGGCCTGCCTACTGCCGGGACTTCCTCGACGTCTTCCGACCCCGCTTCCTGGCCATCGAGGCGATGGTCTGCTCGTTGCGCCACGAGTACGGTGGCACGGCCCACGCGTTCGTCGAGATCGACGGCGAGACCTGGCTCATCGACTACAAGACCGGGGCGGGCGTCTACCCGGACACCACGCTCCAGCTGGCCGGCCTGGCCCGAGCCGAGTTCATCGGTCGACCAGGCGACGCTATGGCAAACTCGTGATTGCCCCTGGACCGCTTCGCTCGCGCCTGAGGCTCGCGGCCCCCCGCAATGGCGCGCAGCGCGGCTCGGCGCGGCGCGACGGGTGCGGTCGTCGGCGCGGCCCAGACCGAGGCGTCGGCGGGCCGCCCGAAGAGGTACCCCTGGCCGAACGGGACCTCGAGCTTCTCGAGAACCGCGCACTCGGCCTCGGTCTCGATCCCCTCGGCAACAACATGACAGTCGGTCGCCCCCGCGAAATGGAGAAGGGCGACGATGAGCGCCTGCCGGGTGAGATCGGCGTTTACCCCGCGCACGAGGCCGATGTCGACCTTCACGAACTGGGGCCGGAGCTCGACGAGATGATTGAAGTTCGCCACGCCGGCACCCGCATCATCGACCGCGAGGCGGAGGCCCGAGCCGAGCGCCACGAAAGCAGACCGGAGTGCCCCATAGTCGTCGATCGGATCGTGCTCGGTGATTTCGAGGACGATCGGCCGTGTCCGGGCGGCAAGGATGGCGCGCAGCTCGTCGCCGGCCAGGATCAATGCCGGTGAAACGTTCAGGCTGAGGAAGCGGTCCACCGGCAAGGCCTCGGCCGCCGCGACGGCCGCGCGCAAGGTGACTGACTCGAGCTCTCGCTCGAGCCCACATCGGCGGGCTTCGGCGAAAACGAGGTCCGGGCGGGCGCCGTCGTCGAAGCGCGTGAGGGCCTCGTATCCGATCGGCCCGCGCGTCGCGAGATCGACCATCGGCTGGAAGACCGGATGGAAGGCTCCCGCCGCGACGATCATCTCGATCCGCGTCCGGGACCAAGCCAGCTCGTTGCGCGCTCGGAGTGGCTTCTCGAGAAGCAGCCGCGCACTCGGTGCGAACTCGACGAGTGCGGAGAGGTGGTCGACGAGGCGAGCGGCGCGGGCCGGGTCGCTCGTCCCGACTGCCAAGAGCCCAATCGGTCCGTCCTCGCCAACGATCGGCGCATACGCGGTCGCCTTCAATCCGGTCGCGGCGAACCGGATCCCGTATTCGCCGTCCTCCGGATGCGGCTCCCACCGTTCGGTCCAGGCTCCTGCCTGCGCGCGCTCGAGCAGATACGCTGACCTGCTCGCAGGGAGCGTTGCACCGACGTCGACGGGGCCGACGCGCCCACCGCCTCTGCCCAGGACGACAGCTGTGCCGGTCTCATCGAACGCCAGGACCGTCGGCGAGTCCATGCCATCGAGGCCGAGCAGCGCGTCGGCGATCGCCTGGCCTGTGACCTCGGGCGTCTCGCCCGCCTTGAGCCGGCTCAGCGTCGCAGCGATCTGTGCGTGTTCACGGGTCGTGCCCTCAAGCGTCGTCTCGACCTCGCGCAGATGGGTGACATCGCGATTCACCGCCACGTAGGAAGAGAGGGCACCCCGGGCGTCGACGACCGGCGTGATCGAGGCATCCTCGGTGTACTTGGTTCCATCCTTGCGGCGATTGACGAGCTCCCCCTTCCAGGTCGCACCGGCCGTGAGCGTCGACCACATGTCGGCCGAGACGGCGGGCATTTGGAGACCACTCTGGAAGGTTCGGAGGTTCGAGCCGATCACCTCGGCGCCGGTATAGCCGGTGGTCCGCTCGAAGGCCGGGTTGACATAGACGATGTTCGCATCCGGATCGGTGATCACGACCGACTCGGCCGTCTGTTCGATGGCGGTCGCGAGGCGTGTTCGCTCCGCCTCGGCCGCCTCGCGGACGACACGCGCCCGGAGGGTGCCGACGCCGTAGGCGAGGTCCGCCGCGAGGTCCTCGAGGAGCACGATCTCCTCGTCCCCGAAGGCGTCGCGCTGGTCCGAGTAGATGACGAGGGTGCCGAACGCCTGGCTCCCGGCGCACAAGGGGATCGCGGCACCGGAGACATAGCCCAGGGCAAGCGCCGCCTCTCGCCACGGGACAAACGTGGGGTCGGTGGCGATGTCCGCCAAGATCACCGTGCGACCTTCCCGAACCGAGGTCCCCACGGGACCCATCCCCCGCTCGGTCGGATGCCAGGTCACGTTCAGTCCCACCTGGTATCCGGCCGCGTAACCGGCCGCCACCACCGGCCGGACCGTCCCGGCCTCGTCGTCTTCCCGGTAGCCGACCCACGCATAGCGGTAGGCCCCCTCCTCGACCACGACGTGGCAGATTGCCTCGAGCAACTCAGCCTCGCTGCCTGCCCGCACGAGTGCGGCGTTCGCCGCGGTCAGGGTGCGAAGCACCCGGTTGAGCCGCGCGAGTGATGCCTCCGCGCGCCATCGATCGCTGACATCGCGCGCCGCGCCCTCGACCGCGACGAGCGTGCCGTGCGCATCGAGGATCGGGGTGCTCCGCTGTTCGAGCGACACCCAGTGCCCATCTGCGTGGCGGAGCCGAAGGACGACGGCGTCCGCCAGCTGCGGCACGCCCGGATCGGGCTCGAGAAGGTGACGGTCGTCGGGGTGGACCAGCCGCTCCATGAGACCGGGATCCGCATAGAACGCGGCGGGCGGGTAGCCGAGCACGGTCTCGACCGAGGGACTCACATATTCGAAGGCCGGGGTCGGGAGGACCCGGTAGCGAGAGATGACATCCTGGGCGTGCTCGGCGAGCAGGCGGAAGCGGCTCTCGCGCGCCTCGAGCTCGCTGGACTGGCGGGCGCGCTGGCCGTCGTGACGGCGGAGCAGGATGGCCAACATCGCGCCGGTCACCGCCACGAAGGCCCAACCCTTGAGCGTAGAGACGATGGCCAACGCCCCGGGATCGCTGAAGAGCACGCCGGCAACGCGATCACTCAGGGCAATCCAGAGGATCGCGCTGATGACATACCCGAGCACGATGGTTCCGGCCGAAAGCTCGG
The DNA here is from genome assembly GCA_003152165.1 of Chloroflexota bacterium. GTDB lineage: Bacteria > Chloroflexota > Limnocylindria > Limnocylindrales > CSP1-4 > Palsa-1033. Next base: position 38,646 of record PLZO01000138.1, read on the forward strand.
CTGGACGACCCCCCAGGCGGTTCACCGTGTGCGTACTCCCGCGAATGGTGACGACACGCCCATTGTCGGCTCCCGAGCGCGCACCGGCAAGGAACCAGAGGTACTCGCGGCGGATACGGCCATGCGCGTACAACACGCGCTCGAGCGCGAACGGAATCCCACACCCTAGGCTGGAGCGAGGTCCAAAGTGAACAAGCCTCCGGGGACCATTGCAGCGATCGGCCGACAACGGCGGCACTTCGTGTCAAGCGTGACGCGCACGAGATCGCTCGATGGTCGTGTCGCTGAGCCGGAGCGTTTCGCGCACACCAGCACCGCGGCTTGAAATAGTCGGGCGGTCGGTTTATGATTTCAGGGACATGGCTCGCACTGTCAATCCGGTGGCCTATGCAGCCAAGCGCGACGCATTCGTCGGCGCGGCGGTTCGGCTCATCCAGGAAAAGGGCTACGAGCAGCTGAGCATCCAGGGTGTCATCGAGGCGGCGGGTGCGTCCAGGGGCGCGTTCTTCCACTACTTCGATTCCAAGGCGGCGCTCCTCGCGGCCGTCGTCGAACGCACGGTGGAGACGGCGACGAGCACGGTCGCGCCGATCGCGGCCGATCCGCGGTTGACCGCCCTGGAGAAACTCCAGGAGATCTTCGCCGGGATCGCCCAATGGAAGCGTGAGCAGCCCGAGTACCAGCCCGAGGCCGTCCTGGAGCGGTTGCGGACGTGGTACTCCGACGAGAACACGATCGTGCTCGAGCGGATGCGCGCCGCGGTGGCGCGGCGGCTCACCCCGCTGCTCGTCAGCATCCTGCGCGAGGGAGCGGCGGACGGGTCGTTCTCGCTCACCTCGCCGGAGGGCACGGCGGGCGTCTTCACAGCACTCATCCTGGGGCTCAATGAGGTCGCGATCCGGCTCGTCCTGGGCCGACGGGACGGCACGGTCGCGTTCGAGACGGTGACCGCCACGCTCGCTGCCTACTTCGAAGCGTTCGAGCGGATCCTCGGGATCCCGCCCACCTCCTGGCCGCTCCTCGACGAGCCCACCCTGCGGTTCTGGTTCGGCTGACGCCCATGGCCAGCGATCAGCTCCAGAACGGCCACGCCATCGCTCGCCCGGTCTTCGCCGGGCAGCCCCAGCCACAGGAGACCCGCGCATGACCGCCATCGTTCAGATCGAGAAGCTCACGAAGTCGTACGGCGCGCAGCGCGGGATCATCGAGGTCGACCTGTCGATCGAACAGGGCGAGGTCTTTGGCTTCCTCGGGCCAAACGGCGCGGGCAAGACGACCACGATCCGGACGATGCTCGACCTGATCCGCCCGACAAGCGGGCGGGCGCTCGTCTTCGGCATTGAGAGCTCGGCCGACCCGGTCGCGATTCACCGGCGGGTCGGCTATATCCCGGGCGAGTTCACCCTCTACGACCGGCTGACCGGCAAGCAGACCCTCGCGTACTTTGCGAACCTCCGGGGGGGCGTCGACGCCGCCTACCAGCAACGCCTCATTGAGCGCTTCGAGCTCGACCCCTCGCGCCGCTTCCGCGAATACAGCAAGGGCAACAAGCAGAAGGTCGGCGTCGTCATCGCGCTCCAGCACCGACCGGAGCTGCTCGTGCTCGACGAGCCGACCTCGGGGCTGGACCCGCTGGTCCAGCAGACCTTCTTCGCCACCCTTCGCGAGGCCGTTGCCGACGGGGCCAGCGTCTTCCTCTCGAGCCACATCCTGTCCGAGGTCGAGAAGAGCGCCGACCGGGTGGCGATCATCCGCGAAGGGCGGATCGTCAAGACCGACACGGTCGAGGGCCTGCGCGACCTCGCCCACCACCAGGTGGAGCTGCGCTTCGCGGGCCCCGTCCCCACCAGCGAGTTCGAGCACCTGCCGGGGGTCAGTGACGTCGTCGCCGACGACCATGTCCTGCGCCTGCGTGTGGCTGGGCCGATCACGCCGGTCGTCCAGGCCGCCGCGCGCTACGAGCTGCTCGACTTCGTGTCGCGCGAGCCCTCCCTCGAGGAGACCTTCCTGGCCCAGTACGGGCAGGCGCCCGCCGAGGTGAAGTAGCCATGGCCGTCAGCACTGGAACGCCGCGCCAGACGCTCGCGGCGTCGATCCCTCCGATCCCGTTCCGGCGACGCCTGTACGGCTTCGGCAGCATCTACGGGAAGACGGTCCGGGACTCCCGGCTCGCGTTCATCATCGCCGCGGGGTTATTCGGCAGCCTGCCCCTCGTCCTGGGGGCCGCGATCGGGAGCGTGTTCCCGACCCCCGCCGCCCGGCTCGAGGTCGACAAGCTCATCGGAAGCCTGCCCGCCTCGATGGTCAACCTCTTCGGCAACGCCACCCTGATGGGGCCGAAGCTCGGCACCCTCGGCGGCTACATGAGCTGGAAGTACGGCGCCCTCTTTGCCCTTGGCGCCGGGCTGTGGTCGATTCTCGCGTTGTCCGGGACCCTCGCCGGCGAGGCGGCGCGCGGGAGCCTTGACTTCGTCGCCGCCGCACCCTTCGGGAAGCGCCGGATCGCGCTCGAGAAGCTCGCCGCCCACCTGACGATGCTGTGGCTGGTGATGGCCGTCATCGCGGTCATGGTCTTCGTCGGCTCGAACGTGTTCGGCGATGCGTCGCTGGGCGACCCGATCCCGCTCGGCGGTTCCATCGCCTTTGCCCTGTGGATCGGCTTCATCGCGATGTGCTTCAGCGGACTCGCCTTCGCCCTCGCACCGCTCCTGGGGCGCGCCGGATCGGCAGCGGTCGCCGGGGTCGTGATGATGGTCCTATGGCTGGCGAGCGGCCTGGATGTCGGCGGTCCGCTCGTTGCCATCAGCCCGTTCCACTGGACCGTCAACCACGTTCCGCTGGCCGGCTTCTACGACTGGCCCGGCCTGGTCGCGGTCTTGTTCGTCGCGGTCGTCCTCCTCGCCGCCGGCGTCGAGATCTTCAGCCGACGGGACCTGGGTGTGACGGCCAACCTCTCCCTGCCCGCTCTTCCAGATCAAATCCTTGGGGTGCGCGGTCCGGTCCACCGGGCCTTCGGTGACCAGCTGCCGCGGGCGCTTGCCTGGGGCCTGGGGATGGGCCTGATGGGCGGGCTCCTGGCCTCGCTCGTCGGCTCGTTCGCCAACCAAGTTGGGGGGGACACGATCATCTTCAAGGAGTTCGCGACGATCTTCCCGGGCTACAACTTCGCGTCGGCCGGCGGCTGGCTCCAGCTGTATGTCGCGCTCTTCTACATCGCCGCGGGCTTCGCCGGGGTGACGTTCGTCTCGAAATGGGCATCCGACGAGACCGAGGGTCGGCTGGAGGAGGTCCTGGCGAGTCCGCTGTCGCGGGCCCGCTGGGTGATGGCCGGCGGGGTGGCGGCAGTCGCCGCGGTCGTCCTGATGACGGCGATCGTTGCGGTCGCGATCGGGGTTGGCGCCTCGGCGGGCGGTGCGGCCGCGGGCGACGCGTTGGTCGGCTCAGCATCGCTGGGCCTCTACGCGATCGCGATCGTCGGGGTCGGCGTCGCCGTCGGTGGCCTGTGGCGGACCTCGCTTGGGGCCGAGATCACGGCGCTCGTGGTCGTCGTGACCTACCTCATCGACCTCCTGGCCCCGGCCCTCAAGCTGCCAGACTGGTTCCACCAGCTCGCCCTGACCGCCCATATGGGCCAGCCGATGATCGGCCAGTGGGACGCCTTCGGGATCGTGGCCTCCGTGGCCATCGCCGTCGGTGGCATCCTGCTCGGCGCGTGGGGAGTGACGCGGCGCGACGTCGCCCGCTGAGCATGGTCGACGCGGCGCGGATTTGTCCGCCCGACCGCGCGAACCGCCTTCTGATCGACCCGCCCGTCGGAGGGGATTCCGACGCGCGAACCGGGAGCGTGGTAGATGACGGTCGTGTGGCTGCACGTCGCCAGCGCGGGACCTGCGGTTGCACAGGCGTCCTCCCATGGTGTGGGGCGCCGGACCTACTCGTCGCCGAGCCTCGCGAGCGCCGCCCACGATTCCCGCGGTCGGCGGGGCGGGCTTGACGCCGCGGGTGGGTCAGCTTGTCAAACCGTGCGTTCTCTATCCCCTGGGTTTGCCGGCTGCCTTCCAATATGCGATCCAGTTCGTCTCGATCTCCGCGCGCGCCTTCGCCAGGGTTAGGTAGCCTGCGCAGACTTGGCGGTGCAGGTAGTTCTCCAGGCCGTCCTTCGCATAACTGCCGACGTCCAGACCGCCGACGATCACGTGGTGGGGCTCCGGCCACAGGTTCTTCGTGCTCCGCGGCGAGCCCCCGAGCTCGAGGGCGACGAGGTGGTCCTCCTCGTAGTCGGCGAGGCTCCGATCGCTGTAGCCATAGATGACGAGCTGGGTCCGCTTGAGCGGCGTCGTGTAGCTCGTCGGCGGACGAACCGTCGTTGTCCAACCCGAGACGCAGATCGTCATGCCGATCGTGGCCTGGGTCACCGCGGGATTGAGCGCGCCGGGTGTCAGGATGTGGCTGGGCAGGCCGGTCCGGAGCACACCGGGGGCCGCCGCCGCCGACACGCCCGCCGGAATGGCGAGCAATAGAGCCAGGACGACGGTCGCGAACCCGAGTTTCTTCTTCCGGACCAGCATTGCTCAGTCCCTTTGCTATTCGGAAACCGCCGAGGACATGGTACGGGCTCGGGATCTCACTTCGCCGGCCAGCGTGGATGGGCCACACGACGTGGTCATCGTGTGGGCTTGCCGGGTGCCAGGAGCCGCGTTAGCCCCCGATGCTCAGCTCTGGGACCTTGGTGACAACTTGGCCTCGGCAATCGTCGGCTCGAAGAGCTCGACCGGATTGCCAGAGGGGTCCTCGATCAGGACCTGCTTGCCGCCCACGCCAACCACGATCTCGTTCCGGAAATGGACTCCGTCCGCGTGCAACTCTGATGCAAACGAGGCAAGGTCGGTCACCTCGAGCGAAAAGCGGTTCCAGCCACCGGGCTCAGGCAGCCGGCCATCAGCCAGTGCTTGGCCTCCGCCGGGCCCTCCGCCTGGCCGGCTCAACACGAGCCGAAGGTCGTCCCTTGCAAGCATGGCGAAGAACGCGTTGGGATGCATCTCTTCGTGGAATCCGAGGCGACCGCAGTAGAACGATATTGCAGCGTCGATGTCGTTGACGATGTACCGGACGCTCACTGTCGGCATGTCCTAACCTCCATCGCCAGAAAGCGACATCAACGCTTCCGGCTGCGAGAGTCGAGCGTAGCGCACCGCTCGTCATGAGCTGCCCAGAGGCGAGCTCCGAGCGGCCCGATTGCGGGTGTCACGATCCACCCATCGTGGTGGCTGCCTCGGGCGTGCGCTCCACGAGCGCCGGGCCGTTTCGAACCGTGACCCTCGGGTGGCGGCTACGCTGGCGCTCTGGCAGGCCGTGCCCGCGTCCACGGTCGTAGGCACCCATCTCGTCCTCGTCGCAGCGCTCCCGGCGCCGGCGCATGGGGCGTTAGTTGCGCGCGTGGACGAACGTGACGCGAACCGGATCGTGCCAGCCGTCGAGCCGGGTCGCCACGGGCTCGACTACTTCGACCTTGGCGACCTTGCCCCCGGCCACAACCTCGTCGCTGTGCTCACGCAGGTCTATGGCAGCGACAGCAGCACGCCTGCGCCTTCCCAGGAAGATGGAGTCCATGACCGATACGACCGCCCACCCAAGCTCTCGTCGCTATCCGCCTGAGATCAAAGAACGCGCCGTCCGTCTGGTCGTGGAGACGATCGAGCGGAGCGGCGAACAGGGCGCCGTCAGCCGCGTCGCCCACCAGCTCGGTATCGGGGTCGAGTCCCTCCGCGCCTGGGTCCGCCAGGCAGAGGTCGACCGGGGCACCCGGGCCGGCCTCACCTCCGAGGAGCGCGCTCGGATGCGCGAGCTCGAGCGCGAGAACCGCGAACTCCGGCGGGCCAACGAGATCCTCAAGGAGCGCGGCGGCTTACTTCGGGGCGGAGCTCGACCGCCGCTCCTCGAAATGAGCCGCTACATCGAGGCCCACCGGGCCACGTTCGGGGTCGAGCCGATCTGCCAGGTCCTGGCAGTCGCCCCGTCGAGCTATTACGCTGGCCGCTCCCCGGCCACCTCGGCCCGAACCCTGCGCGACGCGGAGCTGAAGCTCGCGATCAGCCGGGTCCATGCCGCCAACTTCGGCGTCTATGGCGTCCGCAAGTTCTGGCGCGGACTCATCCGAGAGGGCGTCCCGATCGGCCGTGATCGGGTCGGCCCGCTCGTCCGCCTGGATCGCACGGTACAGATGGCGGCCACCATGACGGGCGATCTCCCGACTGATCGTCGAGGCCGCCCGGCCGGAGCGGCGAGCGATCGTGCGCAGCGCGACGCCCTCCGCCAGGCCGCGCGAGATCTCCTCCCGCTCGGCTATCGACAGCACCCGTGACGAGCGATGCTGGGTCGCCGGCACGTAGCCGCCGTTCGACGCCACCATGCGGTGGATCGAACTACGTTCTCTGCCGAGCGCCCGCCCGATCTCGCTGAGCGACTGGCCTGCCTTCCAACGTGACCACATCTCCCGCTTCTGCTCGGCCGTCAACCCTGGCCTGACCCGCTGCGCCATGAGCCCACCTCCCGATCGACACTGCACCAAACCGTGGTGTTGCGTCGATGGGTGGAACCCGCACCCGCTTTTGGGGCCTGATATACCGCCTTGTGGGG
>PLZO01000171.1 GCA_003152165.1 Chloroflexota bacterium
CAGTTCTCCTAGCCTTCCGCCGCCCTGAACATTGCCGTGAGGCCGCTGGCCGAGCCGGCGAGCGCACCGATGAGGAGAGGACGCTCTTGGCCCATTTGCCGCAAGCACACGATGCGGGCGTCGTGAGCGGAGGAGCATCAGCCCCTGAGGGCAAACAGGCGCCACGGCTCAGGGATCCCTTTGAGCACATGTTCCCCGCGATCCTCAAAGCGGAGCCCGGAGCCGGCGACGAGGTCTTTGACCGTGCTCGAGACCATCACCTCGCCCGGCTGAGCGAGCGAGGCGATCCGCGCGCCGATCGACACCGCAATCCCGACGATCTTGCCGTCGCTGACCTCACACTCGCCGGTGTGCAGTCCCGCGCGAATCTCGAGCCCGATGGCGCGAAGCGGATTGCGGATCGCATCGGCTACGGAGACCGCTCGGGCGGGACCATCGAATGCGGCGAAGAACCCATCGCCGGCCGTATCCAGCTCGCGACCCTGAAATCGGCCGAGCTCGCGACGCACGATCGCGTGATGCTGGTTGAGTAGCTTGCGCCAAGCTGCGTCGCCGAGTCGCGAGGCGAGCTCGGTCGAGCCGACGATGTCGGTGAACAGAATCGTCGCGAGCACGCGCTCCGGGCTGGATCCACCGCCCAGGCCAGCGATGAATCGCGCCGTCGCGGCCATCGTCGCCTCGTGCACGTCGTCGTCGACCCAAGTGTAGACGCCCCGGAACGGAGGCAACTCAACGAGCTCGGCGCCGCGGATCCGCTCGGCCGTGTAGTGGCCCGGCCCTGGCACTGAAGGCCGAGGGAAGATCAGCGTCGGCACGCGGACAGCGGACAGAACGTCGCTGACATCGAGCTCCATCGCCGTCCGGAAGGCTGTCAGGGCAGCGCCCGGGCTGAGACTCCGACGCATGTGCCAGACAAACCAGTCGCGGAACGAGTCGTCGTCGGCGACTTCGGGCGCCCACTCGTGTGCGAGCCGCTCGAGGTAGCCCCGTTCCCCCCAGCTCGCACGGATCTCGGCCAGTTGCTCCCGCCACTCATCCTTTGTCGGGGCCCAGGGGTAATCGGGCGCCCGGGTGCCCTTGATCCGCGGATCGATCAGGGCGAGGCCGGCACATCGATCGGGGTAGGTCGCCGCGAAGAGGATGCCTAGCCCAGTGCTCGAGCTGCCGCTCCACAGGACGGCACTCTCAGAACCCACTGCATCCATGACGGCTCGAATGTCGTCCATCGCCGTCTCGATCGACTGGACTTCGCGGACGCGGTCGGACAGCCCGGTGCCTCGTTTGTCGAGCATCAAGACCCGACCAAGGGCAGCCAAGCCCTCGACGTGGCGAACGAGCAAGGGTTGGTCCCAGGTCGACACTAGGTCCCCGGTGATCCCGCGCACGAAAACGATATCGGCCGGGCCGCCCCCAACCACCTGGTACGCGATCGCCACGTCGCCGCTGCGCGCGTAGAACACTTCGGGAGGCTTCACGGGCCGAAGTGTCCTCTATCGCGACAGGTGATGTTGGACGCCTCGGTCGATCGCGCCCGCAACACCAGCCTGATTCGTGGGGTCCTTTCACCTCAAGGACGTTCACCTCCACGGACCATCGAGATCGATGCCAAAACACCATGACATCGTCGTGGGGCGGGCTCGCGGGGTACGCTCCGATGAGTGTCGTCGGCTTACTGGTCGCCCCTACTGCACGCAGAACTCGTTGCCTTCTGGGTCGTTCATTCGCACCCAGTACTCGCCGTCGCGCTCGATTCCGCCGCGTTCGTCTGTCGCTCGCAGTGACTTGAGCCGAGCGACCTCGGCCTCGACGCGCCCCTTCCGGTCGTCGAGCGGGACCGCGCGTCCACCCGAGACGTTGAGGTCCATGTGCAGCCGGTTTTTGGCGTTCTTGCCCTCGGGAACGTGCTGAAAGTAGATCCGCGGTCCCTTGCCGTCAGGATCGACNNATCGCTGACGCGTCATTCCAGCGATCCTCCGGAATGACCCTGTTGGCGCAGGAACGACGCCCAGCTATCGAACCCATCTGGTGGTGGCTGGAGCCGGTAGCCGAGGGCGTCGGCCCAGAATCGCGCCTCACCGTCCGGATCCGCGGTATCGAGGACGAGCTGGATCGGTGTCGACATCAGCGTTCTCCCTAAGGGTCTGCGATGGCGGGACTCAGTGTCGACGTATCGGTCCGGAGCGCGCTCGATCTCGCCCTACGGGCTGCACAGTGCCGTCATGTCGCCAGGCACCGTAGTCCACCCGATGAGCTCGAGGTGCAGGCCGTCAGTCGACCAAGGCGCAAGCCGACTTCGAACGCCTCTACGCGATCGATCCGACCTATCGAGATTTCAAGGCGAGACTGGCCGGCTTCGCCCCGCCGGAGTCTGGGGCCTGAGTCAGCGAAAAGGTGGTCGGATCACCTCGATGCTCTCACCATGTGGCGCCGGCTGAACAGCTTTTCCTAGCCCGCCGAAACCGGCTCGACCTTCTGGCCTGGTGGAACGCGGGCAACACGAGGAGCGGCAGGTCCGGCTTGCGATGCTCTTCGAGCAGCTCCCGGATCGCGAGTATCTGCACCTTCGGGTAGTCCTCGGACCCGCCGCAGGCGCCTGACCCTGGCGTCTGGATAATCCTTCCATGCTGAGACCTTCCTCCGCCCGTCGCTTGAGAGCGGGCCTCGACCGTGGCGGCCACGGCGTGACCCTGATGATCTCGCCCGGCATTCCCCGCCACAAGTCGTATGCCGACCACCGGAGCCTGCTCCGCACGACCGATAATCTGCTGCGTCTGCCGTGCCTCGCCGTCGCCTATCAACGCTCGGTGATCGGCCGGTGATCCGTCGTTGGGCGGCCCATCGGCCGGAGGGGCGGAAGGTCCCCGAGATCGGGATCCTGTTCTGGACCATCAAGGTCCTGACGACCGCGATGGGCGAGGTCACCTCGGACTATCTCGTTCGCACGTTCAACCCGGTGATCGTCGTTCCCCTGGCCGGGCTTGGCCTGGTCGCCGCGCTCGTCCTCCAGTTCGCGGCCCACCGCTACGTTCCCTGGACCTATTGGCTGGCCGTCGTCATGGTCGCGATCTTCGGGACGATGGCCGCCGATGTCCTACACATCGAGCTCGGCATCCCGTACATCATCTCGACCGCGTTGTTTGCGATCGTCCTGGCTGTCATTTTCGGGGCCTGGTACGCGAGCGAGCGGACGCTCTCGATCCACAGCATCGATACCCACCGTCGCGAACTCTTCTACTGGGCGGCTGTCCTGGCGACATTCGCCCTTGGAACCGCGACCGGCGACATGACCGCGAGCACGTTGGGGCTCGGCTACTTTGACTCCGGGATCCTGTTCGCGATGTTGTTCACCCTGCCAGCGCTGGCGTACGGGCTGGGTTCCGTAGACGCGATCCTCGCGTTCTGGGTCGCCTACATCCTGACCCGCCCGCTCGGGGCGTCGTTTGCAGACTGGGTCGGCCGATCACGCAGCTTGAGTGGCCTTGGGCTCGGGACGGGATCGGTCAGCCTCGGGTTGACGATCGTGATCGTGATCCTGGTTGGCTATCTGACGGTGGCCGGCAGGCATCAACGGCGCGAGGCAGCCTAGAGGGGCCCGCCATGATCCAGCCATCGTGTGGACTTCTCGGGAAAAAGCTCAGGCCCTCGCCTGGGCACACGGAGGTGCCGGGGCGCTACTTCTCGGCCGTTTCCTTGAGGCCCTGCAACATCGGTCCCCAGTTGTTCTCGGCCATCTTGTCGGCCTCTTCCTGGGTCGCGTTGTTGTCCTGGGTGAGGGCCAGAATGGTCTTACCCCCCTGCTCAGCCAGTTCATACGTGATCGTGTGGTAGTTCTCGGGCTCATCCTGACTGCCGCCCATCGGGCTCCAATGCGTGGTCTTCAGGAGCCTCTCGGGCTCGACCGCAAGAACGGTGCCCTTGTCTTCGTAGGACTGACCCTGCCACTCACCCGTCCATGTGATTGGGCTGCCCACCTTCCAATCCGTCGACATGGTGGTCCCGTGCATGTATTGCTTGACCTTCAGGGGATTGGTGAGCGCGTCCCAGACCTTGGCCCTGGGAGCGTCGATCGTCACGCTCTTGATCGCCTCGAATCCTCTCGACACCTGGTGCCTCCGCGCTCGTACGCGCTGCCCGGACGGCGGGCCGTTTCCCGTGCATCCTAATCGCCGAAATCGCGGAGAACCAAACCGAGCAAGGTGGGTAGGCGATCAGGGGCCAGCGAGCGTTCGGGTAGCTCGTCCTCCCTTGATCCCAGCACGACGTTCTCACCGTGTGGATAGCCGGTTGGGCGTCAGTTGACGTCTGAAAGACGTCGGCGGGATCCAAGCTCGATGCCTAGCCACAGAAGGGCCGCAGGTACCAGGTAGATGCCACCGACGACTAGGCCCGGGATGACAAGAAGGAAGGTCGCGATCACGGCCCATTGGATCCGATCTCGCTGGTCGGCACGAGAGAGCGGCTTGACCATCAGGAGAAGAGCCAGGAAGACCAGCCAGCCAACGACATACGGCCAGCCTGCCCCGCCACCCGCGATCAAAGGCACGGCAAGCCCAATCAGCGCAACCAGCCACGGCGCGAGGCCGGCCCATCTCGCCATCGTTGCCATCATGCGAGGGATGGATGCCAGAGGCAATCCGGCGCCGGACGCGATTTGGTCATCGTCGTGGGGCGCGAAAGAGGGTCGTCCCCATCAAGACTCGCAGAGGAGGAAACCCGCCAATGAAGGACACCCAGAAGTCCGCCAAGGGCACGAGCGTGATCGACAGTACGTTCGAGGGATTCACGGACGAGGAACGAGTCGCGATGAAGGAGCGCCACGAAGAGCTGAAGGCGTCCGCGCGCCGCGGCCCGCGCGCGGACAAGGCAGACGGGGAAAGCGCCGTGCTCGCGAAGATCGCCGAGATGCCGGAACCGGATCGCGCCTTGGGCGAGCGGCTCCATGCTGTCATCAAAGCTAGCGCGCCAGCCCTCTCGCCGAGACTCTGGTACGGGATGCCCACGTATGTCAAGGACGGCAAGGTCGTCTGCTTCTTCCAATGCGCGCAGAAGTTCAAGACGAGGTACGCGACGTTGGGCTTCAGCGACAAGGCAAACCTCGACGAAGGCACCATGTGGCCGGTCACCTTCGCTCTGATGGAGTTGACCGCCGCCGACGAGGCAAGGATCGGCGCGCTCGTGAAGAAAGCGGTGAGCTGAGGACTAGCTCATGTCGGCGCAGCCCGGTGTCTGGCGAGCTGCCGGCACGAGGCGATACGCTTTCGAGCCAGACGGCGGCAGGCGGTGTCGGCCGGGTCACGGAGGAGCCCAACGATGAGTCGCGAGCCGATTCGCACGGACCGTGCGCCGATCAACGAGCACTACGCGCAGGCAGTTCGGGCGGCCGGACTGGTCTTCGTGTCCGGGCAAGGTCCGTTTGATCCAGGCACGGGAGCGATCGTGGGCGGGACGATCCAGGAGCAGCTGCGGCAGTGCCTCACAAACATCCAGTCGATCCTCGAGGCCGCCGGCAGCTCAATCGAGAAGATCGTGAGCAGCACGTTCATCCTCGGCGATCCGGCCGATTTCACCGGCCTCAATGAGGAGTGGGATCGCTGGTTCTCGGCTTCGCCGCCGGCGCGCCAGGGGGCGAAACTCCCGCTCGACATGCCCGGTCTCCGCGTCTCGATCGCGGTGATCGCCGAGGCCTGAGCCGTAGCTGGTCCAAGAGACGGCTCCGGGCGAAGTGGGTATCGTGCAATCCTTCGCCACGATCCACCCGTCGTGTGTGGGCAATCCCGGGGCCGTCTGGCACCCAACGCATACCGCACCCACTCGCCACGCCGTCGGGAGATGGGCTGGCTCTACCCTTCACCAGGTCGGCGCGATCGGCGCCGAGGCAGGACATAGAGGTGCTCCCATGAGCTCAACCCACGAGGCGCTGGTCAGGTCGTACCTGGACGCGATCAATCGGCGCGACTTTGAAGGCATCGGGGCGATCTTCGCGGACACGGCCGATCAGGAGTGGCCTGGCTCGGCTGAGCTCATTCACGGTCGAGATGCCATCGTGGCCGTAGCCCAGGCAACGCCGACCTTGCCCCGGACTCGCCTCCTTCGACTCCGGAGCGGGGCCGACCTGACCATCGCGGAGTGGGCTGCCGACTACGGCGACGGCAAGACCTGGCAGGTCGCCTCGCTGTTTGAGTTCAGCCAGGACAGAGTTATTAGAAAGACGGACTACTTTGTCGCAGGCGCTCAGCCTCCAGAGTGGCGACGCGGAATGACCGACGTGTTGCGCTGGCCGGCGAGCTGATCGCTGGTGCGCCGGATCGGAGCGGCCCACCGCACCGGCCCTGGAGCGTCGCACGACCGCCGACGTTCTCGTCATGGGGGATTTCGATTGAGGTGGCAGGCGAACTCTCGCGAAATTTAGCTTGACCGACAGCCCCGGCGACCGGGCGGCCGGGCGGCCGGGTTCAGGCCGCGTTCCGCACCCTGTCGAGGCCGTCGAGGATGAGATCGAGACCGTACTCGAACTCGTCCCCGTAGTCGTAGCCCGGTTGCATGGCGTGTTCGGTAATGAACGCCACGAGGTTCGGGTTGGCGTCGGCCTGGAACGGCGCGAGCATCGTCTGTGCCACATCGCCGACCTCTTCGGTCGTCCTAAAGGGCAGGTTCATCTTCGTCAGCGCGAAACCGTAGATATAGCTATCTAGGAGCACAGGAACGCGACTATGCCTTGGTGCTACTTCCAGGGTGATGGCAGGTGCGTCAAAGGCTCCTGGTCCGGAAGCACGTCTACCTGAAGGGACGGGTCGGCCGCCGGCACGTAGCGCTCCTCGAGCCCGAGCTCCTTCAGGACGATGTTGCGCGCCTGCGCGATCGCCGTCGTCTTGTAGAAGGCGATGGTCCGGGTGAACCCCTGCCGGCCGAACCCGCAATCGGTGGAGAGGATCAGCTTGTCAGCCGGGATCACCTCCAGCGCGCGCCGCACCCGCGCGGCGACGACCGGCGCCATGTCGGCTTGAAGGGTGCGGTGGTTCACCATGCCGACGGCGATCTTCTTCTTCAGCCGGCCGGCATAAGGTTTGAACAAGTCGATCTCGGCAAGCTGGTTCTCGGTGGCCTCGACGGTCCACACGTCGCCCTTGAGGCGCTCGAGGTAGATCTCGATCGAATTCGCGTACGACTCGCCGGTGTAGACCTTCTGCATGTTCGGGTTGCCCCAGCAGGTATGGATCCATAGCTCCACATCGTCAAGGCCTTCCACCTCGTGGTTGAACGCGTTGACGAGGAAGTCGAGCAACTCGGTCTGGTCGGGATAGAAGCACGCGACGAAATGGATCGTCGGCTCCTCGATCTGGATCACCTTGGCCCCGGCGGCCGCGAGCTGGCGAAGCTCGAGGTTCATCGCGCCGGCCATGTCCCAGATCAGCTGCTTCTTGTCCTCGAGGTCGTACTCGGCCGTATGGCTGTCGAGGAAGATCGAGAGCACTTGCGACGAGCAGGTCCCGAACTTGACCGGCTTGCCCGAGCCCGCCCGTGCCTGGGCGATCCGCCAGAGCTTGGCGTACTCGAGCGGATTGCGAGGGTCGTGTTCGACCTTGCCGACGACGCGCGGCCACCGCCACGTCGACTCGATCTCGTTCATCAGCGTCCCGGCCGGGAACTCGAGCAGCCGGTCGCGCGAGCGCTCGTACTGCAGTTCCTCGTGCTCGAGCCCCTTCCAACGCTGCAACGGATAGTGGTGCCACGAGCGGCCGGCAAAGTCTTCGTCGAGGTGGTAATCACCATTCGTGAGGATGTCCAGCCCCGCGCGCTCCTGGTCGGCGATCACGGTGGAGTGCGCGTCGAGGAACTGCTCTCGGAAGTGGACGTCGAGCAGTGCCGTGTCGAGCGGCCGGCCCCACAGGCCGCCGTCGTACCAGCGTGGCCGTGGCCACGAGCCCGTAACGGTCGCAGGGAGCATCAGGTCCTTGGTGGCCGTGAGCATCGCGCGTGCGCCTCCTCGTCGAGATCCGGTTGGTGCGTCGATCCTAAATCGTCGGTGTGCGTTCGACCCGGAGCATATGCCCAGGCACCCGAGAATCACCTGTGGAGTCCTGGTCCGATGCGGGTGGCGCGGGTTCCGAATCCAGAACGGCCCCGGAGCCTGCCGAATTCGACGCGATCACCATCCGATTTCGGCTCTCCCCTGGCTGAACGGTCCTGCGCCCTATGAGCGATGCGGGCGCGCGCGGGCAGCAGGTGACTTTGAGGTGGTTCTTCGGATCGACGATCCGGACTGGCGGGTGCCGCGCCATGTCGGGTGACTCAAGATGGATCACGGAACGATCATCCTCACAGGAATGAACGGAACGGGAATGAAGAACGACGAGTGCATCGTTTCGATCACCACTCGAGGTGGTGCAGCTCGGCAATTCCGCAAGATCGCGAGGTCAATGGAGGCAGAGAAGTTCACGAGGAATAGTTCGACCCATGTGCTGCTGAGCAAGTACGGTCTTATGTCCTTCCACTACTCGCCCATCCTGGTCGAGCGGTTGTCACTGTTGACGGCGTTGGCGACGAGCACATGGTCGGTAGCTCGCGCATCGTGACCGGGGGGATCGGTTCGGCCCTGGACTGGATCACGCTGGGCCTGTTTCGGCGACCACACTGAGGACCTGTTAGGCCTCGGCTCCAGGCGCCTCCGGAATCGGGCTCTCTGTATTCGGCATCTCCACAGCCGCGGCGCTGGCGGCATCTTGGGCGACCGGCACATCGCGGTCCTGCATCCGCTCCAAGACCGCCTCTATGGCTGCGACGATCGGTACGGCGAGCAGCGCGCCAAGGAGACCGCCGAGCGCCCCGCCGATGAGCAGGCTGACCGTCAGCAGGAACGGCGAGACACCGACCGCGTTGCGCATCACCAGCGGCACCAGGACGTTGCTTTCGACGAGTTGGATGACGACGTATACGACGGCGACGACGATCAGCAGGTCGGGCCGGAACGCGGCGGCAATGAGCAGAGCCGGCCCAACGCCGAGCGCCGGCCCGACCAACGGGATCATCTCCGCAAGACCCGCGATGACGCCCAACACGGGTCCCGACGGCAATCCCAGCACGGTATATGCGACGCCCGTAGCCACGCCAAGTGCGACCATCAGCACAAGCTGGCCGCGGACCCAACCGCCGAGACGCAACTCCACCTGGTTCCAGCCTTGGCGCACGCCACCGCGCCGCTCCGCAGGCAGAAAACTGAGCGCGAAGCGTTGCAGCCGCTGGCGCTCGGTCAACCAGAAGAACACAAGCGCCAGGATCGTCACAACGGAGAAGATCGCACCGGCCAGCCCGAGCCCGACATTCACGACCTGGCCGGGCGCCGTCGTGGGCACTTTGGTCAGTGCGCCCTGGGCAGCCGTGATCACAGCGCCCACGCTCGTCGACAGTTCGTGGGGTTGCAGGCCCTGGCTCCAGGCCTGCAGGCGGTCGGTGACCGCGGGCAATTGATCCACCAACTGACCTGCCTGGCCGATGACGAGCGGCACCAGTAGAAAGCCGATGACTGCCACGAACACGAAGAAGGCGAAGTAGACGAGTAGGATCGCGGGTCCCCGGCCGATGGGCAGGGCTGTCCGCAGGCGATCCACGAGTGGCCTCAGAGCAGAAGCAATGAGCAGCGCGAAGAAGACCAGGAGAAGCACCCCACCGGCGCTGACGAGACCCTCCGTGACCGCGACTACAACAAGGCCGCCCGCGACGAATCCGCTGCCTCGGGCAAACCAAACGCGCGCTTCGGCACGCCCGCTCATAGCGCTCTTCTCGAGGTTGGCGTCAGACACGCGGGAACCCGTTTCTATTTTGGGGTCGCGGGTAGAAGGACCAGCCTGGGTTCAGCCTGAGCGACCTCGCTGAGAGATCGATTTCGTGGCCGGTCGAGGGTTTGCTCGCACCCGTTCCGTCGGGTTGTCGAGGTCCTCTCGGACCGGGATCACGTTGCACAGCGGACGCACCTGGCCACAGCGGGCGGGGCCGCACAGCGGCTAGCGAGCCTCCGGTGTCACGTTCTTCAGTCGTCGGCTGGCCTCCAAGACGGATCCATCGAGCCCTTTGACCGGCGGATCGAGATACCGACCGAAGACCCTGTGGGTCGCCCAGCTCGCCGCCCAGCCGAGCGGGAGGTAGCGACCCGGCAGAAATAGAAGGCTGGCACTCACAAGTTCCCGAGCGGCCGGATGTCGGACGGCGCTGCGAACCAGCTCTCGAGCATTCGCCGGATTTCGCAGGTCCCGCACGAGGCCGGTTCGATCGTTGGCCGCGCGCCGAGCAACTTCACGAAGAGCATCCGAGTGGGCAGCCGCGAGGATCAGGCCGCGCATTTCGGGCTGGGTGGCGAGGCGAACTGCGCGGGCAAGGTTGGTCACTGAGGGCATTTCCGGATTATTCCACGGCGTATCTGGACCTCGATCCTAGCGCAGGCCCCTCAGCGGCGATATCTAGTCCGTAGGTGGTTCCATTACGGCGACACGACGAAACAGCCGGTCGACTAGGGCGATCACGGCTGGGTAGAGGGCGCGCGGGTGATGATCACGGAGGAACCGGTCGCGAGGATGATGAAGTAGGCCACGATCTCCGAGAGCGCCGTCCTCAACGGTTTGATCGCGGCGCCGCTGCTCGTCCTCGTGATGCTCGTCTCGAACGACCGCGCGGCGATGGGTGAGCGGACCAACGGTCGCCTCGAGCGGGCCACCTGCACGTTCCCATTCGATGCCGCCGATGGGCGAGCCCCGGCGGTCGTGGCCGTCAGACGACGACAACCCGGGCCGGCGTTTCCGCGTCAAGGGTGCCAACCGGTTGGTTCGTGCCACTGAGTAGTGCCTCGAGGCCACTGACGTCCTGCAGGTCGGCGGAGATCACGATCGTGGATACACCCTGTTCCCGCGCATACGTGGCCAACGGCGAAGGACCATGGTCGGAGGGTAGCCAACCGAACGCCTGAATACCCAGCGCCTCAGCTTCAGCAACCTGGTCGGCTATGGTCGCCCGGCCGGCCGCCCTGAGTCTTGTTTGATCCAGCCGGCGGGAGAACAGGTCCTCCGAGCCCTCGCCCGACCACCATGTCGGCAAGGGATCACCGAAGAGGGTCGGAGCGTCCCAGTCGTACAGGATGAGGGCCTGTCCGCTCACCCTTGCCAGGTCCATCGCTTTGCGCCGAGCAGGCTGGTAGCGATCGTCGTCGGCCGTGACCGCCATCATCACCCCGGCTCTCTGGTTGGTGTTGGCCATCGTTACGGACGATCCGGCGGGTCGGCCGGGCCGGTGCGTAGAGGCTCGTGGCCTGGCTCGGGCTTGATCGTTTCCGGGTGGGCGGCGGGCGCGACGTGCTTTGGCGAGTCCGTGTCATCGGAGCGTCGTGAGGCCGTGCGTGGATGGTTCGGCCGCTTCTCGACCAATGATCGTCCCTCCTGCGGCTCTGCCGCCGCACGGACATCATAGACCCCGACGCGTTCGTGCCTGAGGCCCGATTTCCGGGCGTTGTCCTGGCCGGCGTTCGGGGGCCAACGCCGGGTCCGCACAATGGGGTCCGTGCGTAACGCAGTCGTCCGCGGGCGGTCCGATATGTGGGTGTTTCGCCGACGACATTCGCGATTCTCGCCAGACCTCCCAGGGATCTGTGGACGTCTGCGAAGTCACAACGTGGATGTAAGGTCGCGACGGCCCTTGAAACTCCACAGCAAGAAGTTTCGGCCAGGCTAAAGACGGTTCGACGGGTCCAATGCCAGGTGCAACGAAAAGCGAGAGGAGT
>PLZO01000142.1 GCA_003152165.1 Chloroflexota bacterium
GGGCCGCATAGGCGGACTCGTCATACGGGGCCTGGTCGGCCGGCGTGGAGTTCTCGAACGGGCGGCTGGTGCTGCCCGGATCGATTGGCAGGGTCATCGTAGGAGCCTCGTGGAGTGGTGCTGGAGTTTATCTGTATTCACCAGTTCTACGAGGCTGGTCTGAGAAACGCCTGAATGGCGGCCCGTCGGTTGGGCAGGGCTCAGGCGTCGGCGCTCGGCACGCCCATGATGTGGAAGCCGCCGTCGACGTAGATCGTCTCGCCAGTCACCGCGCGCGACAGGTCCGACGCGAGATAGAGGGCGGTCCGGCCGACATCCTCGATCGAGATGTTCTGGCGCAGTGGGGCGAGGTCGGCGAATGAGCCGTACATCTTCTTGAAGCCGGCGATGCCGGCGGCAGCGAGGGTTCGCACGGGACCGGCCGAGATCGCATTGACCCGGATGCCCTCGGGCCCGAGGTCCGCCGCGAGATAGCGGACGGAGGCTTCCAGCGCCGCCTTCGCGACGCCCATCACGTTGTAGTTGCTGACGACCTTCTCGGCGCCGTAGTAGGTCAGCGTCAGGATGCTCGAGCCTGGCTGGAGGAGACCGGCTGCGCGGGCCTCGCGGACGACCGCGACGAGGGAATAGGCGCTCACGTCGAGGGCGACCGCGAAGCCTTGACGCGAGGTGTCGACGAAGCTGCCTTCGAGGTCCTCGCGGCGGGCAAAGGCCAGCGCATGGACGAGGATGTCCAGCTTCTCATCCGGCCCGTGGGCAGCCCTCCACTTGGTGAATACAGCCCGGATCTGCTCGTCCGACTGAACATCGCACGGTTCGATGAAGGTCGAACCGATCGACTCAGCCAGTGGCCGGACGCCCCGTTCGAGGAGGCTCTCGACCGAGCTGAAGCCAACGCTCGCGCCCGCCTCATGGAGCGCCTGGGCGATGCCCCAGGCGATCGAATGGTCATTGGCGACCCCGAAGACGAGTGCCCGCTGGCCATCGAGCATGCCCATGGCTGCCTCCGCGTCGACCCGCGGCCGGTCTGAGCGCCGGCCACCGGTGCGCACGGTACCATCCCGCCCATGACCCGAGCCCTCGGCGCTGCCCTGGCCGGGGTGCGCGGATTCCTGCTCGACCTCGACGGCGTGGTCATCCTGGCCGGCCGCCCCATCGACGGGTCGGTGCAGGCAATCGCCACGCTGGACCGGCGTGGGATCCCATACCGGATCGTGACCAACACGTCGCTCATGAGCCGTCAGAAGCTGTCGGGTTGGGCCGCCCGGATCGGGCTCGACCTGCCGCCCGAGCGGATCCTTTCGGCCCTGTCGCTCTCGGCGGCCTACACCCGTCGTCGCCATCCGTTCGAGCCGCTGTTCGTCCTGGGGTCCGACGATGCCCGGACCGAATTCGAGGGGCAGCAGCTCCTCTCCTACGAGGAGGCGGGCCGGCCGGGCGCGACGGCGGCTGCCGTCGTCATCGGCGATTCACCCGAGGCGGCAACCTACGACAACCTGAACCATGCTTTCCGACTCGTCCGGGCCGGCGCCGAGCTGGTGGGGATGCATCGCAACCCGTGGTGGCTGACGCCCGAGGGCCCGACTCTCGATTCGGGCGCCTTCGTGGCCGGCCTGGAGTTCGCGGTCGGCCGGCGGGCCACGATCATCGGCAAGCCGTCGTCGGCGTTCTTCCGGGAGGCAGCTGCCGAGCTGCTCGGCGGCCTGTCGGGTGCCTCCCGGCGCGACCTGGCGATGGTTGGCGACGACGTATTCAGCGATGTCCTGGCCGCCCAGCGACTCGGCCTGCGCGGGATCTTCGTTCGAAGCGGCAAGCACGGCGAGACGGAACTGGTGGCGGCCGCCGCTCGGCGCCGGGGCGGCGGCGCGCCAACGGCCGTGGCGGCTTCACTGGCCGAGGTCGTGGCCGCGCTCGAGTGAGCGCCTGGCCGGGGCACCTGCAATCGGCCCGGGCCAAACCCTCGCGCTACACTGGTGCACAAAGCCGCCGCCGGGCATAGTCGCCGGCCCGCGCCAGCACCCGAGACAGGGGAACACACCGATGCCCACCGACGCGACGCCGCGCCTGAAGATCACCTACGCCACGCTGCGCAACGATAATGAAGAGCTCCACGCGCTGTACGAGGCAGGCCTCGTCCAGGCTCGGGGCGAGTTGGGCCGCCATCACCTCAACCTGATCGGCGGCAAGCCGCGCGAGGGTGAGAGTGAGTCGATCGTGCGCTCGCCGATCGACCGCGACATGATCGTCGGTCACTTCGCGAAGGGCTCTGTGCAGGACGTCCGCGACGCGATTGCGGCCGCCCGGGCCGCCCAGCCCGCCTGGGCAGCCATGCCCTGGCGCGAGCGCCTCGCGATCATGCGCCGGGCGGCAGAGTTGATCAGCCAGCGCCAGATGGTCTACGGCGCGCACATGGCGATCGAGGTTGGCAAGAGCCGCCTCGAGGCGCTGGGCGAGGTGGAGGAGGCGGCCGACCTCCTGCGCTACTACGCCGACGTGATGGAACGCAACGACGGCTACGACCATCCGATGGACAACCTGGGCGACGCGGCGGTCCACACCCGCACGATCCTTCGCCCGCTCGGCGTCTTCGGGGTGATCAGCCCGTTCAACTTCCCGATGGCCCTGTCGGCCGGCCCGAGCGCCGCCGCACTGATGGCCGGGAACACCGTCGTCTTCAAGCCGAGCACCACCGCTCCGATGTCGGCAGTCAACCTGGTCCAGGCCTATCGCGACGCCGGCCTGCCCGACGGCACGCTCAACCTGGTGATGGGCCCGGGCGAGACCGTTGGCCAGGAGCTCCAGCAGAACCCGGGGATCAACGGGATCGTCTTCACCGGCTCGTATGACGTGGGGTTCGAGCTGTTCAAGAAGTTCTCGGTCCGATTTCCGCGGCCGGCAATCGTCGAGATGGGCGGCAAGAATCCGGCCATCGTGACGGCCAGGGCGGACCTGGAAGAGGCGGCCGAGGGGATCGTCCGGTCGGCCTTCGGTTTCAGCGGCCAGAAGTGCTCGGCCAACAGCCGGGTCTACGTCGAACGGCCAGTTCACGATCACTTGATCAAGCTCCTGGTCGAGAAGACCGAGGCGCTGTCGGTGGGCGATCCGCTCGTGCGCTCGAACTGGATGGGGCCGGTGATCGATCAGCGTGCCGTCGATCGTTACCAGCAGGCGTCGACCGAGGCCCGCCGCGACGGCACGGTGTACGTGGGCGGCGAGCGACTGACCGACGGCGGGCTAGAGCGCGGCTTCTTCGTCGAGCCGACGATCGTGGGCAACCTGCCCGCCGAACACCGCCTGTTCGTCGACGAGCTCTTTGCGCCATTCACGGCTGTCGCCGCGGTCGACTCGCTCGACGAGGCAATCCGGCTCTCGAATGAGAGCGTCTACGGCTTGACTGCGGGCATCTTCAGCGAGGACGCGGGGGAGGTCCAACGCTTCCTTGACACGATCGAGACGGGCACGCTCTACGTCAATCGGCGGGCCGGCGCCACGACCGGTGCATGGCCGGGCGTCCAGGCGTTCGGCGGCTGGAAGGGCTCCGGTTCCACCGGCAAGGCCGGCCTGTCGATGTACTACGTTGCCCAGTTCCTGCGCGAGCAGAGCCACACCGTCGTCGACTGACCGGATCGGCGGAGCTCGGCTGACGCAGGGGCCTCGAGGTTGTGGGGAACAGGGTTGGCGGTCGCACGCACTCGCCCACGATCCCGGCATCGTGCACCGTGGCACGGTTCGTCGTGCGGTGGAGCTGGAGCCGACAGATCCGGAGGTCTTCCATCCGGGCCGAAGCCGGCAATCGAGGTTTCGGGCCGACGACGACGCCAACCTTGTTTGGGTTCCAACTGCCCCCGGCCCGAAACCGGATCGCCACAGGCGTCAAATCAGGG
>PLZO01000019.1 GCA_003152165.1 Chloroflexota bacterium
TCCGCTGGGGTGGCCTGTGCCCACCCGATGCTCCCTGTGCGCCCCCGCTCGGGGACCAAGGGATCGTGATCTTCGACTTCGCCAGCGGGCCACCGGTGTTCGTCTACTTGAGCGCCGGTGCGGGCGGCGTGGTCGTGGCGAGTTCTCCCGCTCCGTACCCGTCGGGCTACTGACGCCCAAGTCAGCCCTTCGGCTTGACGCCGAGATGTCGTTGGATGGCCTTGGCCATCGCCTCGGAGGCGGCCTTCTTCTCGGCGTCGGTGATCGTCTTCCAGTTGGCCGGGATCTTCGTGAAGATCGGCTTAGACGGGTACTTGGCTTGAACCATCGGAACTGACCTCATGACTATCACGCCCCGAGCCGACGGATTATCCAGGGACTAGCTGTCAAGGAGACAACGGGCGAAACTTCGGTCTTCTTCAGTCATGCGCGCGCGCGTGACACTGATACAACCACAGGAGCAAGAGGACGAACCCGCCGCACAACGCGACCCCGACAACGACGCCGCGCCAACCAGCGACCACTGATTGGTGTAACCGTGGTTTCATCCTCATGGTAGGATCGCGCTGTGGACGCTCGAATGCGCTGGGTGCTGCTTGCCTACCGCCTGCCACGGGAGCCTTCGACGCCTCGGATCACCGTCTGGCGCCAGTTGCGGCGGCTCGGCGTCGGCCAGGTCGCCGACGGTGTCGTGACGCTGCCGCTCGATGCTCGAACCCGCGAGCAGCTGGAGTGGCTCGCGGATGAGGTGATCGGGAACGCTGGCGAGGCGACCGTCTGGCTTGCGGAGCCGGGATCGGCTGCCCAGGAGCGAGCGATCGCAGCCGAGATGGCGGCGATGATCGCGGGCGAATACGGTCGAGTACTCGATGATGCGGCGGCGACGGCTAGCGAACCTGAGCCGGTGCGGCGCAGGACCGTGGCCCGCCTGCGAAGGGAGCTGCGCCGGATCCGGTCGCGGGACTACTTCCCAGGTCCGATCGCTGATCGGGCGCGGGCAGCGGTCGAGGCCCTTGGCGACTCGCTCGTGGCCGTCCCGTGAAGTGGGCAACGAGACGTGGCTGCCACGTCGACCGGGCCGGCTGTGCCTGGCTCATCCGGCGCTTCGTCGATCCGGCGGCCGAGTTCCTGTTCGTGGATGACCCCGAGGAGGTCCCGGCCGAGGCGACGGCGTTCGACATGCGCGGCGCCGCGCTCTCGCATCACGAGGGCGGGTGCAGCTTCGAGACGTTCCTGAGCCGCTATGCGCTCCGGGATCCGGTGCTCGACGAGATCGGCCGGATTATCCACGAGGCCGACCTCGCCGATGAGCGGTACGACGCGCCCGAGGCAGCGGGTCTGGACACGCTCATCCGGGGCCTGTCGATGAACCTCGATGACTTGGGTGTCCTCGAGATCACGGGACCGTTGTTCGACGGGCTCTACGCGTTCAAGCAGCGAGCCCAGATGCTAGGCCGGGAACCGGCCTGAGAGGAGAAACTCGTCATGCAGTGGGTTACCCGCGAGCATCCCCACACCGACCGGGTCGCCTGTCCCTGGCTCATCCGCAAGTTCATCGACCCCGCCGCCGAGATCGTCTACGTCCCCCGCGATGACGTGCTCGACTACGCCGAGCGGGAGGGCGGGATCAGCTTCGACGCGCCCGGCGCGCGCTACACCCATCGCGATGGCCTGTGCACCTTCGAGGTCCTCATCGAGGAGCACGAGCTGGGCGGTGACCCTGCCTTGGCCCTCATGGCGAACGTGGTCCACGGCGCGGATGTCGCCGTGGACGTCAACATCACGCCGCAATCGGCGGGTCTGGACGCGATCGCCCGCGGCTTCCAGCACCTTGGCCTGCCCGACCAGGAGCAGCTTCGGCTCGAATTGCCGGTCTACGACGCGCTCTACGCGTGGGCCACGCGCCAGGTCGAGACGACCGCGTGACCGGCTCGCCGTTCGCGGTCCTCGGCCGCGATGGCCGCCTGCTCTTCGCGACGCGGATGGCCCGCCTGTTCGGCTATGGCGCCGTGTCCGTCATCCTGGTCCTGTACCTTGTCGCCCTCGGGTTCGACGGCGTCCGGGTTGGCCTGCTGCTGACCCTCACGCTCGTCGGTGACGCGGCGATCAGCCTGTGGCTCACCACCCGGGCGGACGCGATCGGCCGACGGCGGGTGCTGCTCGCGGGATCCGCGCTGATGCTCGGCGCGGGCGTGGCCTTCGCCCTGTCGGGTGACTTCTGGGTTCTGCTGATTGCCGCAACGATCGGGGTCATCAGCGTCAGCGGCGGCGAGGTCGGGCCGTTCCTGGCCGTCGAGCAGGCCTCGCTGAGCCATATCCTCCCCGACCGGGAGCGGACCCGGATCTTCGCCTGGTACGCCCTCGCCGGCTCGGTCGCGGGTGCCCTCGGCGCGCTCTCGGCCGGGCTCCTCGTGACTGCGCTCGAGGCGGCCGGACGCACCACGCTCGACGCGTACCGCGGGGTCGTCGTCGTTTATGCCCTGGTCGGCGTCGCGCTGGCAGTCGCCTTCGCCTTCCTGTCGTCGGCGGTGGAGGTCGCGGCCGAGTCCCGTTCCACGACCGCGGGCCGTCTCGGCCTGCATCGCTCGCGTCGAACCGTGCTTCGGCTGTCCGGGCTGATCGGGCTCGACTCGTTCGGGGGAGCCCTCGTCAGCCAGAGCCTTGTCGCCTACTGGTTCACCCAGCGGTTCGGCGCCCAGCCGGCCCTGCTCGGCGGGATCTTCTTCGTGAGTAACATCCTGGCCGGCCTGTCGGCCCTCGTGGCGGCGCGGATCGCCGCCCGCATCGGCCTTGTCAGGACGATGGTGTTCACCCATCTTCCCGCGAACGTCATCCTCATCATCATGCCGCTCATGCCGACCCTGCCCTTGGCCGCGCTCGCCCTCTTCGCGCGCTTCAGCATGAACTCGATGGACATCCCGGCGCGCCAGTCCTACGTGATGGCCGTGGTCGATCCGGACGAGCGATCCGCGGCCGCCGGCGTCACCGGGATCGCACGCTCGATCTCCTCGGCCCCGGCCCCGCTGATCTCGACCCCTCTCTTCGCCATCCCGGGGCTGGCGAGCCTGCCCTTCTTCGTCGGCGGGGCGCTGAAGATCACGTACGACCTCCTCCTGTACCGGCTGTTCGTGAAGCTCCGGCCGCCGGAGGAGCGGGACGACAAGGTGGCGTGACACGCTCGCGACAGGAAACGGTCGGCCGACGCCGCCGCTCCGCCGATGGTTCGCGGGCGCTGGACCACAGGTCCTACATCGTCCCCAAGGCAGGCGCGGGACGCCCCGCTCCTCGATGAGCGCCGCCCTCACCCCGCGCCGCGCTGGATCACGCTGCCGCTGCGGCCGCCCGGCGCGCGCGAGCGGTGTCGCCGGCGATGAACGTCAGCGCGCTCGCGGCGAGCACGATGAGCGCCGACACCATGAGCGCGTGGCCCATGCCGAGCGTGAACGCGCTCATGACCGGCGCGCCGAGCTTGACCGATGTACCGAGGAAGATCGCGCCCGCGAGCGCCCGGGGGATCGTCGAGGCGGCCACGGCGAGGGCGAGGGCGAAGCTCGTGACCATGCCGGCCTGGCGGAACGTGGCGAGCGTCGCGCTCGCCACGCCGAGACGCTCCGGCGGCGCCGCCCCCATCACCGCGCTCGTATTAGGCGCCCAGAAGAGTCCCCCGCCCAACCCGAGCACGAGGAGGCCGGCCAGGAGCGCCGCATAGGAGGAGGCCGCGGTGAGCTGCGCCAGGAGCACGCAGGCGGCGGCCTGGAGGACCAGCCCCGCCGTGGCCGGCAGCCGCGCGCCGACCCGGTCGGAGATCAACCCGGCGAGCGGACCCACGACCGACTGCACGAGCGGCAGCGGCAGGATCAGCAGCGCCGCCTGCAACGGGGCGACGCCCTTCACGCCCTGGAGGTAGAAGAGCACAAGGAAGTTGACGGCGAACATGCTCAAGCTCTGCAGGGTTGCCGCGGCGGTGCCGAACATCAGGATCCGCGAGCGCAGGAGCGAGGGCTCGATGAAGTGCGCGCCGCCGCCCCGCTCGGCGACCACGAAGAGACCCTCGAGGAGCGCGAAGCCGCCGAAGAGCGCGAGCGTCGGCGGCGCGAGCCAGCCCCACGAGATGCCCTGCGACAGGGCGATGAGGAGGCACGAGACGCCGCCTGAGAAGAGGACCATGCCGCCCAGATCGAAGCGTTCGCCGCGCCGTGGCCGGCTGATCTCGTGGAGCGCGCGGTAGCCCCACGCGGTACCCACGATCCCGATTGGCACGTTGACCAGGAAGATCCAGCGCCACGAGAGCACCGCCAGGATGAGGCCGCCGGCCACCGGCCCGACGATGCCGCCGACGGCCCAGGTGATCGAGTTGATGCCCATCGCCCGCCCGCGCTCGCCGGGGGGGAAGACCTCGGTGATGATGGCCATGCTGTTGGCCACGAGCATCGCCCCGCCGACGCCCTGGACGAGGCGGAAGAAGACGAGCTGCGGGCCGGTCGTCGCGAAGGCACAGAGGAGCGAACCGCCGGTGAAGACGGCAAAGCCCAGGTTGTACAGGCGGACCCGGCCGAACATGTCGGCCAGGCGCCCGAAGAGCATGAGGAAGACGGTGCTCATGAGGATGTAGCCCATGAGCACCCAGATCATCGTCACGAGGTCGGAGTGCAGGTCGGTCATGATCGTCGGAAAGCCGAGCACGACGATCGACGAGTCGATCGCCGCCATCGCCGCGCCGAGTGTGGTCACCGACAGGGCGACCCACTTGTAGGGGACGCGCGACCCGCGCCATCCTTTGCTTGAGGCCCGGGTGCCATCGTGCGAGGCCGGCGCGCTGCGATCCGGCCGATCCTCAACCCGGCGCTCTTCGTTCACCTGCCCGTCCTCTCTGAACCACCCCGAGGGCTCGACCGTCGTACCCTGCCGCGAGCCGGCGCGCGGCCTTGCCCGCGGCCCGCCTCATTGTCCTCCGAAAGAGCGGACGCGGACCGTCGCGGGCCGCAGCGGCGTCAGGGGTCGGAGGCCCCGATCGGATCCGGCCGACGACCCGTCGAGGGGGGTGGCCACCGTGCGGAGGAACCAGCGACCGGTAGCACGGGCGGGGATCGAGAGGAGGGCCGCGTCGAGCGCCTCGCCGAGCCGGCCACCGGGCAGCTGGTCCGCTGCCCTCGGGCTGGGGCGGTCCGGCCGGAGCCGGAGCGAACCCCGAACAGCGGGAAGAACGGCGCGAACGTGGCCGCGCGCCAGTCGATCGGCACGACCCAACCGTCGCCGTCCACCCCAGGCTCGCCGAGCCCCCCGATGACCACTCCCCCCCGACGCGACCGGTTGAGGATCCGCTCAAGACCCGTCGTCGACGGCCCTCGCAGCACGGCGTTCCTCGCTGAGGTGTCGCGCCAGGCGTCCCCCGGCCAGGGGCCCGGTCATGCCCCCAAGACGATGACCCTATAGCGCTCGATCACGGTGTGCCCCGACGCGCCACGGGGCTGCCGCCGGCCCAGGTTCTCGAGTCGGCGCGGCCGCACGTCGAGCCGCCGCGGGCGAGGGACCGGCGTAGAGTCGGCGGGTATCGCGTCAAACGCCACGCGGAGCGGGCCTACCAAGGGTTCGTCGACCGCGCGTCACGGGCGCGGCCGGGCGCGCGCATCAGCCGTCCGCGGCAGCGGTGGCTGGTCCGGGTAGCCGGCTGCTGCCAGGACGAGATCGGCCACCCGCTCGTAGCCCAGCAGCGCGGTGTTCAGACAGAGCGTGTAGCCTGCGGGGTCCCGCCAGTCCACGCCGTGCACCTGGCGCATGACTCGCCGCGGTTCGCATCGATCTCGTGGATCCGACCCTTGGCCAGGGGCGTCAGAC
>PLZO01000149.1 GCA_003152165.1 Chloroflexota bacterium
ACGTGCCCGGGCGTATCGATAATGTTGATCCGATGTTCGCCCCAAAACGCGGTCGTTGCCGCCGCGGTGATCGTGATCCCGCGCTCCTGCTCCTGGGGCATCCAGTCCATCGTGGCCGCGCCCTCATGGACCTCGCCAAGCTTGTAGATCTTTTTCGTATAGAAAAGGATCCGCTCGGTGACGGTCGTCTTGCCGGCGTCGATATGGGCGATGATTCCGATGTTCCGCGTCTTGGCGAGCGGAACGAGGCGTGGCACGGTGGTCTTGCTCTCCCGGGTGGTGGTACTGACTACCACTTGAAGTGGCTGAAGGCCTTGTTGGCCTCGGCCATCTTGTGGGTATCCTCGCGCCGCTTGACGGCGGCACCGAGGCCGTTCATGGCATCGACGAATTCGGCAGCGAGCTTCTCGCCCATGCTCTTGCCCGTGCGCTTGCGGGCCGCCTGAACGAGCCAGCGGACGCCCAGCGAGAGGCGCCGATCGCCGCGGATCTCAACCGGGACCTGGTAGGTGGCGCCGCCCACCCGGCGGGGCTTCACCTCGATGATCGGGGTCGCGTTGCGGAGGGCCGCCTCGAGGACCTCGATACCCGGCCGATGGGCCTGGGCCTCGGCCCGGGCCAGGGCCTGGCGGATGATCCGGTCAGCCAGGATTCGCTTGCCGTCGTGCATCAACTTGGCGCTGAAACGGGCGGTGGTTCGGTTGAGCGGGATCGTCTCGTATTTGGTCTTGCGGGCAATGCTGGCGCGGCGTGGCATCTACTTCTTGCCCTTCACGGCGCTGGCGGCCTTTGCCCCGTACTTGCTCCGACCCTGTTTGCGGTCGCGCACGCCGGCGGCATCAAGCGTGCCCCGGATGATGTGGTACTTGACCGACGGGAGGTCCTTGACCCGGCCGCCTC
Organism: Chloroflexota bacterium; assembly: GCA_003152165.1. Classification (GTDB taxonomy): domain Bacteria; phylum Chloroflexota; class Limnocylindria; order Limnocylindrales; family CSP1-4; genus Palsa-1033. The sequence goes on from PLZO01000149.1 coordinate 901, forward strand.
GGACGAGCACCATTGAGTGCTCCTGGAGGTTATGGCCGATGCCCGGGATGTAGGCCGTGACCTCCATCTGGTTGCTGAGCCGGACACGGGCGATCTTCCGAAGGGCCGAATTCGGCTTCTTCGGGGTCATCGTGCGGACCTGAAGGCAGACGCCGCGCTTCTGCGGCGCGCCCGGAATCGACTCCTGGCGCTGCTTCAGGCTGTTCCAGTTCTTGCGCATGGCAGGCGCCTTGACCTTCGAGATCTTGCGCTTGCGCCCGTGACGCACGAGCTGGCTGATCGTCGGCACGAAGACGAGACTCCCTTCACGTCAGTTGCTTGGCAAGGCCGGGTCGACCGGCGCCCGGGTCGGGCCCGAGCGGGGACCGGAATAACTTGGTTCGTAAGGCTGCAAGGGTCCGGAACGCGCACACAACTGCGCTCGACCCTCGAGGGCCACGGAGGCGGAGGATATCAGCGGCTCCGATCGGGTGTCAAACGTTGATCGGCACCTTCTCCTGAACCAACGGGCAAATACCGGGGTAGGGCTGGAACTGGCCCGCCCGGCCGGGCAGTGGTCCGCAGCGAGATCTGACGACGGGTCGGGCCGAGGCGGCGTGGGAGGCGTCACTCGACCTCGAGGTTCCCCCGGATTGGCGCAGCGGCATGTACACGGCGGCCCTGCGCCCGGTCGGGGGCAATACGGGCTATGCCCCGTTCACCGTGAAGAGCAGCTCGGCGACCCCGGCGCCCGTGTTGTTCGTCAGCGCCACGATGACCTGGCACGCATACAACCTGTGGGGTGGCGCCAACCTCTATGACGCGAGCACAGCGGACTCACCGGAGATCTCCCTGGGCCGGCGGGCGCTGCAGGTAAGCTTCGACCGGCCGTACGCCTTGCGCCAGGGCGCCAGCTATCAGCAGCGCTGGGAGCTCCAGTTCGTCCGCTGGCAGGAACGTGAGGTCCTTGCCGGTCGGCAGCTCATCGTCTTCGCCGGGCATCACGAATACTGGTCGCGGCCGATGCGGACTGCGCTCGAAGGGGCCGTCGCGGCGGGCACGAATGTCGCGTTCCTTTCGGCCAACGAGATCTTCTGGCAGGTGCGGCTCGAAGCGTCACCGCTGGGTCCGGCCCGGCGGGTGACGTGCTACAAGTCGGCCAAGCTGGATCCGTTCGCGTTGACTCAGCCCGAGCTCACGACGTGTCGATTCCGGAGCCGCCGGTCAACGACCCGGAGGCCCCGATTGTCGGGCAGATGTATGGCTACATCGTCAAGCGGCCGGGCGACTGGGTCGTGCTCAATGCTGATCACTGGCTCTACGATGGCACGGGCCTGCGCGACGGCGACCACCTCGTGAACCACGTCGGGCAGGAGTACGACGCGTTCTTTCCTGAGCTGGCCAATCCAGGCACCGTGCTCCTCGCCCGGAGCCCGGTGGAGGCGGTCATCGAGCCCGGTGAACGGACGAACCCCTACGCGAGCCCGGGTATCCACACCGCGTCGATATACACAGCGGGCTCGGGCGCGACGGTCTTCTCGGCGGGGACGTTTCAATGGTCCTGGGCGATCGACGAGCCGGGCGATCGGTCCTATCGAGGCGTGGCAACCCCGCACGACGAGCGGGTCGGCCGGATGACCCGCAACCTGTTCGATCGACTGGGTGACACCAGGAGCTCATGAACGCGGGCCGATCCGGCCGGCGTTACCCGATCGCAAGCGGCCGTAGATTGGCGGTCAAGCCGGCTTGGGCTCCTCGGCCTTGTCCTCCTCGGCCAGGAACGGGTTACCTGCCAGCTCGTCGGCCGCAGCCTGCCGGTCGGCATGATCGCCGGCCAGGAAGACCTTGGCCAGCTCTTCGTCGTCGGTCGTGTCGTCGTCGGCCGGATGGGCCGCCAGGAAGGACGCAATCTCGGCCGTCTCGTCGTCGGCCGGACGAGCGGCGCCGTCCTCGAGGAACGGGTTGTGCTCGAACTCCGCGCCGAGCCCCTCGAGCGCCTCCCCGGCAAGGGCCTCGATGGCCGCCCGACGGGCACGCTCGCGGGCCGCCGCGACGTTCTGCGGCGCGCCCGTCCCGGCCGGGATGAGCTTGCCGATGATCACGTTCTC
>PLZO01000070.1 GCA_003152165.1 Chloroflexota bacterium
GCGACTAACGAACCGGGACACTAGGGGATCAGACCGGCCAGAACGAGCGCACCGTAGTGCGACGTGCCGGACGAGGTGATCGAGACGAGCCGATCGGGCGCCGTGAGGTGGATGTGGTACGTGCTAGCACCGCCGGCACATGTGCCCACGAACACCTGTCGACCCGCGATCGTCGTCGTACTCGTGCTCTCGACGCCGTTCGATTGGGAGCAGGCACCCTGGTCGTAGCTCTGGCGCCAGGACAGGTAGAAGGCGTTGCTGAAGACGAGCGGCTTTAGCCGAATCACCGCGATGTAGGCGAACTCACCCGAGCTCAGGTCGACCCCCAGGGCGACTGCCAGCCCGGTCGCATTCGCGACGAGGCTCGGATCGGTCACGATCCCGGCCTCCACCTCGGGGACCTCACTGATCGTCTGTCCGTCGACTGTCGCGGGCAGGATGGAGAGGAGCGTCGGGTCGATCGGGACCGCCGGCGAAGGGCGGGCCGACCCGGCCGACCCGACGGCCAAGCCCGCGGCCGACCCGACGGCCAAGCCCGCGGCCGACCCGACGGCCAAGGGCTGCCCCGTCGGAGACGCTGCGATCGCCGACGGGGACATATCGCTGATTGACGACGCCGCGGGCGCGGGCCTCGCCGTGGCGCTCACGGTCGGTCCGCAGGCAGCGAGCAGGACGCCCAGGATCAGGCCCGGGATCGGCGGCCAGCCGGGGCGCCGCCGGACCGTCATTCGAGAAGCCGTCGGAGGACGGGGAATCGTTCGTCGTCAACCGCAATCCGGAAGCCGCAGCCGAGCCAGAAACCCGACGTGGCGGCGCTCGTCGCGTCCGGCAGTGCCTCGGCCTGGGGATATGCCTCGACGGCAGCGAATCCGCGCTCGCCCAGATCGTCGCAGATTGCCGCGACCAGGCGCTTTGCGTAGCCTGCCCGGCGCGCCGCCGGCGTCGTGGCGATGCAGGTAATGACCGCGGGAAGGGGTGCATCGGGCAGCTGCGGGTACAGCTGGCGCAGACGGAGCGCCCGGGGATAGGCGGACAGCGGCCCGAACTGGGCGTAGACCGCCGGCTCGTCCTCGACCAGCAGCACCTTGGCATAGCTGCCGAAGGCAATCAGGCCGCGGCCGAGGAGCCCGAGCTTGTGCGGGACGCCGGAGTCCGCCAAGGGACGTGGGCGCGCCGGCGGGGCGAAGGGATTGTCCAAGACAGCCTCGTCCTTCTCGAGCAGCGGGTTGAACGGCTGGCTGGACGCGGCAGCCGGCCGGGCAAACGGATTTTCGAGCGACGCCTCGAACGGCGGATCGTCGTCGTCGTCGCCGAACAGGGCCGGCCGTCGAGCCACCCTCGCCGGACCGCTGCCGCCGGGCTGGAGCCAGGCCGGGCGAGCCGTCTTGGAGCCCCGATCCGCGTCCTCCCAGTAGTCGCAGGTGCGGTGCTCGAAGCCGGGATCGGCACAGGGCGGTACCAAGCCGAACGAGGCCAGGTCCACGATGTCGATGATCCGGATGTCGGGCAAGGCGCTGGACATCGGGTTCGCTCAGGCGCCGTCGTCGCGGCTCGAGACCAGCTCGGCCAGCTGTCCGCTCCGGACCAGGGCGAGCGATGCGGCGAGATCTGGCCCGGGCTCACGGTCCCCGTAGAGCCTTGGCACGACCGCTCGAATCGCCTTGTGGGCAGCGCGAACTCCCACGCCCGGGACCGTCCCCGGCAGCAGCTCGAGCCGGTAGTCAAGGGCCTGGGCCGCGACGATCAACTCGATCGACAGGACTCGCTCAACGTGCTCCACCACCGTCCGGGCATGGCGGGCTGCGATCGAGCCCATCGACACGTGGTCCTCCTGGTTCGCGCTGGTCGGGATCGAGTCGGCCGTCGCCGGGTGGACGAGGACCTTGTTCTCCGACACGAGGGCTGCCGCCGTGTACTGCAGGATCATCAGGCCCGAGTCCACCCCGGACGCCGCGGCCAGGAAGGGCGGCAGGCCGCCATTCAGCCGGGCATCGACGAGCAGGGCGGTCCGCCGCTCGCTGATCGAGCCGAGCTCGGCCACCGCCAGCTTGGCGAAGTCGAGGGCCAGGCCGATCGGCTCGCCGTGGAAGTTGCCGCCGCTGATCACCAGGCCGCCGCCGGTCGCGACGGCGTTGGGATCGGTGCCGCCACCGCTGGGGAAGACGAGCGGATTGTCGGTGGCGCTGTTGAGCTCGATCAGGAGGACCCCACGGAGGTAGTCGAGCGCGTCGCGAACGGCGCCGTGAACCTGGGGCACGCAGCGCAGCGAGTAGGGGTCCTGGATCTTGTGGCCGGAGCCGTGATGGCTCGTCTGCAGCGTCGACTCGCGCAGGAGGTGACGCAACTCGGCGGCGACCGCGATCTGGCCGGGATGCGGCCGGGCAAGCTGGTATTCCGCGGCGAAGGCGACATCGGTGCCCAGCAGGGCCTCGACCGACAGGGCCGCCGCGACACTGGCCGTCCGGGCCAGGCGATCGGCGTCGGCGAGCGCAAGAGCGCCGACTGCGGACATCATCTGGGTTCCGTTGAGGAGGGCCAGGCCCTCCTTCGCCTCGAGGATGAGCGGCTCGAGGTTCGCCTCGCGGAGGGCCAGCAGGGTCGGCATGTGCTGGCCGTGGAACTCGACCTCGCCCCGACCGATCAGGGGCAGGGCGAGGTGGGCGAGCGGGGCAAGGTCGCCGGAGGCACCGAGCGAGCCCTGCTCGGGCACGATCGGATGGATCCCGATTGCCAGCATCTCGAGCAGGCGATCGATCACGATCGGCCGGCAGCCGCTATGACCCAGGGCCAGGGTGTTTGCGCGGAGGAGGAGCATCGCCCTGACGACCTCGGCCGGGAAGGCCGCGCCAACTCCAGCGGCATGGCTCATCAGCAGGTTCTGCTGCAATCGCGCGGCGTCGGCCGGGGCGATGAAGGTGGTCGCCAGGTCGCCGAAGCCGGTGGTCACGCCGTAGACCAGCGCACCGCTGGCGACGAGGCGCTCGATCACGTCGCGGGCTTCCTGGACGCGACCGCGGGCGTCGCCATCGAGCTCGACCTGGGCGCCGTGACGGGCGACAGCCTCAACGTCGGCGATCGTCAGGTTCGCCCCGGTGAGGACGATAGGGTCGGTCACGATGTCGATGGTAGTCGGCTATCCTGCCGGACGTGACTCAGCCGACCGACGCAACCTGATGCTCGCTTTCCTCGACCAGATCGTCATCCCGTTCCTCACCAACCTGTACGGAGCGATCGGCTATCTCGGGGTCCTGGTCGCCAGCCTGATCGAATCGGCGATGATCCCGCTCCCGTCCGAGCTCATCCTGCCGTTTGCCGGCTTCCTCGTCGGCAATCCGGCGAGCACCGAGCCGATCACCCATGGGCCGTGGAACTTCTGGCTGGTCGTGGTGGCCGCGACGATCGGCAACGTGCTTGGGTCACTCATTTCGTATGCGATCGGAGCGTGGGGCGGCCGGCCGCTCCTCGAGCGCTATGGCAGGTACGTCCTGATCCGGCCACACGAGATCGACAGCGCCGAGCGATTCTTTGCGAAGTGGGGCTCGCAGACGGCGTTCTTCAGCCGCTTCCTGCCCGTGGTCCGGACGTTCATCAGCTTCCCGGCCGGCGTGGCCCGAATGCCCCTCGGCCGGTTCATCGTCTACTCGGCTGCCGGTGCCTTCATCTGGTCGGTTGGCCTGGTCTACGCCGGAACCGTGCTGGGCGCGAACTGGGTCGACATCCGCCACTCGCTCCAGCCCTTCGACACGGTGATCCTGGCGGTCTTCGTGGTCGCGGTGATTGCCTTCATCTGGTGGCGACTGGGCATGCCTGGCCGGCCGGGTCGCAAGCCCGCCGCTTGAGCGGATACGAAGTCATTCATCGTCACGGCCAGCGGCTCGGCCCGCCGCTCGGCCCGCCGCTCGGCCCGCCGCTCGGCCCCGCGTCCCCGTGTGCTTCCGAAGCAACAAATGACGCGTTTCGAAGCGCCAAACGTGTCGACCGGGATGCGTCGGCGACGTTCAGGCTCCCCCGGCAATGGCGATTGCTTCCCGGCGGGAGCGTGGCCCGGGATGAAACGCCCGGCTGTCTCCGGGTCACGGCCACCAGATGAGAGCAAATGGAGCGGTTTGTCGCTCTGCCCGGACCAAATGACCAAACGGCCGCGGAAATGCCGCTGGTGTCTCCAGCCGCGCTGTCAAAGACTTCTCGTGCTCGCTGCGCCCGGGATCGAGCCCTGATCACGATTTCTTCCGGAATATTCGCCCGGGCGGTACTAAAGACGAACTCGGGTCGATTTCGGCCGCATTGGGCCGTCGAACGACGTGGCTCGTACGTGGGCTGGCCGCCGATCAGCCTCTCTTGAGCCCGGAATTGCCACCGTTCTTCCGTAACACCGCCGGGGTGAGTATTCCGGAAGAATTGGGGGCGACGGGCCGACGGGCCGGCGGCCGACCGGCCGATCGTGGACGCACCAATGACCAAACGGCCGCGGAAATTGCCGCTGGCACGCCGAGAATGCCTGACTCCCCTAGGCGAGCCCACGCAGTCGGAAGGCGTTGGCGTGGGCCGGGAAGCCCTCGTGGTCGGCCAGGGCCAGGGTCGGCTCCGCGAGCTCCGCGAGAGCTTCCGGCGAGAGCCGCGCGGTCGACGTCGAGGTCAGGAACGTGCGGGCCGTGACGCCGCCATTGAGCTGGGCGTAGCCACCGGTCGGCAGCGTGGCCGGGATGCCAAGGGTGTAACTCGAGGCGCCGATCGGGGTGTCCTGGCTGAGGAGCGCCTCGCCGGCATACCGCAGCGAGGCGAGCGTCCGCTCGGGATCCGCCGTCGCCAGCTGGACGTGCTCCGCGGCATAGGCGTTCGCGATATCGAGCGCCTCGGCCATCGAGTCGACGAGGAGGGCACCGCCGAGGTCGGACAGTACCGCCCGAGCTGCCGCGGCGCGGACGGGGGAGAGTCGCGGGAGCTGATCGGCAACTGCCGTCTCCACGGCCGCGACGAGTGCTTCAGACGTGGTGATCAGCGTCGCCGCCGAATCGGCCCCGTGCTCTGCCTCATTGAGCAGGTCGATCGCCAGGCGCCACGGATCGGCGGTCTCGTCCGCGATGATCAGGCTCTCCGACGGGCCGCATAGCATCTGGGTCGCGACCCCGTAGCGCTGGGCCAGCACCTGGGCGGCGGTGACCGGCGGGCTGCCCGGCCCGACGATCTTGCGCACGCGCGGGATCATTGCCGTCCCGAAGGTCAAGGCTGCGATGCCGGCCGGGCCGTTCGCTCGGAAGACGTCGGTGATGCCCAGCTCGCAGGCGACCGCCAGGGTGGCTGGGTCGACCTGCCCTCCGCCGCCCGGGATCGGCGGCACGACCACCACGATCCTGGGAACCCCGGCCACCACGGCCGGCGTCCCGATCTGGCACAGCACCGATGGATAGGACGCCTTGCCGCAGGGCACGAACAGGCCCGCGCTGGGGATCGGCGCGAACTGCTCACCGACGAGGAACCCGGGCCGGACCTCCTGCCGCCAGCCGCCCGCCGTTTGGGCGACCTCTGCCTCGTTGAACAGCCGGCTGTTCGCGATCGCCTCCCGAATACCGGCCAGGAGTCCTGGCTTGAGCCCGGCATGCGCCTCGGCCAGCTCTGCCGCGGAGACGCGCAGGTCGGCGCCGGATCCGAGCTTCAGCCGATCGAACCTGGCCGTCGCCTCGAGGACGGCAGCATCACCCCGTTCGGCCACGTCCCGGAAGATTGCCTCGATCGAGGCCATCAGGCCGGGGTCGAAGACCTGGGCTGTGGACCGGGCGAGCAGGCGCTCACGCTCGGCTGGCGCGAGGCTGGACCAGCGGCGGACGGCGAGGATGCCCATGACGGGAGGGTACCCGACCCACCCGAACGGTAGAATCGGGTGGTGACGATGACCGGCCGCCAGCCGCTGCCCGGGGCACGCCCTGTCCGGGCCGCTCGCGGCCCCGAGTTGAGCTGCCGTGGTTGGGGCCAGGAAGCGGCCCTCCGGATGCTGATGAACAACCTCGACCCGGAGGTGGCCGAGAACCCGGATGCGCTCGTCGTGTACGGCGGGACCGGTCGGGCGGCTCGATCGTGGGCCGCGTTCGACGCGATCGTCCGTGAGCTTCGCCGCCTGGCCGATGACGAGACACTCCTGGTCCAGTCGGGCAAGCCGGTCGCCGTCTTCCGGACCCACGAGTGGGCTCCCCGGGTGCTCATCGCCAACTCGAACCTGGTCGGCAAATGGGCGACCTGGGAGGTCTTCCGCGAGCTCGAGCGGGAGGGCCTCACGATGTATGGCCAGATGACCGCGGGTTCGTGGATCTACATCGGGACCCAGGGGATCCTGCAGGGCACGTTCGAGACGTTCGCGGAACTTGCCCGCCAGCACTTCGGCGGCACGCTCCGCGGTCGGGTGACCCTGACCGCCGGCCTGGGCGGAATGGGTGGCGCCCAACCCCTGGCGATCACGATGAACGACGGCGTGGCCCTGTGCATCGAGGTCGACGAGTCGCGTGCCCGACGCCGCCACGAGATCGGCTACGTGGACCGGCTCAGCCACGACCCGGACGAGGCACTTCAGATGGCGCGGGCGGCCGCGGCGGCCGGCGAGCCGCTGTCGGTTGCCCTGGTCGGTAATGCCGCCGAGATCGAGCCGGCCTGGGCCGCCCGGGGCGAACGCTTCGACGTGGTCACCGATCAGACCTCGGCCCACGACGCCCTGGGCGGCTACGTCCCGGCCGAGATCGGCTTCGAGGATGCGGGCGCCCTTCGGACGAGCCAGCCGGACGTCTACATCGCCCACGCGATGCGTTCGATGGCTGCGCATTGCCGGGCGATGCTCGACTTCCAGCGGGCCGGCGCGGTCGTCTTCGATTACGGCAACAACCTGCGGGCGATGGCCCAGGAGGCCGGCGTCGCCGATGCGTTCGACTATCCCGGCTTCGTGCCGGCCTTCATCCGGCCGCTTTTCTGCGAGGGCAACGGCCCATTCCGCTGGGTGGCACTGTCGGGCGATCCGGCCGACATCCGGCGCACGGACGACGCCCTGATGGAGCTCTTTCCGGAGAAGACGGCGCTCCATCGCTGGCTCCGGATGGCGCAGGCCAAGGTGCCCTTTCAGGGGCTCCCGGCCCGGATCTGCTGGCTCGGCTACGGCGAGCGAGCGCGAGCCGGCGCGGTCTTCAACGAGCTCGTCCGGACCGGAGCGGTCAGTGCGCCGATTGTGATCGGGAGGGACCACCTCGACTCGGGCTCGGTTGCATCGCCCAACCGGGAGACCGAGGCGATGCGCGACGGCTCCGATGCGATCGCCGACTGGCCGCTCCTCAACGCGCTGGTCAATACGGCCGCGGGGGCCACCTGGGTCAGCATCCACCACGGTGGTGGCGTCGGAATCGGCTACAGCCAGCACGCCGGGATGGTCGTGGTCGCCGACGGCACCGAGCTGGCCGCGACCAAGCTCGAGCGGGTCCTGACCACCGATCCGGGGATGGGCGTCGTCCGCCACGTCGACGCCGGCTACGAACGCGCGATCGAGGTGGCCGAGCAGCGCGGCATCCGGATCCCGATGCGCCAGCCGGAGAGCTAGCCCCCGGTCCGGGCCGCCCAGTCCTC
>PLZO01000112.1 GCA_003152165.1 Chloroflexota bacterium
TCTATGAGATCGACCGGTTGATCAGCCGGACGATCAGCTATGGCGTCCTGACGGCGATCGTGGGGGGCCTGTTCGTCGGGTTCATCCTCGTCTTTCAGGCGGTGCTCGCTCCGGTGACCCGGTCGAATGAGCTGGCCGTGGCTGGCTCCACCCTCCTGGCGGCCGCGCTCTTCCAGCCGATCCGGCGGCGGGTCCAGGGCCTCGTCGACCGGCGCTTCAACCGTTCGCGCTACGACGCTGAGCGGACGGTCGCTGCGTTCGCCGAACGCTTGCGCGACGAGGTCGACCTGGAGCAGCTGCGGGCGGAGATCCTGGCGACGGTCGCTGCGACGGTTGAGCCAACCTCCGTGTCACTCTGGCTGCGCGAATGACGCGCACCTTCGCCGACAGCGCGAGCGCGACCGCGGTGGCCACGAGCGAGATGACAGGAGGCAGGTCATGACCACGACGACCACGATCGAGGTCCGGCGGCTGTCGCCGAGCGCGAGCAGCATCATCATCCACGGTGACTTCATCTCGGGCACGGAGCCGGCGCTGATGGATGCCTATGCCCAGGCGAGCGACGACGCAACGCGCTCGATCGTGCTCGACTTCAGCGACCTCGCCTACCTGAATAGCGGCGGCATCGGCCTGTTGGTGACGCTGCTCGTGCGCGTGCAGCGCCAGGGCCAGCGACTCCAAGCGTTCGGCCTGAGCGAGCACTACCGCCAGATCTTCGAGCTGACCCGTCTTGATGATGCGATCGGCATCCACGACAGCGAGGCGGCCGCTGTGGCACGTGCCGAATGGCTCGACGGCACGTGAGACGACATCGACCGGCGGGCTGAACAAGAAGTCGCAGTCATCCCTGGCCGGCAGTCATGACGGGCACCCTGCCCGATTGATCGAGTCAGAGAGCACGGCCACCCAGCCGACCAAGTCCGCCGTACTGAAGGTGATCGCCGGCTTGGCTACCGTCATGGCGCTCACATCCCCCGAACCGCCAGCCAGGCGCCCAGTTACGGGATGATCTCGATCGCAACGCCGAGCGCCTCGTAGACCGGTCGCGCCCGTACGTCGCTCGAAATGAGCTTCAGGTGGTGCTGCCGCGCCGCCGCGCCGACGAGCGCGTCGTAGACGGCCCCGCCCGAGATGCCAAGGCGGACGAGGTCCCGGCCCAGCTCGACCGCCTCATCTTCACCCAGAAACGCAGACGCCGGGAAGTTGTGGGCCAGGACGCGGATCACGTCGACGGGTGAACGACGCAGCGAACCGGGCAGACGGGTCAGCACCGAGTATGTCTCGAACCAGGCATGGCCGGCCAGACCTAAGCGACGGCCCCTGACCGCCTCGAGCGTCGCGGCATGGGCCTCGTGATCCTCGACAGCGAGGGCGACCGCGGTGCTCGTATCGAGCAGCGCGATCTCGTGCTCGTCAGCGTCCGTGCCGGTCGGCATCGATCAGCTCACGTACGACCGCGTTCGTGATCGGCCCTCCGGATGCCGGGATGACCAGCCGCCCGCCCACCTCTCGGAGGTCGGTGCCCGAGATGGGCTCGATTCGGACCGCCGCGCCGTCGAGCTCGAGTTCGACCTCACCACCCCCAGCCAGGCCGATCCGATCCCGGAGCGAGCGAGGAATGACCAAGCGCCCTGCCTTGTCAATGGTAGCCCTCATGGCATGGACTCTACCATAAGGATGGCACGTGCCGCGGACCCAATCCCGCGGCCGCCGGTTCGGCTCACGTTGAGCCCGTCCCTCGGGTTCGTCCGAGCGGCGCTAAGATGCGCCACCAACTCAAGATCGACGATCCAGTAGCGCTTCGTTAACAATGGGGCCTGAGCCTGACGGACCCACGTGTGCCCGAGCACAATCCCTGAAGGACTTCTTGATGGCTGAAACTCCGATCGGCCGGCTTGGCCGCGAGCCTGCGACGGTTCGCATCGCGATGTGGAGCTCGCGCCACCGCTGGCCGGTCGCGGCCCTCTGGTTCGTCGCCACGATCGGCCTCTTCGTGTTCAGCCTGGCCATCGGTGGGATTCGGGCGGACAACCCCAATGGCAATCCGAACGAGGCGCAGACCGAATCGGCGAAGGCCTATGCCGTGTTCGATGCCGGAGGCAGCGGGACGCCTTCGGAAGACGTGACGATCGTTATCACTCACCCGAGTCTGCACATCACCGATGCGGCCTTCAAGGCGTTCGTCAGTCAGGCCGTCCACCAGCTCACCGCCCTCAGCGTGAACCAGGCGGGCACGGCGGTCCCCGCCTTCGACCAAGTCCAGGACCCAACGAATGCGCCACCCCAAGCGGGTCTCGTGTCGCCGGACGGCTCCGCCGTCCGGATCGTCGGGCGGGTCATGGGTGACCAGGCAACCGTCGAGACGCATCTCGTGCCGGTCCAGGCTGCGATCACCTCGATCGAAGCCAACAGCAGTGGGTTCATTGTCCATTCGGTGAGCGATACCCTCACCAATCAGGACATCACGACGCTCATCAACTCGAGCCTCGATCGGACCTTCGCCACGATCGGGCTGACGTTCATCATCCTGCTCCTCACGTTCGGCGCATTCGTCGCCTCGATCGTCCCGCTGGTGCTCGCGACCACGGCACTCCTGGCCGCGTTCGGGATCCTGGGCATCTTCAGCCAGGTGGTCAGTCCGGCCAGCCCGTATGCGACCCAACTCATTGTCCTGATCGGGCTCGCGGTCTCGGTTGACTACTCGCTGTTCATGATCACCCGCTTCCGATCCGAGCGCCGGCGCGGATGGCCCAAGCTCGCCGCGATCGAAACCGCCAGCAGCACCGCCGGGCGGGCGGTCTTCTTCAGCGGATTGGCGGTGATGATCTCGATCGCCAGCCTGTTCCTGATCGATGTCTCGATCTTTCGATCGATGGCGATCGGGACGATCGGGGTGATCCTCGTTGCGATCATCGGCAGCCTGACGTTCCTGCCGGCGTCCCTCGCGATCCTGGGCGACCGGGTCAACACCGGGCGGGTGCCCTACTTCGGTCGCGATCGGGGCGAGGGCAGTGGTGTCTGGGCCCACCTCGTGGCGGCAGTCATGCGCCGACCGATCCGCCTCGCGCTCGCGGCGGCCGTGGTCCTGCTCCTGCTCGCGACCCCGATGCTTCACCTGCGGATCGGGGTGACCGACTTCACTTCGTTCCCCGACCAGATCGATGGCGTCCAGGCGGTCAAGCTCCTCGACGCGAAGTGGCCCCAGGGCAGCACGCTCACCCTCGATGTTGTCGTGACGGGCTTCCATCGCGCCGACACGAAGGCGGCCGTCGCGACCCTGGAAACCGCCGGCCTCAGCGTTCCCGGGCTGAGCGGCCCGGTCGCCGTCACACCGTCACAGGACGGCGCCGTGGCGTTCGTCTCGTTCACGATGGCGGGCACCCAGAACGACCCCGCGAGCCAGGCGATCGTCCGCCAGATGCGCACGATGGTGGTCCCGGCCACGTTCGGAAACCTCTCCGGCGTCGAGGCGTATGTGACCGGCGATGCGGCCAGCGCCATGGACGTGACCCAGGTCTACCTCGACGCGATCCCGCTCGTCTTCGCGTTCGTCCTGGGGCTGTCGTTCCTGCTCCTCCTCGTCGTCTTCCACTCGCTGGTCATCCCGATCAAGGCGATCGCGCTCAACTTGCTCTCGACCGCCGCGGCGTTCGGGGTGATGGTCGCGGTCTTCCAGGACGGTGTCGTTGGCCACACCTTCGGGTTGGCTCGCTCGATCGTCATCGAGAGCTGGGTCCCGATCTTCGTCTTCGCGATCCTGTTCGGCCTCTCGATGGACTATCACGTGTTCATCCTGACCCGGGTGAAGGAGGCGCGCGATCGCGGCCTCGACTCGCGAGCCGCGGTGGCCAAGGGGATTTCGATCACGTCGGGCACGATCACCAGCGCCGCGACGATCATGGTGCTGGTCTTCGCCGCCTTCATCACGATCCCGTTCGCCTTCATCCAGGAGCTCGGCCTGGGGCTTGCGGTTGCTGTCCTGCTCGATGCCACGGTCGTCGGGAGCGTCCTCCTGCCGGCCACGATGACGCTCCTCGGCGACTGGAACTGGTGGCTGCCGTCGTTCCTGCGCTGGTTGCCGCGGGTCACCATTGAAGGTGAACCTGAGACGGAGGGCCAAACGGAGCCACTCGGCGTGCCGTCGGCCTAGCGGCTCCTCAGACCGACTCGAGGAGGAGGCGAACCAACGCACACGATGACCACGTCGTGTGGGGATAGGCGCATGCGACACGCTCCGGACCTCGCACCCCTTCTGGTGGATGATGCGACCCTCAATCGCCAGCCGTCCCGGTTGGACGATTGCCTGAGACCCTCAGGCTGGGACGTGCCCGTCCGCTCCGCAGATCGCCTTGAAGTGCTCCGCCGAGTGCTTGGCATCACGTTCGATCGCACGCTCGACGAACAGCTTGTCAGCGATCCCGCCCACGAAACCGCCAGGCAGATCGTAGTCAAGCTCGAGCCTGGAGTCGGTACCCGTGCCCGGCGGCCCTGCGCCCGTACCGAGCGCGACGATCAAGCCTGGCTACTAGCTCGACGCTTCGTTCGTCGATCAGTCGCGGACAGGCCGCGGGCCGTCTGCTGGCGGATGGCGCTCAGTCTTAGGAGACTCTTACGTCGTCGTCGCTCTGCTGCACGGCCCTGTCACTCGCCAGGCGATTCACCGACGGCTGGGTGCTGAACCAGTAGCGGCCGGCGTTGTCGTAGAAGTAACGTCGAGCGATCCGACAGCCTTCGCAGGGCGTCGCCGAAGACGGCGGGCGACTCGCCGGGGACCACGCATCCGAGCTTGATGCTCCGGTCATCGACACCGCGGGTCGTGGCGTTCGCTGTTGGGGCTGATCCGATGTAGATCGTCCGAGCGACCCGCCGCGCCGCAGAGAATCGGCCGAGCGTCGCCGCATTGTCGCGGTCGAGGGCCAAAGGGAGCGAATGCTCACCCTCGACATCGCGCTCGATAACGGGCATCCACTGCTCTTCGAGATAGCGCGTGAGCTCGGACTGAACGCGCGGTTCGTGGATCGGGCTCTTCGATCCGCGCGCCGGAGCGCACAGAACGCTGCCGCCACGATGAGGGACGCGCCGAATGTGCCCGGGCATGGGTCGAGTTCGGACCGCAGACTCGGCCGCCCGGGTGGCACGGCCAACGGGGGCCGGCGGAGTCGCACCGGTCCGCCGTCCCCCGTCGTTCGATCGATGACGCTGCCCACTAGCCACCCGGATGGCGGGCAGCGCTCAGGACGGAACGAACGCCTTGGTGGCATCCACCCAGGCCTTCACCAGCTCGGGCCTACATCCCTCCATCTCGCCGATGGCGGTGCACATCACGAGCCGCCCCCTTCGCCCACCACCTGACAGACCTTTCGGGTGGTGTCACGCACCTCCTCGACGGTCCCAGCCTGGAGGAGCGAGTTGCGCATGCCCCCGATGATGGCCATCGTGTTACCGACGACTTGCTTGACCTTGAAGATGTCGCTGAACTGGAACCAACCGAGGGTCTTGCCTCGGGGCAGGGCGGCCAGGTAGTCGAGGCGCTTGTCCCAGATGCCCTCGTAGAACACGAGCGGGAGGATGTCATGCTCAGTTAGACCTACGATGAGAGCCTTGAGCTGCGGCCAGTAGAAGCGCTCGAACTGCGCCAATGACATGAACCCGTCTGACCCGCGATGCAGCGGGATGAAGACGGTCTTGAGGCCCGTGACGTTTGTGTAATCGATGGCGAACTCGAGCTGGAACTTAAGGACGCGCTCCTCGGCTGCGAGCAGATTGTCCGGGCGTCGCAGGACGTCGAGCATGATCCCGCGCATGCCGTGCAGGGTGTCCGACATAAAGTCAAACGGCGCCTCGACGATCGGGGCGAGCGGGGGAATGGGAATCGATGGGTAGCCGAGTGCCTGCAGGCGCCCCACGCCTTCCCTGATCCGTGCGTCGGTAACGACCTGCGCCTCGGCGGCCGCCGAGAGGGCATGCAGCGCCGAGGTGACCGGCGGTGCGGTTAGTGCCAAGCCGAGGTTGAACCACGCATAAGTGCCGAATGCCGCCATGCCCAACGGTGGCAACTGCGCCAGGCCTTCGAGCTCGGTGAACGCCCGTGGCAGATACGAGCGGATCGCCCAGTCGGACGTGTCCTCGATGAAGGCGTCGTAGTCCTCTGCCTTCATGAACTCGTGCTCCACGAACTGGAACGAGCCTTCGGGTCCGAGCCCATTGCCCGGCCACTTCGTCATGAGATCGCCCAGGGCCAGGGCCGCCCCCGGATGATTGGTGAGGCCCGCGATCGCGTCCGGCTCGAACTCGAGGGCGGCCCGCTCCAGCAGCTCGATCTCCTTATCAGGGTTTTCCGTCAGTTCCTGCCGGGTCACGCCGCCCCATTGCGCTAGGAAGTGACCGGTCGGCAGGAGAACCGGGATGCGGTCCGGCTTCTGGAGCGCATACGCGGTGAAGATGCGGTTGAGCCGCTCGCCGAACGCCTGCTCGGGTGGCTTGCCCGCGTCCAGCCCTGCCAAAGCCGTTCCCGATACGTTCGTTGCCATTTCAGCTTGCCTCCGTCCATGTCTTCGCGAGAGCCACGGCCGCCATGGCGTCCGCCCCGTACGCGTCCGCTCCCGCAAACGCGCGGATCTGCTCGTCGACCGCGCCCCCACCGATCATCACCTTCACGCGGTCTCGCAGGCCAGCCTCGACCAGCGCCTGGATCGTGTTCTTCATGCTGTCGTAGGAGAGGGTCAGAAAGCCGCTCAGAGCCACGACGTCCGGCTGGATCTCGCGGACCTTCTCCACGAACGTCTCGATCGGGACGTCCACGCCGAGGTCCGTCACCGCGAAACCGTTGACGTCCAACATGAAATAGACGATGTCCTTGCCGATGTCATGGATGTCGCCCTGGACAGTCCCCATGACGATCTTGCCGAGCTTCGGGGCCCCGGCCTCGGCCGAGCCGGCCAGCAAGGGCTTGACGAGCGCCGAGATCTCGCGGAGCATCTCGCCCGCCATGATTAGCTCCGGCACGAAACACTCGCCGGCCGCGAACCGTTCGCCAACGAGCGACATGGCTTGTCGGCAGTCGTCCAGAACCTCGAGCGGCGGCGTGCCGCCGTCGAGGGCCGTTCGGGCCAGGTTGAGGGCCTCCTCCTCACGCATGTCGGCGATCGCATCCACCAGTGCCTGTGTCATCAAAGCGCCTCCTAGCGGTTCGTTCCCCTACTCGCCGATGCGATGTGGCGGAGGCCGGCGGTTCGGCGAGCACGCCGCAGGCCCCCGCTGTTAGGCCGGAGCCTTCACGGCCGGCCCGACCTCCAAGAGACCCGCCCGGAACGCCCGGGTGTAGGTGAGGCAGTGCCGGTCGCGCCCCAGCAGGAGCTCGGTGGCGAGGAGCGCCGCGCGCAGCTCCCGATCGAGCGGATCAAGGATCGCGGTGTCCAACCCGGCTGACACCGCGAGGCTCAGGTACGTCCGACTGACCAACCCACGCGCCGGCAGCCCAAACGAAACGTTGCTCAAACCGGACGTGATGTGGGCCTCCGGGAACTCGGCCCGCACCCGGCGGATCGTTTCGAGGGCGATCATCGCCGACTCGGTGTTGGTGGCGATCGTCATCACGATTGGGTCAACGTAGATCCGGTCGTCCGCGATACCGGCGGCCCGGATGACCGCGACGAGTTGGCGAACAACGGTGAGACGGTCGTCGATGGTGGCCGGCATGCCGCGGGCGCCTAGAGCCAGCGCGATGACCGGAGCACCGCTCGCTTGAACCACCATCCGCAGCATCTTCGAGCAACCCGACGAGCCGTTCCGGGAGGTCAGCCGGCGCTCCGGGGCGCGCTCGCCCTTCGGCAGCCCGGTGAGCTCGGAGACCTCCGCCTCCATGATCGCCTCCGCCAGCACCCGAACCCCTTCGCGCAGGACATCGACGTTGCCGTCGGCGGTCGCCTTGCGGAGCATGTCGAGCACGGCCATCCTGTCCTCGGCCATCGTTGTTCTCCTTCGTGTCGTCGGTTCTTCACTCCAACGACGCGAGGATGACGCGATGGCCGACTCCTTGGTCAGCCGGTTCGGCTGTTACACCATCATCTGGGACACGACCTTGGCAGCAGTGATCAGCCGGCGCCGGCTGCGATCGAACGACCAGGTTCTCGGCCAGCGGGCCGCGTCAGCCGAGTTCCATTGAGGTGAGCCGGTTGGGTCACCCGGCCGGCTTGACGCTTCGTCGCCAGGCCAATCGGAGCACCGGCTCGAGATCATCGGCGGCCCCGTGTCGCATCGTGCCACGAGCGTGCCCGACGTGGGCAAATCGGGTATCGTCTTCAGCCTAGCCGGCAGAACTCGTTGGTGACAGCCCGCACCGGAAAGTCGGTAGCGGGGGTGGTGGGTTTGTTCGGTCTTGTGGATACTATCGGGGTTCCTGGTACTGGTATCGGCTAGTACCTATTGGCTACCGCAACTCGGTCTACGTGGACGCGCTCCGGCTGCCGTCTTGACGAGTCTTCCCGTTCATTGTGCGCTCCCAGGGAGGCTGCATCGCTTGAACAGTCCGAGGCCATCTGGGTCCGGAAAAGGTCCACTGCACCTACTCCGCGGTTCGCTGATCGGCCTTAGACGATCTGTGAGCACGTTGCTCACTGGCGGCCTCCACCCGAGCGCTCTCTTCGGTTGGAGCCAGGGGCGGCACAGCACCGCGCCAGCCAGACGACCGCGCCGACGCGGGCAGGGGCTCGTCGAGTTCGCGCTGGTCCTGCCCATCTTCATGATCCTGCTCGGGGGCGTCATCCAATTCGGGCTCATCTTTTGGAGCGCGGGCACCCTCTCCCACATCCTCAACGACACCGGCCGCTGGACAGTCGCGTCGCAGTCCTGCACGCCAGCCGCCGTCCAGACACAGGCCAACCAGATCGCGAGCTACGCTAACCTGCTCGGCTACAGCGGACCGGCCTCCCTCACCGTCACCTCGGCCTTCGACGCGGGCTGCCCGCCTCCTGATAACACGGCTAGCGTCTACGTGAAGATCACGATGGCCTTCAAGGTCCCGATCTTCTTTCCCTTTGTGCCGGGCAACGGCAACATCAGCGCCCAGGGCCAGTTCCGGATTGAGCCAGCACCTCAATGAGACTCCGATCTCGCCGGTCGGCTGCGGCCTCTCGGACAAATCGCGCAGACGGCCAAATCGTGGTGCTATTCGCGCTCGTGTTCGTCTCGCTCATGGGCATCGCCGCCCTGGTGATCGACGTTGTACGGATGTACGACGCGCACGACAACTATCGCGGCTACGCTGACGCAGCGGCGCTTGCGGGAGCCCAGGACCTCCAGCAAGCCACGCGGACCGTGACCCCGACCGAACAGACGAACGCCCGAGCCGCTGCCCTGCTGGTCCTCAAATCCCGGCTCAACGCGACGGGCGTGTGCCCGACCAACGCTGACATCGTCAAATGCCCGCTCCTGACCGCAGGTGGCACTCAATACCTCGTCGACGTGCGCACACCGACCGGAACGACGGGCGCCAGCTGCGTGACGCCAGGCTGCCAGAACCAGTATTCCGTGCAGGTGACGATCGATCAGCCGCAGTTCCCGGTGACGATTGCCCGCCTCGTTGGCGTGTCGTCCTGGCACGTCCACGTCTCGTCGCTGGCCGGCCTCGAGTTCAAACCCAAGTACATCCTCGAGGCGCTCCGCCCGTCGGGCAACGACGGGGTCAAGGCCACCGGCTTCTTCCTCAATACTCTGTACGTCGACAGTGGCGACCTCGGCACGAATTCCTTCGCCTCGGTGCAGGGCTTCTTTAGCTCCTACTGCATCGGGGCCCTGCAGTTCCTGGGGTGCCAGCCCAACGGCTACCGCTTTGACTACGCCAATCCCCCGGGCGCGCCGCCGGCGAACATCAGTGCCGCCCAGAGCCGGCACCTGCCGACCCTGATCGCGGACCCACTGGATCCTTATCCGGTGTACCTAGCAAACAAGGGTCCAGCGAACTGCACGTTGATCCCGAGCGCAACCTGCTTCCCGACGAGCGCCGAGGCGGTCGACGTCGTGCAGCAGACGATCCTGCTGACCCAGCGCCTGGCGAGCGCGCCCGCCGTCGGCTCACTTGTCACCCAGACGCACGCCCCTGCGCAGGCCTGCAACTCCGCCGGCGTCGTCGCCCCGTTGAGTACCAAGCAGTCAATCGTCGTCAACGTGACCGCGGGGTCCTGCCCCTTCACCCCGACGGTCGGTTCCGATGGCCAGGTCCTGGGCAAGAATGCGTCAGCGATCACCGCCCAACAGGGTTCGACCAGTTGCCCGACATCTATACCCGGCACGACGCCCCAAGGCGCCGGGTTCTGGACGTGCTTCAAGCCGGGCGTATACGCGACCGCCCTGAGCCTCTGTTACCCGTCTTGCCCTGGCGACAACAATGCCAACCTGTCCAGCGGCAACAATTACTTTGAGTCCGGGGTGTACTACTTCAAGAACGGCTTCACCCTCAACGAAGGCAACCTCATCGGCGGCGCTGGCCTCCTCCCGGGCCTAACCGGGCCAGTCCCTCCGGGCGTGGTGCTCGTGGTGCCGGCTACTCAGAACATCAACATCACCGCGTACAGCAACTTTGGGGTCGCCAACCAAGTCTCGTTGAACTGGATCGCTGGCTGCGCCAATGTGGTCGACACGACGACCTGCCTGCCACCGCCGACGCTTGACCCGAGCGGCAATCCGATGAAGGTTGCGGCCCCCCAGAACTTCCCGCTCACGATCGAGGTCGAGCGGAATCCGGCCTGCTTCCAGGCTGACGGGAAGACGCCCAAGGCCGGCTGCGTGACCCGCAGCAGCCTGAACATCACAGCAGATACTGGCTCCCAGACCCAGTTCGGTGGGGTGATCTACGCGCCGACCGACGACGTCGTCATCAACGGGAGCTTCTTGAGCCTATTCTTCAATCCCGCGCAGTTCGTGGGCCAGCTGGTCACGTGGTCGACCACCTACTCAAGCTTCGTGGCCGCGACCGTCCACATCCAGTATCCGACCCTGCGTGAGATCGGGATCGTCGCGCTCGATGCCCAGTGCACGGTGCCGCCCTACCCGGCGGGGTGTTGACGTGCGCACCCTGAACGCACAATTGAGCCGGCGACGCGATCTTCGCCCTGATCTTCCTGGGCGGCCAGGTCTCGAAGATTCTCAGCAACGTCAGTAACTCGGTCTAGGACCGCAGCTCGGTTGTCGTGCCCGTACCGCCGGGCCGCCGTCATCTCGGTGCAGGCATCTTGCGCGTCTGCCGGGGCCGCCACGCCGGACTCCCGTCGGGCGCAGCGAACTCTCGGGTGCAGGGGCGTGGAGGGTCATCGAGGGCTTGCGGTGGTCCAGCTGGCGACCGATGCACAGCACAAGCCGGCCCTGCCGATCAGGCGCTGGTGTGCGGCATATGGCGCATCCCCGGCCGACGGAACGAAACCGGTGATCGGGCCAGGATCCGCCAGCCCGCTTGTCGATCTCGACGACCCGCCGAGCCCGCCCGGAGCCCGCACATGGTCGAACTCGAGCGGTCCGAAAACACTCGTGAGCGATCTTCAACCGGCGAAGACGGAGATCACGCGTCCCGCACCTGCGCCCGGTCAGTACGGAGAGCGACAGCAGTGCCGCCGGTGCTGGTGCGGACTGGAGCGAGCCGCGGTCGCTGCCCTAGTCGGCGGAGATGTCGACCTCCACGCCGCGGGCCCGGAGGGCGTCCAAGATCAATCGAACGTGAACAGCCCATCCGAAGTGGGGTTACTTATTGCTCCTGACAAGGATGCCGAGCGACGCTCGGCCCCGAGCCGTTCGAACCGGGCGTCGTCGCGTACGCCGACGCCGTGCAGGCCCGTTCGGATCTGGCGAATCAGCAGCCGGGGGTGACCGTTGAAGGTCGACCGTCACGACGGCTCGACGAACGCCACCGCCGGGGATCGATCTTCATCCTCGGCAAGTCGTCCGGAGGCAAGCTCCACCGAGTGCGCCTGGGCAACGACGCCCTCCCAGAAGTCCACCGCAGCTCGTTCGTAGAGCACACCCATCGTCAGGGTCCGGCTGCGCCAGTGCTCGACGGTTCGGCTGTCGACGCCTGGACCGCTCGACCGGCGCTCGCGGCCTGCATCCTGCTCGTACCCGTCGAGTTTGGCTCGATGGACCTCGAGCTGCTCTCGCGCGATCGTGTGCTGGGCATCGGACGTCCCGAGATCGGCAAAGAAAAGCTGCAACAGCCCGCGATCGCGCAGCTCTGTGGGCTGTCGGGACGGCTGGCCGAGCCACGCCTGGAGGGCGTCCATGCCGGGCTCGGTGATCGCGAATACGCGCCGCCGCCGGCCCCGCTCCTCCTGGGTCTCGGTCGCGAGGCCGCGCTTCACCAGTCGAGGCGGTTCGGCATAGAGGAGCGCATGCGGGAACGTCCAGAAGTGACCCACGGTCGAAGCGACAAGCTGCTTGAGGTCGTACGGGCTCGAGGGCCCTTCGCGGGCCAGCAGTCCGAGCACGAGATAGGAGGTGGGGCTGAGCAGGTCGCTTGACATAGTCCAGATCATACCATACGATCAACACCGTTCAACTCATCGACAAACCCGTCGCCGAGTAGCGGCTCGACTACCGCGCCGCACCTGAACCCGCATCGTTTGGAGGTCCCTGTGACCACCGCCACCATCACGAAGCTCCCGACGCCAATGCGGAAGATTCCGACTTCGATGCACAAGAAGGTCGACCGGCGCGATGAAGAACGTCGCAGCGGGAGCGATCGTCGGGACCATGAGATGACCGCAGGCGAAGTGAACGCCCGACTCGCCACGAGCTTCCAGACGCAATAGGTTCTCGAGGGCTCGCGAGTGACGGAGCGCGCGAGGATCAATACCTTTCGGTAGTCTCCCCGGCAGACCATCTCGATCGGACGGGCCCCAGCTTTGGCCGCGGAGGCCGGGGGATGACGTCTCGATGAACTGCGCCGGAGTTCCCGCGCTGGCGATCAGGCGGGTCAGGATACCCTCGATCGGGAACAGGCCGAGCTGGAGCTGGTCCAATATGAAGGCCGATCGCGCAGGGTCGAAGCTCACAGCGACCTGTGGATGTAGGTCGCCACTGCGCTCTCGACCGTTGCCATTGGGCCGACGGCTCGAGATGACGACGGGCCACGTGAAATGCTCCGCCACGGCAAATGCGTCGACGAACATTGAACCTCCCGCGCAACGGGCCTTGTGCTTCACATCGTCCGGTAGCCCGTCGAACGGCGCGAGCGGTTGCCCGCGCGGGCACCAGACGCGCGCACCCTTGACGGGGCCAGTCGAGCACAGAGTGCCATGGGCGCGCCGACGCCGGAGTCCTCGGACTGCCTGGCGCCCTCCCGTCCCTGACGGGCCGGTTGTCCACGCAATTCGCTCGTTGTCCACTCGTTTTCCACTCAGCCCACGATTTACCCGTCGATCTAAGCGTCAGTGATCAGCCAGCGCCGGCTGCGATCGAACGACCAGGTCTCGGCCAGCGGGCCGCGTCACCCGACCAGTTTCTCCTGGGCCGGAAGATTCCGTTTCGACCGTCTGGGCTTGCGGAAACGCGGGGCTTAACCAGGAACGGGAGCTCCGGCTTCCTGTGGTCTTCGAGGAGCTCGCGGATCGTACCGTCGCCCAGCATATGCCGAAGGATCCGGGCATCCGATCATTGCAGCGCGGTAACTTGCCGGACCTCGTTGCGTACTCCGCCAGCAGTGTCCGCGCGCGAGCCGTTGGCGTGCCGCACGTTTCCCACTGGTACTGATCCGCACGCAGGGTACACGACCCCTGCTCGCCTCGGACATGGCCGAGCAGACGGGCTCGGACGCTGCGCCGGGCGTGACCAACAAAGATGAGCGCCCCGGCCTTGAACAGCCAGAACACGCCGGGCTCATCGGGCGCACCGCTGACGCCCGATTCGCTCAGGGCGTGGCGAGTGCTCACCCGCGAGAAGTCGATCCTGCCTCGGTGACTGCCTTTCCTGCTCCCGTTGCCGGCCATGATCGTCCCTACTGAATCTCCTGTGGTCGGCCAGGCCCATCTCGCGCCATCTTCCTCCTTACAGATCGTTGGGGCGAAGACCGCCGAGGCGCCACCGGCGCCGCTGGCGTGACGGCGCCACCGGGGCCAGCGGCGCCGATCCTGACCCCGCGGCCGCTGACGTACACGTACACCGGCCTCCTCCAGGGGACCGATGCGTTCACCGGCAGCTTCAGCGCTCCGTTGCTGGTGAGAGCGCCGGGACGTACGCGATCACCCAGGGCTCGCTCGCCCTGAGCTCGGACTACAACCTCGTGTTCACCCCGAGCGTCCTGTTCACGCTCAGCCGGAGAGTGGCCTCAGTCAGCCCGAGCCCGGCGACGAAGGTCTACGGCACGAGCGACCCGGCTCTTGACCGGCAGGACGGCCCGGGTGGCCTTGCCGAGGTTGCACTCCTCGCAGGCGGTGAGCAGGTTGTCCTCAGTCGTCGCTCCGCCTGCCGCCAGAGGCACGACGTGATCGACGTGCAGCACGACCCTCGCCGACGGAGCCTGGCGAGTGGTGCCGGTGAAAGCCAGCTGCCCCGTGCGCGCGCTGGCAGCCGGCCTGGGATTCTCTTGGCAGTGGCGCACGGTCGAGCTGGACCATCCCGCGGCTGCGTGACGGGACCTACTTCCCCTCGCTCCTCGAGCCCAGGCGCCGGGCCGAGCGGGTCCTCCTCGTGGTCGTCCAGGACGCATATCTCGCCGGGGTCAGCACCCGCCGGTCGAAGCTCTGGTCGAGGCCATCTGCATCGCCTCGCTGTCCAAGAGCGAGGTGGGCCGCATCTGCGCCGTCCTTCTCGCCGAGGTCGTGGCGCTCCGCCTCCCCGCGGCCGGTTGCACGGTTGCGCGCCTAACCGGCGGATGGGCATCCCCCCACAATCGCAGGTCGGGAAGCCTGGCCTCGGCCTGCAGGTCGGGAAGCCCGGCCTCGGCCTGGAGTGTGTTTCCCAGTGCCAGGTTGGCTGGGCGCCCGCGGCGCGTTTCCCGATTGACCAGCCATCCCTCGCGTTCCGCGTCCGCGACGCGCCGGCTCGCGGTCGACTTGTGCACGCCGAGGTAGCGGGCGACCAGGTCAACCGTGACCGGCATGCCGGGTTTCAGGAGCGCTGGCAGCTCGGCGATGGCGCGCACGGCCTCGCGGATGGGCCGCCCGACGTCGTCTGTGCCTCTCGCGTACATGTCGCCGGCCAGGTCGCGCACGGTGTCATAGTCGTCGCGCGTCGCGATCACACGGCCGCGCTCGTCGCGGTCCCGCTGGCCGATCCGGCAGATCGCCACCGCCTTTACCAGGTTCAGCAGCTTCGTGAAGTCGCGGCTGACCCGCGCCCCGATGGGCACGCTGCCGAGGGCGGCCGCGAGCTGCGGGGCAAAGGGCACGGAAACGGAGATCGGCGCGAGCTCCTGCAGGAAGGCTTGGAATGCCACCAGGCTGGGATCTGCCGGCGGCACGCCGTCGACTTCGAGGCGCGCCTGCGCCGCGAGGACAGCCTGAAGCTGTCGATGCTCGTCCGGCAGCTCGATCACAAACAACCGCGACATGAGCTGCTCCCCGAGTGGGCGTGTGGCCGTCGTGATCAGGGCGGTTGGCCCGGCCTTCTCGATGGATCGGACGACGAATCTCGCCGTCGCACGGGCGGGCACGACGACCTGGTAGTGGAGATACCCATCCGTCAGGAGGTTGCGGATCGCGCTCGCGGCCGGATTGTCCTCGCCCGCCGGCAGGCTGTCGGCCTCGCCGACGAACAGGGCCTTGTGGCGCAGGTCGAATTCCCATAGATCAGCACATGAGGCGAGCCCGCCTCGATGACGACCACGGCCTCGAGAGGGAGCAGCCGTCGCACCGCGGTGAGCGTGGCCGTCTTGCCGACTGACGGGGGCCCCTGCACCAGCGCGTGACAAGGCATCGTGCCCGGCCGAAGCTCCAGCAGCCGCGTGGTGGCTGCCAAGTACGTGATCATTGGCGGCCGGATGTCGCCGCCCAAGGTGGTGCGGAGCGCGGCGTCGACCAGGACCAGGGGGTCAGGGTGTTCCAGAACCGCGCGAGCCGCAGCGCGCGGCTCGGGTGTCATCCGCGCCCCGTCGATCCGTACCAGATCCGCGGATCGCTGCGCGAACCGTGTGCTGGCGGCGGAGCGACTGGGGCGTCCGGGAGTAGAGAGATGTCCGGGAGTCCGGAGTGCGATCGCCTCGGTCTGTAAGGCTCCTTCTGTCGTCTCGAGCCCGAGCACCGAGTCACCGCGGCCAATCCGGGTCCTGCTCGTCCTGGGCCAGACGACCCACCGACAATTCTACCCGGGCTTGTCTACCCGGGCTTGCGGGTCAGCTCGCGCCCCGGCCGGGGCGCGAGCGGCGGCGGCGGCCTTCGGGCCCGGCCAGCTACCTCGATGGATGAGCCGGCTGAACAGGAATTGCCGCCGGTCGCAGCGCCCCCTTGATGGCGGTCCCTCTAGCAGCTCGCGGCGAAGGCAGCCCCGTAGCTGGCAGTGATCGCGTCGTAAGCCAGACGTACGCGCGGGGTTGCCGCCGGCCGGTTTGAACCACGCGTCGGTCGGACGCCATCGTCAACCTGCGTCGAGGCAGTCGCGCACGCCGACCGACTGCTCGAGATGATACGCCTCCGGCCGGCTGGATCAGTCCGAACTTGGAATCTGCGCGGACCGAACGGTCTGGACACCGACCGGTGGTTCTGGAGATCACCGAACAGGACGCCATTACCGAGTACGCCCAACTGCGCGCGGCAATCCTCCGTCTAGGCGCCGACGTTCGACTCGCCGTCGACGACGCCGGAGCTGGGGTCGCGAATTTCAACCACCTCGTGGAACTCCGGCCCGACTTCGTCAAGACGACATAGGTCTCGTCCGGGGCGTCGATGAGGATGTGGCCCGCCAGGCTGTCGTCGCGGGTTTCGTCCACTTCGCCGCGTCGGCGGGCTGTCAGGTCATCGCCGAAGGTATCGAGACGGATGCCGAGCTCGCGATGGTCAGGAGTCTCGGGGTCACGCTCGGCCAGGGGTTCCTGCTGGCCCGGCCGGCTGCAGCCGAGACGTGGAGCGTGGTCGTGCCCGCGAATCGGCAGACGGGTCCGCCACGGCGTGACCGGGGTCGATGCAGTGGAGCGCCCGCCCCCTCTTTCCGATCTCCGTCGTCGACCGTGGCCGAGGTTCCGCCGCGGCGGTAGTACCAGAAGGTACAAACTGATCCCTGACGCCTTGGTGCTTCCGGCCTGCGTTGATGCGCGGCTAGGATCGGAGTGATGTTGGAGATCATCGACTTCTACCGAATCCTCCAGGTCGATCCTCGAGCGGAGCCCGAGGTGATCAAGGCGGCGCACCGGAGCCTGGCGCGCAAGTATCACCCTGACGTCCCCGGTGGGTCCGAGGAGCGGATGATGGCGATCAACGAGGCTTGGGCAGTCCTCGGCGATCCGCACGCGCGCGAGGCGTACGACCGCGGACGAGCCGTCGTCTCGATGGGACATTCGGCGCCGGCTCCCCGGGCGGCGGAGCCGAGCTGGACGTCCGTGGCCGGACGGCCCCCGGGCCCAGCTTCGGGTACGGTCCTCGACTTCGGCAGGTATGCCGGCTGGTCATTCGGCCAGATCCTTCGACACGATCCGGACTTTCTCGAATGGCTTGCCCGGGCCCCAATCGGGCGGGCGTTCCGGGCGGAGATCGAAGTGCTGCTCGCGTCTCGCGCTCAAAAGGCGACCGCGACCGCCGCGCCGCCCCGCAAACGTGGATTCGGCCGCCGCTGAGGCGCTCACTGGCTCAAGCAGCTGACTGAGCACCTCGGCGGACAGGTCGATCTCTGGGCATAACGCGAGGACTGGAACTCCGGTCTGGCGTTTGGCGACCGCGTCGGGAACATCCTCCGATATCCTCGGCGCAGACCTTCTCGAGCGCGGCGTCGATCGGCTTAGGGCACCGCGGCTGCCTCGTCCGAGGCAACGATAAGCAGCCCAAAACGGTAAGGTGATCGGTGGTGCGTCCGCGGCGGCGGGGCGTATCTTCGGGGCGGCGGGTCCCGAGCGTCGCCGCCACTCCCCCAGGACGGAGCCTTGCCATGACCGAGCAACCACAGGTCGAGCGCGACCGGGCCTTCGACGCCGACATCGTGGACGGAGATGCGGCGACGCATCTCGAAGCCCTCGTCATCGGTGCGGTCGCGCCGGCACCACCCACGGCGGGAGCCGAGGGGCTCCCCCTTGAGCTCGTGGGCCAGCATCTCCGACTCTCGGGGACGTTGATCATCGGCTTCCACCGTCGGCTGTCCGACTTCATCAACAGCTACGAGGGACTGATCCAGCTCCGCGATGTCACCGTCCTGCGCCGCAACGGCGACCCGACGAAAGTGACCTCGCCCAGCATCTGGGTGAACCCGGAGGAATTGACGCTGATCGGGCAGGTGACCGACGTCGATGAGCGCGCGACCGCGGGACTGGACTTCCAGCAGAAGCGGGCCTTCCATCTCATTGTCGTGACTCCCGGTCACACTCTCACCGGCGAGGTCCATCTAAACCCAGAGGCGCTCTTGTCCGGCTTCATCGAGTCGCGCAGCCCGATGTGGATCCCGCTGACCGACGTCCGGACCCGCTCGCTGGCCGATCGCCGGGTCATCTCCCGATACGCCTTCGCCCTGGTCAACCGTCGCCACATCGTCGCGGCGACCGAGCTGCAGCCGGGCATGGTCCGTGGGCGCGGCGTCCTCTAGGCCCGGATCCGCGGATGACCCGGGCTGATCCGGCGGTCTGGACCCGCCAACCCGTGCCCTGCTGAACCCGGTATCCAAGGCCGTGGCGCAACCGTCCGGCGACATCGCAGGCGCCTGAGCTCCGCCTGTCCTAGATAGCCGCCGCCGTCCGCCCCAAGGTGCGCGGGTGCACCGGGAAGAAGATGAGGGTCTAGGCGAGAGAGGGTAGGTATGGAGTACCCTCTTCGTTCAAGAACGGAGCGGCCGGTGGCTCGCCCGGGCCTCGATGCCCCGGATTCCCGGTAGCCCGGGCGCGAGGAGAGCGCGGCATGCCGAAGATGCGAGGTTTCCTGCACGGGAAACCGAAGATCCCCGAAGAGGAGTGGGAACTCGCCCACGCCCGGACGGCCATGCGGCTCGCGGATCTGTTCGGAGCCGCGGGGCTCGCCGAGACTCCGTTGGCCGAAGACCCCTCGCCGGACGTGGTCGAGGACGGCGCCGAGCCTGGCGAAATGCCCTCGACGGCGGTCCTCGGGCCCGGACCGGGGCCCGGCGGCCGTCATCCCCCGATCATCGTGCTGGGCGACGGCGACGACGTTGTCGGCGTCGAGACGGAGATCGGCCAGGTCCATCTCGTCGGCGTGATGGCCCAACCGGGGGACAACGTGGGCGACGACAGCTGGCAGTTACCCCAGGTCGGAGGCCTCGTCGCCGCCCCCGCACCGGAGCCGGTGGTACCGAGGGGCCCTGCGCGCCGAGGCTCCAATCGCGCCAGGCCGGCCCGCTCCGCGGCCGGGCGCTCGCCCGCCAGCCGCACGACCAGGACAAAGGCCCGGGTCGCACCCGTGCCCACGGCGTTTTGCCCGTACTGCGCCGGGCTCCTGCAGCCCGCTCCAGGGTCCAGCCGGCGCTGCGAACGCTGCCGCCAGCGGATCATCGTGAAGCGCGTCGAGGGGCGGGCGGTCTACCTGACCGAGGCCGCGCTCCCGGTATTCGAAGCCGAGCGGCGCCGCGCCGCCGCCTCCGTGCGGCTGACCCGGGAGCGGGAGCGTTGGCTCCGGCTGGCGGCCGTGGCCGGCGCGCCGGCCGAGCGCCTTGCGCACCTGGCCGCCGCACGGCTCTCCGAGGACGTGGTGGTCACCGCCCAGGCCTTCTACATCACGACCTGCAACCGCGCCTTCAGGGCCGCGCAACACGACCGCGAGTGGGAGAAGGCCGCCCGCATCCGGCGCGAACAGGCGACGGTACTGTACCGCGTCGCCGGCTCGCCGCTGCCGCCTCCGGCGGCGCTCATCGGGTTGTTCCGCGAGGGCGTGGCGGCCGAGCTGCGCGGGATCGCGGAGATGTCCCGTGACGCGGAGCTGGTGAGCGCGTCCTGTTGCGACATCTGCCGGGCGGACGATCGGCAGACCTTCCGGATCGCCCAGCAGCTGCGCATGCCGCGGCTTCCGCACGAGGGATGCCCGAGAGGCCTCTGTCGCTGCGGCTGGGACCTCGCGGCGCGTCACCGGACGACGATGCGCCGGTACCTGCGGCGGCGCCCGGAGAAGGAGCCGCGAGGCGCCCCGAACGAACCGGTGCCCACCGCCTGATCACGACCGACCCGGCTGGATCCCGGTTCAGACACGCACCGGCGTCACGGTCGACTCGAGCGGGCGCCGCGGATGCCCGGACGCGCGCACCGCGCGGCACCCCGAGATCAGGGCTGGGCGCCGGAGTACCCTGANNCCCGGCCGCGCGCGCCAACGAACCGAGGTGGTCCAGATCGCCTTCCTTCGGTGGCTTCTGGGCCTGGACCGCTCCGACAAGAACGTCGCGGTGCCGGTGGAGGTCGCGCCGCCCCCGCCGCAGCCCCCCGCACCCGCGCCCGTCACCCGAGTGGCCTGTCCGAACTGCGGGGTCGTCCTTGACCCGCCCCCGGACCACACGCGGCTGTGCCCGCGCTGCCGCCGCCGAATCGTGGTCCGGCACGCGGAAGGCCGGGCGATCTACCTGACCGAGGCGGCGGTCGAGGTCTTCGAGGCGGAGCGCCAGCACGCAATCGACGAATTGACCTGGACCCGCGAGCGACATCGCTGGCTCCACCTCGCGCGCCTTGCCGGCGCGCCGGCCGACCGCCGGCGGCGGGTGGCGGCCGCGCCGCTGACGGCCGCGGCCGTCCAATCCTCGCGGACCCTCTACCTGGTCGCCGCGGAGGGCGCCGTCCGAACCGCCCGACGCGACAAGCACTGGGAGGATGTGGCGCGGATCCGGCGGCGGCAAGCCGCGGCGCTCTTCGAGGAGGCCGGCGCCAGCCCGCCGCCCGCGGACGAGATCGTCACGCTCTACCGGGAGGGCGTCGCGGCGACGCTCCGGGCGCTCGCGGCGGTCTCGCGCGAAGCGGAGCTGGTCGGGGCGTCGTGCTGCCCCGCCTGTCGCGCCGACAACGAGCGGGTCTTCCGGATCGCCGACGAGCTGCGCACGCCGCGCCTGCCCCATGCGGGCTGCCCGCGCGGTTTGTGCACGTGCGATTGGTGGCCCGCGATGCGCAACCCGACGACGAAGCGTCGGCGTCGCCGTGCCGCGACCGCTTCGCCGGGGTCGGCTCCGGTCGACGCCCTCCCGTCAGCCGATGGCGCCACGTTGGTGGCAGACGCCGCCGCGGATCCGGGCTGACGCCGCCGCCATCGGCGCGTACCAGCGCCCCCAAGACATGAGCAGCAACGGGCTCCGAGAGCTGGATGAGGCGCTATCTGAGGCTCCTCGCGTGGCGACACGGTGCCTCAGATCAGGCGTTCAGTCGGTCAGACTACGACTGCGACGGGACCTATCCGGGGGCGGGGATGACGCCGAGCTGGACCATCATGCCCAGCTGGTCGGCGACACCCTAAATGCTCCATCACCCGGTCGTGACCGTTGGCTGCGGTTGACGAAGTCCGATGCCTAGAGCTCGCCGAGCAGCCCGACGTTGCCTTCGTTGAGAGCTCGCCCGGGTGCACAGGGCTGGGCCTTCGAAAGCTGGGCGCTGCTCGATCCACACAGCAACCCGCCGGTCCCTGACCCGGCCCCGGGCTCGATCACCGGGAACCCTGGCCATTGACGGCGAGGCCCTCCTCACAGAAACGGATGGTGTGGGCGAGCCGCCTGCGTTCCACGTGGCCTCGTCCGCAACTCGGCGTGCGCGCAACCGGGTAATCGCAGTGGGTCCTACCGGACGCAGGACCTCGTGGTGATGGTTCCGGGCGCACCGAGGGGTTGAACTGGCGCGATGAACCGACTGGCGACGCGGCAAGGCCGTCCCTCAACGGAGGCGAGCGTCCGGTACGGAGCCGCAGGTGTGCTTCGATGACCGCATCTCAGCCCGCAACGATCCTGATCGTCGATACACAGGTGCTTTTCCGGGCGGGTCTTCGGGCAACGC
>PLZO01000105.1 GCA_003152165.1 Chloroflexota bacterium
GCTGACTTTCGGGGGAAGGTACTTGGGCATTCATCGCTCACGCCCGGTGAGCTGCCAGTACCTTGGCTGTTCAAGCCAGGCCGCGTCATCGAGCGCCGCGGCGATCCATTCCGGCACGACGATCCGTGGTGTGGGACCCGGCGCTTCAAATCCAATCCGCCTTCCGACCGAGGGTTCGGCCGTGCTTGGCTCCACCTAGGGAGCAGCGAGCCCGGCATCTGGTCCCATCCGACTCTCCAGGTTCCCGATGAGTCGGATCAGCGTCGCTCGGTCGGCCGGCGCCAGTTTCTCGAACAGCTCTCCGATCGCGGCCTCGTGCTCCATCGATCGGTTCACGGCACCGTGGGCGGAGTCGGTCAACTCGATCACCGTGGCCCTGCGGTCGGTCGGGTGTGGTCGCCGTTGAACGATTCCTTCGCGTTCGAGGCCGTCCACGAGCGTCGTAACGTTTCGAGGCGTGACGTCGAGAGCCGACGCCAGATCCGCCATCCGCTGCGGTCCGTCCCTATGCAGCTCGCACAGCAGCCGCATGCGCGCATAGCTCGAGGCGTCGCCGATCAGCGTTCGTATCCAGCGCCGGAAGGTGGAGAAGAAGTCGGCCATGGCGTCGGCCACCTCCGCCCCATCGGGCACCGCGGCCTGGGTCGGTTCCAGATGAGACAGTGTAGACATTCAGTATCTCGTGTGTGATGATGTGAATGAGGACATCTTACGCGAGAGTCGCTCGAATGAACATGAGGAGAAGCTTGGTGACCAACCCGACGATCGAGCCGCCATTCACGGCAGCCGCATCGCCCGAGCGGATCGATCGGGTGGCTGAGGCCCTCGGCCGCCACAACATCGAGGCCATCGTCGTCGGGACGGGCGCCGAGGCCCGGGAGCGCGTCCTCTCGATGCTCCCCGAGGGCGCCGAGGTCCATTGGGGCACGTCACGGACGCTCGAGGAGATCGGGCTCACCCAAGAGCTGCTCGCTGAGGGACGCTACGACGCCCTGCGTCCCCGCTACCTCGTGATGGATCGGGCGACGCAGGCTCGGGAGATCCGCAAGCTGGTTGCGGCTCCCGACTTCATGCTCGGGAGCGTCCAGGCGATCACCGACGACGGTGCCCTGGTGGTCGTGTCCTACTCGGCCAGCCAGATCGGCCCGTACGCCAGTGGCGCCGGGCGGGTCATCCTCGTGGTCGGCAGCCAGAAGATCGTGGCCGATCTCGACGAGGCCCTCCGGCGCGCCCGCGAGCATGTCTTGCCATACGAGGATGCATCCCTTCGGAAACGGATCGGCGTTCCGACCCGGCTTGCCAAGCTCCTCGTCATCTTCGAGGACCCAAGCCTCGGACGGGTGACCGTGGTCCTGGTGCGCGAGCCGATCGGCGTCTGACCATTGTGCTGATGGGCCGTCGAACGGTTCGTCGCCTACGGCTGCCTCGTCCTGGTACTGATCACCGGGTGATCGCGGCTCAGGCCGCTCGTAGGGACTCTTACGCGATACCGAGCAGCCGAGCCGTGACCCGTTCGGAGATCACAATCGCAGGCGTGGGACGCGGCGGTTCAAATCCATTCGGCGACACGATGACCAAATGGCGCGTGGAGGACATCGGTCGCAGCCCGCTGCGAGTGGTCGTAGTGCTAGCCCGGCGGTTCGTCAGACGAGAGTGAAGCGGCCTTCCGCCAGTACCGTCCCGCCTCGAGTCAACCGGAGGACGTAGACCCCCGCCCGGTAGCCCGCGATCGAGGCCAGGTCCTGGCAGTTTGCGTCGGCGCGGCCGCTTGGCAGCCGCTCAAGAGCCAAGAGAGCGACTAGGAGAACCAGCCGACCTCGAGGACGGAGGTCTATCGCAGACAGCATGGTCACGTCGGTGGGAGTTCCGAGCCTGACCGGCCCTGGCAGGCCGTGGCCTTCGAGGTTCTTCTTGCGAGCCGTTGGCGGCCGTAAGCGCCGAGCGGACCGGCGTCGAACGAGTGTCGTAGCCGGACGTGGTCACCCGCCCAGCAGGATGCAGCCCTCCGACGCGGCCAAGGTCAAGGGCATTGCCCCGCTCGCCGCCAAACAGGGGCGCCTCGGCCGGCAGCGCGGCGCGAAGGTCGCCCGGATCGATCTCGCCCGCAAGCTCGCCGAAGCCATCTGGCACATCCTCACCAAGAACGAACCCTTCGCCCCGGCAGGCCCCACTACGCTTCTGGTCGCTTGACGACCCGCTATGGAAATGGGCCGCCGGAGCGGCCTCCCACCAGACCCTTGTCCTTCTCGAAGAAGGCCATAGAGAAGTGAGCGCTGCTCGATCCCGCCAACCTTGGAGCTGCGGCGATCCTCGGATCGATCGCGGGTCGGACGGCGTCGGACTCAGCCACGGCGCAGCCCATACCAGCGGAGTCGGGTGCGGATCGAAGCTCAGACGGACCGAACGGCGGCGCCCGATGAAGCTCGGTCTGCACCTTCCGGCAACCTCGTGGGCCGGCGGCGCCGAGCGTCTCGGCTCGACTCTCACGGAAGTCTGCGAAGCCGCCGAGGCGGCTGGCTTCGAGACGATCGACGTGGCGGACCATCTCTGGCAACACCCGATCATGGGCGGCCCGACCGAAAGCCAGCTCGAGGCCTACACGACGCTGGGCTTCATCGCGGCACATACCAAGCGAGTCCGTCTGCTCACCTTGGCCACGGCGGTCAGCTTCCGATCGGCCGGCCTGCTAGCGAAAACGGTCACGACGCTCGACGTGCTCTCCGGTGGTCGGGCCATGCTCGGGATCGGGGCCGGTGACTATCCCGAAGAGGCTGCCGGCCTGGGGCTGGCGTTCCCGCCACTTCCTGAGCGGTTCGACCTCCTCGAGGAGACCGTCCAGGCGTGTCTAGCGATGTGGGCCGGCGAGCGCGGCGACGAGCGGCCGTTCCATGGGGCCCACGTCCAGCTCGAGCGCCCGCTCAATGCGCCCCAGAGCTTGACCCGCCCGCATCCTCCGATCCTCATCGCCGGCAGTGGTGAGCGGCGGACCCTGCCCCTCGTCGCTCGCTATGCGGATGCCTGCAACCTGCGGCCGGGCCCGGACATCCCGCGCCAGCTCGACCTCCTGCGTCAACTGTGCGATACCGAGCAGCGCGACTACGAGGCGATCGAGAAGACCGTGCCGTTCGGCTTCGACGTGGGCGAAGACGGGGCCAAGGCTGGTGCAGTCGTCCAACAGCTTCGATGGCTGGCCGGCATGGGCGTCCAGACGGTCCTTGGCTGGGTGGTCGGCGTCGACCGGATCACCCCGCTCGAGATCATGGGACGCGAAGTGATCCCGGCCGTCGCGGATCTCTAGGCTCCGTCGGGCTCGCCCCGCACGATATCTGGTCATCGTGCGGCGGTCGATGATTGAACGACGGTCGGTCTGCCCGGGCCGGCCGAGCCTGAGGCGACCGCGCCCCCACGCCCCGGACAGTCCAGACTCTTGGTGGCTTCGGGCGCGGGCCGCCAGCGTGAAAGGATCGGGATGCGCATCGAGCGTCGGTTCTTCGATTGGGGCGTGTTCTTCATCGCGCTCGGCGCGATTCCGTTGGCCGTCCAGCTGGGCTGGCTGGATCAGACAACCGTCGGCGACGCCTGGCGGCTGTGGCCGGTCTTTCTCATTGCGGCCGGGCTCGGGATTCTCCTCGCCCGGAGCCCATTCCAGCTCGTCGGTGGACTGCTCATCGCGGTCACGCTCGGCCTGATCATCGGCGGTGCCCTCACCGGCGGGATCGGGGCGATCGGCTGCGCCGGCGGTGGGAACTCGGCCACCGCGTTCCCGACCAGCAGCGGCACGTTCGCCACCTCGGCATCGATCGATTTGACGATCAACTGTGGGAGCGCAGCACTGACCACCACCACCGGATCGGGCTGGACGTTCTCGGGCAGTGGTGATGCCGACCGGCGTCCCGTGGTCAGCTCGAGTGCCACGACCCTCACGATCGCGAACGCCCACGGCAGCGACTTCTTCAGCTTCGGCGCCGCCCGGTCCGACTGGCACCTCCAGCTTCCGACCGATCCGAACCTCGACCTGTCGCTGACGATGAACGCGGGCACGGCCGGGCTGAACCTGGCCGGTGCCCGGCTCACCAGTCTGGCCCTGACCGGCAACGCGGGCTCGGTTCGGATCGATCTATCGAACAGCGCGTCGGTCGGCTCATTCGAGGCAACGGTCAATGCCGGCGACGTCCTGGTGGCCCTGCCCTCGATCTCGATGAGCGGATCGGTTACCGTCAACGCGGGTCACGTCGGGTTCTGCGCACCGCCCGGGGCGGGACTGCGGTTCGAGACGAGCGGGGCATTCTCGGGCAATAACTTCGATGCCAAGGGGCTCAGCCAGACCGGCGATACCTGGACAAGCCCCGACTATGCAACGGCCGTCACCAAGATCGACCTGCAGGCGACGGTCAATGCGGGAAGCGTCGAGCTCAACCCCATTGGAGGCTGCCGGTGAACGACCGCTTGTACCGTTCCCGTTCCGATCGAATGCTGGCCGGTGTCGCGGGCGGCCTGGCCGACCGGTTCGATCTCGATCCCTCGTTCGTCCGGGTCGGCTGGGCGATCCTGACCCTCCTCTCGGGCGGCATCTTCCTGCTGATCTACATCGTCATGGCGATCGTCGTGCCCGAGGAGCCCATCGGCGTCGGCGGCGGTTGGCCTGCCGCGGGTTCGACCGGCTGGTCGACGAGCTGGTCGCCACCGGGCGACCCCGCGCCGGGACCAGTTGGGCCGCCGGCCGGCGGGGTACCCGGCACGGGTTCTTCGGCCCCCGCCATGGGACCCACGGCCCGGGTCGATCCGGGCCCCCATCCCAGCTCAGAGCCAGGCTTCGCCGCACCGGGCGCCGGTGGCTCACCTCCGGCCGGGTCGGGCTGGCCAGGCGATTCGGGGCCGCTGGGCCGGCGGGCCGCGCGGGACGCCCGACGTGCCGCACGGCGGGCCGAACGCGGCCTCAGCTCGGATCGCCCGGGGGCCGGCGGGATGATCGCGGGCCTGATCCTCGTCGGGCTGGGCTCATACTTCCTCATCCGGACGTTCGCTCCGCAGTTCGATCTCGACCGGTACTGGCCCGCCGGCCTGATCGTGCTGGGCGTGCTGCTCATCGCGCTGTCGATCCGCCGGACCCCCGGCGGCACCGCCCCCGGTTCCTAGGGCGGCTCGCGGGCCCCCCGCCCACCGTCGTGGTGTTACGGCTTGCCCGGCTCGTGATCGCTTCATTCTGCTTCCACCGGGCCGGGGCGCCCGAAGAGATAGCCCTGGGCGTATTCGACGCCGAGCGCCAGCAGGGTTGCCGCTTCCGGCTCGGTCTCAACGCCCTCCGCGATGAGGCGGCAACCGGACGTCCGGGCAAAATGGTTCATCGCCACGACGAGGGCCTGGCGGCCCAGATTGGCGTTCACCCGTCGGACCAGGCTGATATCGAGCTTCACGAAGTCAGGCTGGAGTTCGATGATGTGGCCAAAGTTGGCCACCCCGGCCCCGGCGTCATCAACCGCCAGGCGGACGTCCCCCCCGAGGCCCCGGATCGCCTCGCGCAGCAGCTTGTAGTTTGCGACCGGCTCGTGCTCGGTGACCTCGAGGACGATCGCCCGGTCGGCCGTCCAGAGCAGGTCGCGCAGGGGGTCCGGCTGATCGAGCAGGCGCGGTGAGACGTTCAGGTTGAGCCAGGTGCCGGCGGGCAGCGATCGGGCCGCAGTGATCGCGGCCGTCAACGTCGCGAGTTCCAGCTCCGGGCCCAGGCCGACTGCCCAGGCCGCGGCGAAGCACAGGTCCGGTCGTTGGCCTGACTCGAAGCGGGTCAATGCCTCGTAGGCGACGATGGCGCGGGTCGTGAGGTCGACGATCGGCTGGAACACCGGCTTGAAGGCGCGGCTGGACAGGGTCCGTTCGAGAGTTCGCCGCGCGTCCACCTGACGACGCCGGCCCTGGAGGCGCTCGGCTAGGAGCGCGCTCGAGGTGGTCGTGAAGGCAACCATGCCCGGCATCTTCTCCACGAGGGTCCGCGCAAAGTCCGCCTGGCTCGTCCCGACGATGAGGACCCCCAGCGCCGAGTCCACGTTGCCGATCGGTCCATAGGCCAGGGCCTCGAGGCCGAACTCGGCGGCCAGGGGAAACTCGTCTTCACCGGCTGCACCCGCGTATTCAGCCCACGGACCATCGAGGGCGCGCCGCTGGAGGTAGCTCGCCCGCTCAATCGAAAGATGGTCACCCGGGCACGTCGGGAACCCGGCCGGAACGGTGTTGGCCAGGATGACCGCATCGGACACGTCGACGAACGCCGCAACCGCGGTGAAGTCAACCCAGGGCAGGGTCGCGAGCTCATCGCAGACGGCCTGGGCCGACTCTTCGGGGGTGGCCCCAGCGGGCATCCCGGTGAGGCACTCCGTGAGGGCGACTCGAACGCGCGACTCGAGATCGAGGTCGATCTGGGCCGAGCGGTCCTCGACTTGCGACACGAAGTGACGGGGCCGTCCATCGTCGTCCCGGGCGAGCGAGACCGCGAGGGACGCATGGACGACGCTGCCATCCTTGTGGCGATAGCGCTTGTCCATTCGATAGCTCGAGATCGTGCCCGCCAACATCGCCGCGACCTGGTGAAGGTCGGCGGCGAGATCGTCGGGGTGCGTGAGATCCTGGAACGTGCGTTCGAGGAGCTCTTCTTCGCTGTAGCCGAGCAGCCGAACGAGCGCCCGGTTCACCTTGAGCCAGCGACCGTCGAGACCGACGAGGGCCATCCCGATCGAGGCGTAGTCGAAGGCCTCGCGGAACTGCTGCTCGCTCTCGCGCAGCGACCGCTCGACGGCCATCCGGGCGGCCGCCTCGGCGCGCTGGGCCGTCATGTCGCGACTGACCGAGACGCTGCCGACAACCACGCCGTTGATGCGGATCGGACTGATCGTCGACTCGATCCACATCTCCGAGCCGTCGCGGAGCCGGACGCTGCCCTCACCACGCCAGGGCTGCCCAGCGGCCAGGGTCGCGAGGAAGTCATGCTCGGTGGTCGAGGCGATCTCGAACGGCAGCAGATCTCCGAAGGGTCGACCGATCGCCTTGTCGCGGGTGATCCCGAACAGTCGCTCCGCCGACTCCGCCCAGAACGTGACCCGGTTGTCCAGATCAGTCGCAAACGCGGCGTCGTTCATCCGATCAAGGAGTAGTCCCTCCAGCACGCCTGCCGGATATTCGGTTGAGGGACGGACCTGCCCCGTCGCCAGTCGGCTCATCCGGCCAGTTCAACCCATGGCTTCGCACGGAACCATCACCACGAGGTCCTGCATGCGGTAGGACCCGCCGCCGCGCGCCGTGGGCGCCATTGGACTTGATTGAACGCGACCGATCTGGTCCCATCCGAGATCAGGTTGTCACGACGGGACCCCCCTCCAACTCTCTGGAGGTCGATGGCGCCAGCTTCCCGACACCCAGCTCGTCGCGATCCCGAAGGCCCGCCGTCCCTCGATGATCCATCGGCATTCCTGGCGGTCCACTCGTTCACCCCTGCGTCACCACTCGACGAGCTTCCAGATTTCGGGTTGCAGGTCGCCGGGGCGTCCACCGATCTCGGCGAACAAAGCGACTGCGCGCTTGAGGTGAACCATGGCCTCGTCGCCTCGGCCTTCCGCGTGAAGCAAGTCGGCGAGGTTGTTCTCGAGGGCAGCCTGCCGGTGCCGATCTCCCTGGCGCTCACAGCGACGGAGCGCGTCGCGGGTCAGCTCGATCGCCCGGATGCGATCTCCTGCGTCGGCGCAGACGAGGGCGAGCGTGTTGAGCGCCGCAATCCTCACGCCCGGGTCGGTCGTCGCGCGCGCGTCCTTCCGGCGGCTCGGGGGCAGATCGTCCGCCCGATCGGCTGCGGCGATCGCGCTTTCTAGATGTTGACGAGCTGCAGTCAGATCGCCTCGGCTGCGAGCCACGATGCCCAGAAGGTCTTGGGCCCGCGCTATTGCTGTTGGATCTTCTGCCGCTTCCACCAAACTGAGCGCCTCGCGGGCGAACGCCTCGGCCCTTTGCGGGTCGCCATCACGCTGCGCAATCCCGCTACGATCGACCAGGATCTCCGCTCGGGACCCAAGATCGCCTCCAGGGCCCAGCGCGACCAGCGCGGCGACCAGATAGCGATCTGCCCGAGCGCGATCCCCGGTGCGCGCAAGGACCATCGCGAGGCGGTGATCGAGCCGCGCCTCGTGCTCAGGGCCGGTGAGGCCCCGGGCGGTTTCCAGGTGGGCGAGGGCGCCGTCGTAGTCACCAAGGAGCGTGAGCACTTCGCCGAGTGCTTCGTGAAGCTCGGCGACCGCCGGGTGTCCAAGAGCTAGCGCAGCCTCCAGATGCTCGCGTGCCTCTGCGTTGGCAAATACCGATCGGGCAGCATCGCCTGCTTGCCGATGTGCCTCGGCGGCCTGATTCGACCGACCCGCCAGTGCCTGATGGTGGGCGATGGCAGACCAGCGGCCGACCCCGGATCCGCTGGCGGAGCGTGCCAACGCGTCTGCCACGCGGGCGTGGAGCAACCGCCGACGAGCCAGGCTTAGCCGTTCGTAGGCCACGTCCCGGAGCCGGCCATGCGTGAAGTCGTAGCGAACATCCTCGTGGTTGTCTAAGGCTCCTTCGCGGATCAGACGCCGTCGGACCAGCTCGTCAAGGCCGTCGACAGTCTCGGTGTCGGTCCGGCCGCTGGCCGCCTGCACCGTGTTGAGATCGAACGACCGACCGATCACGGCCGCGGCTGAGAGGACCTGGCCGGCGATCGCGCCGGTAGCGTCAATCCGTGCACCAAGCAGGGCGACGACCCCGTCTGGCATGCCCCCGTCCGCCCGGCCCGGCGCAGCGAGCGCCTCGGCAACGTAAAGGGGCAGGCCCTCAGATCGCTCAAACAGTGAATTCGCCAGCGCCGTCTCGACGGGACGACCGAGGGTCGCTGCCGCCAGCGCCTCCACCTGGGCCCGATCGAGGCGAGAAAGATCCACTCGAACGGCGAGGCCGTCGCGCTCGGGTGCGACAAGGATCTGATCTCGAACGCCGGATGCTAGGTCCTCGGGCCGCCAGGTGATCAGAACGGCGACCGGTCGGGTCCGGAGCCGGCGTGTCAGGTAGCCCACAAGTTCGATCGTCGAAGCATCGGCACGCTGCAGGTCGTCCACCCAGAGCAAGCCATGTGATGGTCCATCGGCCAGCGCAACCAGAACCTCGGCGAGGGCCTCGAAGAGACGAGCGCGGCCGAATGGATCTCCCTCTGCTGCCGGAGTCGGACCTGGCGCTCCATGTAGCAACGGGACGAGGCGGGCCGCTTCATGCAGGAGATCCAAGCGGACCCTCTTGAGCCTGGCGGCCCCGTCGGGTCGTCCAATCCCCGTCCGGATGAGCTCGACGATGGGCGCGAAGGCGATGCCCGTTTCGCCGCCGTAGGCCTCCGCTGCGAGGACCGTGCCGCCACGGGCCCGGATGCAATCGGCCAGCCCTGTGCCGAGACGAGTCTTCCCGATCCCCGCCTCACCCTCGACCAGCAGGAGCCGGCCGTCCGGCCCTGCGGCCTCGTAACCCGCGAGGAGGGCGGCGAGCTCCTGGTCACGCCCAACGAGGGGGCTCACGAGCGGCGGCCCAATCAACGTTGAGATCTGTCGGGCCGCCGGCCCAGACGTGTCGGCACCCTGATCGGGTCGCGACGGGGTAGCGACTCGACCGTCCCGGATGGTCTCGGCCAAGGCCGTCGTCTCGACGAGTGGCGCGACCCCGAGTTCGCGGTCCAAGGTCCGCACAAACTCGCGGTACTGACGAAGTGCGGCACCAGGCTCGCCGGCAGCGGCGAGCGCCGACATCATCAGCCGCTGAGCCGGCTCGTGGAGGCCGTCGAGCTCAAGCCATCGCCGGGCGGCGCCAATGGTTGCCTCCCAGCCACCGTCGGCGGCCCGACCACGAGCGAGCCGCTCGAGCGCACCGGTCAGCTCGCGGCGGTGCTCCTCAGCCTCGGCTGACTGCCAGTCCTCAAATGCCTCGCTGGACCGCAGGGCGAATCCGGCCATGAACTCACCCCGAGCGAGCGCGACCGCCTCGTCGAGCACGTGCAGGCACTCTCCACATATGCCACTGGGGCCGTGGTCATGGCCGCGGACTCGTGCAAGGGCGGCGCGAAAGCGCCATAGGTCGACCTCCAGCTCCTCCGGACGGAGTGCGATCGACCAGCGGTCGATGACAAGTCCGACCCCCCCGAGGGCAGCCTTGAGCACCGACAGAGTGCGGCGAAGCGCCCCATGTGCTCCGGGTTCGTCCGACTCCGGCCACAGCAGCGCCGCCATTGTCTCGCGGCTGGCCGGACGACCGGTGACCGCCAGGAATGCGAGCAGGGCGATCGCTTTGCGGGTGTCCACGACGAGCGGTGCACCATCGAGCTCGACCCGGACAGGACCGAGCAGCTCGATCCGGAGTCGTGACGCCACAGCGATACGGTACAGCCGCGTCTGGACCGCCGTAACGATCTGCCGTAACGATTTCCGGACGCTCGAGGTGTAGAACCGAACCATGGCATTGCTCAATTCACTCCGACGATCTCACCGGCCGGATAGCTCGAGCCCCGATGCACGAGTCGCCGCGGATGCCGATCAGCCGGCGAACCAGCCGCTGACGATGGGCCCGCGGGTGGAGATCGCCCCAAGCGACCCCCTTCTCACGTACCTCCAATCGGCGCCTGGGCCGGTCGAGCTGGCCAGCCTCGAACTCGATTCCGTGGCCGTGCGCGACCTTCGGAAGGCTGGTGTGGCCCTGGTCGTGCCCCTGATCAGCCAGGGCGAGTTGATTGGAACCCTCAACCTGGGCTCACGGCTTTCCGAGCAGGAGTACTCAACCGACGACCGCCGCCTCCTCGCCAGCCTGGCCACGCAGGCGGCGCCCGCCGTCCGGGTGGCCGAGCTGGTCCTGGAACGGGCTGGCGAGATCCAAGCGCGGGAGCGCCTCGAGCAGGAGATGCGGGTAGCGACGCTCATTCAGCAACAGTTCCTGCCGCATGAGCTGCCGAAACTGCCTGACTGGCAGGTGGCGGCGTACTACGGCCCGGCCCGTGCCGTGGGCGGCGACTTCTACGACTTCATCGAGTTGCCGGACGGGCGGATCGGGATCGTCGTGGGGGACGTTACTGACAAGGGAGTTCCGGCCGCGCTGATCATGGCGCGCACGCAGTCGGTCCTCCGCGGTGAGGCGCCTCGCCTCGTCGCGCCGGGCGAGGTGCTGCGCCGGGCGAACGAGATTCTCCTGCCGGAGATGCCGGCGCGGATGTTCGTGACCTGCCTGTACCTCGTCCTCGAACCCGCGACCGGCCGGGTCGTGTACGCCAATGCCGGCCACCTCCCGCCCTACGTCCGGACCGTCGATGGGGTCGTTGAGCTGCGCGCCACAGGCATGCCACTGGGGCTGCTGCCGGGCATGGCCTACGAGGAGAAGGAGGCCATCATCGATACGCGCCAGAGCGTCCTGCTGTATAGCGACGGCGTGGTCGAGGCCCATGGGCCCGAGGGCGACATGTTCGGCTTCCCACGGCTGCGGGAACTGATGGCCCACGAGCGTCCCAGCAGCGAGCTGCTCAACCATTTGCTGGAGCAGCTCCACGAGTTCGTCGGGCGGGGCTGGGACCAGGAGGATGACATCACCCTGGTCGCGCTCCAGCGGACCGGCGGAGGCGAGTACGCGCTCCTCGCCGAGCCCGACCCGGCCGGCGCTGAGGCGGTCGACCGTCAGGTCCTGCTCAGCCTGTCGCTCCCCGGTGAGCCGGGCAACGAACGGACCGCCATGACCCGGGTGGCGGAGGCAGTTGCGCCGCTCGGCCTCCCGACCGCGCGCCTCGAGCGGTTGAAGACGGCGGTCAGCGAGGCCGCCATGAACGCGATCGAGTACGGCAGTCGGAACGACCCGGCGGTCCCGGTCCAGATCGAGGTCTGGGTGGCGTCTGGCGACCTCCTGGTCAGCATCGCTGACCGGGGCCTCAGCGGTCCGATGGGGGACCCCGAGCAGCCCGACCTCGAGGCCAAGCTC
The DNA here is from genome assembly GCA_003152165.1 of Chloroflexota bacterium. GTDB lineage: Bacteria > Chloroflexota > Limnocylindria > Limnocylindrales > CSP1-4 > Palsa-1033. The sequence continues at coordinate 11,998 of PLZO01000105.1, forward strand.
GCCGGTGAGCAGAAGCCGCGGGGCTGGGGCCTCTTCCTGATCAAGCACATGGTCGATGCGATGGAGGTGGCTACCGAAGGCGCCGCCCAGATCGTGACCCTGACCCTCCATCTACAAGGAGCCGATGATGCCAGCCAGCCGGTTTGAGACCGAGGTCCGCCTTGAAGCGGGCATTGCCGTCGTCCTGATGCGCGGTGACATCGACCGCGAGGCCGAGAGCGGTCTGGCGGCGGCCTACCTCGCCGCGGGTGACGCGAGCGTGATCCTCCTCGACTTCACCGCCGTCGGCTACATCAACAGCACCGGCATCGCGCTGATCGTCCGTTTCCTGGCCGACGGGCGGCGCGACCGCCGCGAGATCCGCGCCTGCGCGTTGAGCCCGCACTACACCGAGATCTTCGAGCTCACCCGCCTGTCCGACTACATGCACATCTTCGACGACGCGGCCAGTGCGACCGCGGTGGCCACGAGCGAGATGACAGGAGGCAGGTCATGACCACGACGACCACGATCGAGGTCCGGCGGCTGTCGCCGAGCGCGAGCAGCATCATCATCCACGGTGACATCACGTCGGGCACGGAGCCGGCGCTGATGGACGCCTGCGCCCAGGCGAGCGACGACGCAACGCGCTCGATCGTGCTCGACTTCAGCGACCTCGCCTACCTGAATAGCGGCGGCATCGGCCTGTTGGTGACGCTGCTCGTGCGCGTGCAGCGCCAGGGCCAGCGACTCCTGGCCTTCGGCCTGAGCGAGCACTACCGCCAGATCTTCGAGCTGACCCGTCTTGACGATGCGATCGGCATCCACGACAGCGAGGCGGCCGCTCTGGTCGCTGCCGGCGCCTGAGCGCCGACCTCCTGGAGGGTGAAACGATGACTACCGAGACCGGCCAACCAGGCGGCGATCCGACCGAGGCGATCCCGACCGAGGCATCCCCGGCCGCTCCGATGCCGGCCGCGCCGGCGGCATCGAATTGGGCTGCGCCGGTTTCGCGCCTCGCGGTGGGCGTGGTACCCACCGATGCGCTCAACCTCAACGTGGCGGGCCGGCGGTTGGCCGGTCCGGTGCAGGGCTTCGGACAGCTCTGGCAGAAGACGTATCGCGTGCGCCTCACCGGCGCCGACGTGACGCCGGCCGCCGTCATCCGTACCTGGAAGGAGCACTTCGGCGACTTCTGGCCCAAAGGCAACCACTTTTACGGGCCGCTGACCAGCCTGCAGCCGGGCGAGGTCGCCCTGCTCAACCTGGCCCTGCCCGGCAAGATGACCCTCTCGACGGGCGTCCTGGTCATCTTCGCCGACGACGAATCGTTCGCCTTCATGACCCCCGAGGGTCATCAGTTCGCGTCGTTCATCACGTTCTCGTCATACGCTGACGACGGCGTCGCAGTGGTGCAAATCCAGGCGCTGTTGCGGGCCAGCGATCCCCTATACGAACTGTCCATGCCAATCGTCGCTCAGCGTACCGAGGATCGCTTTTGGAATGACACGCTATGGGCATTGGCCGCCAGCTTCGGAGCCGCCGATGTGACCGTGGAGATGGAGCGGGTGTGCGTCGATCACCGGCGCCAGTGGCGCTATGCGGGGAACATCCGCCAGAATGCCGCGATCCGGACGGCGCTCTACAAGCTGACCCACCCGCGGGCCTGGTTTCACCACAGCGGGGATGCCTAGGCGCGCGCCGCGCAAGGTGGTCCAGCCAGGACGCCGTGTGCTATGAGCGGTGATGGGCCCGACGCGATTGTGGTCGGATCGGGGCCCAATGGCCTGGCGGCGGCGATCACCCTGGCTCGGGCCGGCCGTTCGGTCATCGTCTACGAGGGCGCCGAGACGGTCGGTGGGGGGATGCGCAGCGCTGAGCTGACGTTGCCCGACTACATCCACGACGTCTGCTCGACGGTTCAGGGCACGTCGGTCGCCTCGCCATTCTTCGCCGGGCTCGACCTTGCTCAGTACGGCGTCGAGCTCGTCCACCCACCGATCCCGCTGGCCCATCCCCTCGACGACGGTCGAGTCGCGCTGCTCGAACGGTCCGTGGAAGCGACCGCGGCTGGACTGGGCGTCGACGGTCCGGCCTATATGCGACTGCTCGGTCCGCTGGTCCGCGACGCCGACGAGATCCTGCCCTATATCTTGGGCCCCAGCCTGCGCGTGCCGCGCCACCCGCTGGCAGTGGCTCGGTTTGGGCTGCCGGCCCTTTGGCCGGCGGCCACGCTCGCGCGTCGAAGCTTCCGCGATGATCCCGCGCGTGCCTTGTTCGGCGGTCTGTGCACCCATTCGATGCTCGCGCTCGACCGCGTGGCGACCTCCTCGTTCGGACTGGTCCTGGCCATGACGGCCCACGCGTTCGGCTGGCCGGTCGTGCGCGGCGGCACGCAGCGCCTCGCCGACGCCCTGGCCGCGGAGTTCCGGGCATTGGGCGGCGAGATCATCACCGGCCATCCCGTCGCGACCCTCGACGATCTACCAGCGGCGCGGGCCATCCTCTTTGACACCACCCCCCGGGCGCTGGTGGCGATCGCCGGGCCACGCCTGCAAGGCCGCTATCGCCGCCGCCTGGCCGGGTTCCGTTACGGCCCGGGCGTCGTCAAGGTGGACTGGGCGCTCGACGGGCCCATCCCCTGGCGGGCGGAGGGCGCCGCGCGCGCCGGGACCGTACACGTCGGTGGCACGCTGGCGGAGATTACCGCCGCGGAGGCCGAGGTCGGACGCGGCGGCCACCCCCAACGACCATTCGTGATCGTCGTCCAGGCGAGTCGCTTCGACCCGAGCCGGGCGCCGGAGGGCAAGCACACCGGCTGGGCCTACTGCCACGTACCGAATGGCTCAACAGTCGATATGTCGGATCGCATTGAACGGCAGATCGAGCGGTTCGCACCGGGGTTCCGCGACCTCATCCTGGCACGCTCGGTCCGTCTGCCGGCCGACCTCGAGCGTGAGAACCCGAACTACGTGGGGGGCGACATCAACGCCGGGATCGAGGACGTCCGCCAGCTCTTCACCCGCCCGGTCGCCAGGCTCGATCCGTACTCGACCCCGGCCCGTGGCATCTACCTGTGCTCGTCATCCACCCCGCCCGGCGGCGGCGTTCATGGCATGAGCGGGGTCTGGGCCGCTCGTTCGGCCCTGCGTCGGGAGTTCGGGACACCCGCAGAGGGCCACGAAGGGTCGGGACAGCGATCATGATGTCGAACCAGCAGCCGTCCCGGACCACCGTCAGGGATCGCCACTTGATCTTTTCCCCACGGGGCGCCTGCCCTCGCCGCGCGGGCGGGTCGTGGTCCCGATCGCGATCGTGCCGACGGTGGCGCCCGGGATCGTCAGCGCACTCAGCCCGTTCACGTCGGGCACGCCCGCCGCGACCGTGGCCAACCCGCTGGCCATCGGCGGATCGGGCGGGCAGCTCATCGCGATGCTAGGCACGGTGTCCACCGCCCTCGGCATCGTGGCGCTCTTGCTCGTGATGGCGTCCCTCATCGTCCGCTACCGGCGGGCGCAGGGGATCGAACGAGCGCAGCTCAAATGGTTCGCGGTCGTTGGGATCGTCGTCGCACCCGCGTTCGTGGTCGGGATCCTCGCCGGGGGGTTCACCTCCGGGCCCCTCGCCATCGTCGCCAACGCGGCCTGGCTGATCGGGCTCTTGGGCCTCGCGCTCCTGCCCGTGGCCATTGGTCTCGCGGCCCTGCGCTACAGGCTCTATGAGATCGACCGAGTGATCAGCCGGACGATCAGCTGGGCGAGCGTGACGCTCATCCTGGGCGGCCTGTTCGTGGCCGTCATTCTCGTGGCGCAGGCGCTGTTAGCGCTCGTGACCCAGTCGAACGATCTGGCTGTGGCCGGCTCCACTCTCCTGGTGTTCGCCCTATTCCAGCCGATCCGCCGGCGGGTGCAGCGGCTCGTCGATCGGCGGTTCAACCGATCGCGCTATGACGCCGAGCGAACGGTGGCCGAGTTTGCTGCGCGGCTGCGCGACGAGGTCGACCTCGAGCATCTCCGGACGGAGATCCTGGCGACCGTCGCAGCAACGGTCGAGCCAAGCTCCGTTTCGCTGTGGCTACGCGAGTGAGGACGAGGTCGATTGGGCGGGGCGTCGATAGCGGTCCGTCACGCAGGACGAGATTCATCGTCTCGCTCGTGTGGACCGTTTCGGTCGCTCTGGCAATTGTCGGGTTCGTAAACGTGCCGGCCGGAACCTTCAATCTCCCGATCATCCAGCTCGCCGGCCAGCTCGTCCTCGCGATCGTCAGTTTCGCTAGTCAGGTCGCGATCCCGAGCGTCGGCGCGCTTCTCGTGCTGCGCCTGCCCGGCAATCGCGTCGGCTGGCTGCTCCTCGTCGGTGGCGGACTGGTGGGCGGGCTCGATCGGATCCTGCCCGTGGCCGCGCTGGACATTGGCGGCCCGTCGGGGGCGGATTGGTCGGCGTGGTTCACCCAGATGCTGTTCGTGCCGAACCTGCTCTCGCTGCTCGTCTTCCTGCCGCTGATTTTCCCAACCGGCCGTCTTCCCTCGTCCCGCTGGCGGCCGGTCTTGGACCTCTCGTGGGTGACACTCGCTTTTGCGACGGTCGGCGTTGCCTTCGAGGGGCCATTCGCTTTGAACGGGACGCTCAATGACCTGCTCGGGGTCGTCAACAGCATCGTGTTCGTCTTCGATGGGATGGTCGTCCTCGCGACGGGGGCGCTCGTCGTCCGCTATAGGCGGGCGACGGGCGTTGAGCGCGAGCAGCTCCACTGGCCGGCGGTAGCGGCGTCGATCGCCGGGCTGTCCGCAGTCATCGCCTTCCTCACGTTCGTGGCTCCCGGCTGGGGCGGTGCCTCGTACGACGCCTTCGTCGTCAACAACGTCGCGGTCGCGCTGCTGGCGGTCGCGATCGCAGTCGCCGTCCGGCGGCAGGGGCCCGTTGCGCTCGAATCGTCCGATACAGGGTCAGCCGCGCATCTGCATGGTCGTCGGCCGATCGTCCTCGTCGGGTGGACGATCACGATTGCCCTCACCCTGCTCAGTCTGGTCCTCGCCCGCCCGGGCGGGGCCGACGATCTCCTCACGGCGATCACCCAGGCAGCCGCGTCGCTCGCGTTGGTGACGGCCGGAACGATCCTTCTCCGCCGCGTCCCGGGCCATCGGATCGGCTGGCTCCTCTGGGCGGGCGGCCTCCTCGGCGTCTTGTATGGCGCGACGGCAGGGCTGGCCGACTACGGGCTCACCGTCCATCCTGGGAGTATTCCCGGCGCGATCTGGCTCGCCTGGCTCTCCCAGTGGATCATCGTGCCGTACGTCTGGATCCTCGCGCTCGTGCCGCTCCTCTATCCGACGGGCCGGCTCATTTCCGAGCGGCGGAGATCCGTGGCGATCATCGGCACGCTCGTCGCGGCGATCATCAGCGTCGAGGCAGCCCTGACCTCGTGGCCGGCGGGGCTGTTCCCACTCGACAATCCGTTCGCCGCGAGCGATCTGGCCGGCAACTTCGCCGGACTCGTCGGTAGCTCGAACTTCCTGCTCTTCATCGTGATCCTCACTGCGGTCGTTTCGCTCGTCATCCGCTATCACCACGCTGCCGGGATCGAGCGGGCCCAGATCAAGTGGTTCGCCGCCGTCCTCGCGATCGGCGGTCCGGCGATCGTGATCGGGGTCATCGCCGGCGGAAGCACGAACACGGTCACCGTCATCTCGACCTTGGGCTTTATCGTCGGCGAAGTGTCATTTGCCTTCCTGCCCGTCGCGATCGGGATCGCCATCCTGCGCTACCGGCTCTATGAGATCGACCGGTTGATCAGCCGGACGATCAGCTATGGCGTCCTGACCGCGATCGTCGGCGGTCTGTTCGTCGGATTCATTCTCGTCTTTCAGGCGGTCCTCGCTCCGGTGACCGGATCGAACGAGTTGGCCGTGGCGGGCTCCACCCTCCTGGCGGCGGCGCTCTTCCAACCGATCCGCCGCCGGGTGCAACGGCTCGTTGACCGGCGCTTCAACCGTTCGCGCTATGACGCTGAGCGGACGGTCGCTGCATTCGCTGCCCGGCTGGCCGACGAGGTCGATCTCGAGCAACTCCGGGCGGAGATCCTGGCCACCGTCATTGCCACGGTCGAGCCCAGCTCCGTCTCGCTCTGGTTACGCGATTGACGCCCGGCGTTTCGCGGCAAGCTCGCCGCCCCCGACCTCGGGCCATTGCTCGTCGTCGTCTGGCCAATCTGAGCGGGGCCGATCTCAGTCACTCTGTCCGGACTGGGACGCCAGCAAGAGGGGGTCCGCGGGCTGCCCGATGCCAGTCTGACGCCCCCGGCCAAGGGTCGATTGAGGTGGCCGTTGGGACGCCGAGCGTGTCTCCATGGCCTCGACAGGCGGACCGGCCGATAGTGGGGACCGGCGTGGATTCGAGAGCGCCGTGCGAACCCTGCGCGTGGAGGGCGTCGAGGAGTTGGTGAGGACGCTTAGAGCCGTTTGATAGAGCGTCAGCCTTCGGAGCCGAACGCCGCAAGCGTAGGACCAGCCGCTCGTCCGCCGTCGCCGATTGCCGGGCGTCTTGCGCTCAACGGAGGCGTCGCAGAGTGGCGCTAGGCAGCCAGCCCATCGCTCGGGTTGCACCCGCCCCGTCGGTTCGACGGGCCGCCCATCCTCGTAACGATTTCCGGACGGTGGGGGCAGATACTGGGCACGTGACCTGCCGGTCCGTAGAGACCGCAGGGATCGCGCGGAGATCGACGCCGCCAATGGAACCTCGCCGCCCCGGTCCGATCGTGGCTCCGGCCGCTCGCTCGGGATCCCCGCGCGCCACGACGGTCGCCGCCTGGGCGATATGGGTCGTGTCGGTGGTCTTCGTTGCGATCAGCCTGGTGACCGTGCGGTCGGGCGGCGACCTACTCGGGGCTGTCGGGCAGGGCCTGGTGGCGCTCTCGCTCGCGACGGTCGGGGCGATCCTCGCCAGTAGGCTGCCGGGTAATGTGATCGGCTGGCTGCTGGCCGCTGGCGGGTTCTGCTTCGCGGTCGGCAGCGGGGCCATGGGTCTGGGCGTCTATGGCCTGACCGCCCACCCCGGCAGTGTGCCCGGCGCGATCTGGTTCGCCTGGCTGGACGAGTGGATCTGGGCGCCGGCCTTTGGCGCCGTCGTCCTGCTCGTGCTGGTCTATCCAACCGGTCGGCTGCTCTCGGCCCGCTGGTGGCCAGTCGCCTTGGCGGCCGTGCTCCTGATCGCCCTCATTACCTACAGCAGTGCGGTCGGCCCCTGGACGGACGGCACGTTCCCGGTACAGAACCCGCTCGCGACCGCGGGCGCCGCAGCTCCGGGGCCGGGTCCGGGCGTGCTGGGCGTCCTGGTGGGGCTGATCACGTTGCTGGTGCCCCTCCTCTCGGTCGCCTCGCTCGTGATCCGCTATCGCCGGGCGGCAGGCATCGAGCGAGCCCAGCTCAAGTGGTTCGCAGCGGTGGTGATCAGCCTGCCGGCGTTCCTGGCCTCGACGGCCCTGTACCAGGCCACGGGTGCTGCCGGCGTTGTCGGGAACGTCGCCGGCGCCGTCGCCTACCTCGGCTTCGCGCTTCTGCCCGTCGCGATCGGGATCGCAATCCTGCGCTATCGCCTCTACGAGATCGACCGGCTGATCAGCCGAACGATCAGCTATGGCGTCCTGACCGCCATCGTCGGCGGTCTGTTCGTCGGGTTCATTCTGGTGTTCCAGGCGGTCCTCGCTCCGGTGACCGGCTCGAACGAGCTGGCCGTGGCTGGCTCGACCCTCCTCGCGGCGGCGCTCTTCCAGCCGATCCGTCGGCGGGTCCAGCGTCTCGTCGATCGACGCTTCAACCGGACACGCTATGACGCTGAGCGGACGGTTGCTGCGTTCGCTGCCCGGCTGGCCGACGAGGTCGACCTCGATCAGCTGCGGGCGGAGATCCTGGCCACCGTCGCAGCGACGGTCGAGCCCAGCTCCGTCTCGCTCTGGCTCCGCGAATGATCTCCCCCGTTTCGAGGACACCTCGCCCCGCCCGGCCTCGCGCGACGACGATCGTCGCCTGGGCGCTGTGGGCGGTCGCGCTGATCCTCGTCGCGATCAGCTTAGCCACGGCGCGGTCAGGCGGACCCGACGACCTGGGCACCGCCATCTCGGTGGGTGGCGCAGCCTTGATGCTGGTGAGTGTCGGCGCGATCCTGGTCAGCCGGCTGCCCCACCACCTGATCGGCTGGCTGCTGGTGTTTGGTGGCCTGGTGATTGCGACCTTGGGGAGCACGGCCGGCCTGGCCGACTACGGGCTCACCGTCCACCCGGGTAGCGTGCCCGGCGCGATCTGGCTGGCCTGGCTCAGCCAGTGGCTCTGGGCCCCGGAGCTCGCCTGCCTCTTCATGTTGCTGCCGCTCTTCTATCCGACTGGGCGATTACCCTCAGCCCGCTGGCGGGTGGTGGTGGTCATCGCGGCCGCGCTCGTCGTTATTGGTAGCCTCGGGAGCGCCCTCGGGCCGTGGGCGCCCGATCCGTACCCGGTCGGGAACCCCCTGGTCTTGGGCGGAACGGCGGCCGACCTGATGTCGTTCTTCAACTACGTCGTGGGGACCGCGCTGGTCATGACAGGCGGGGTGCTCGCCGTGGCCTCGCTGATCGTCCGCTACCGGCGGGCGGCCGGGATTGAGCGAGCGCAGCTCAAGTGGTTCGCGGCCGCGGCGACGGTCACCGGGGTGGCCGGAGCGGTCAACATCGGCACCAACTGGAGCTTGACAACGGCACCGACGGGTGCCCTCGGCACCATGAACGCGATCTCTGGGTTCGTCATCTATGTCGGCCTTGCCCTACTCCCCGTCGCCATTGGCCTGGCGGTCCTGCGCTATCGCCTCTACGAGATCGACCGGCTGATCAGCCGAACGATCAGCTATGGCGTCCTGACCGCGATCGTGGCTGGTCTGTTCGTTGGCTTCATTCTCGTGTTTCAGGCGGTCCTCGCTCCGGTGACCGGCTCGAACGAGCTGGCCGTGGCGGGCTCCACCCTCCTGGCGGCGGCGCTCTTCCAACCGATCCGGCGGCGGGTCCAGCGACTGGTCGATCGACGCTTCAACCGGACCCGCTATGACGCTGAGCGGACGGTAGCTGCATTCGCTGCCCGGCTGGCCGACGAGGTCGACCTCGATCAGCTGCGGGCGGAGATCCTGGCCACCGTCGCAGCGACGGTCGAGCCCAGCTCCGTCTCGCTCTGGCTCCGCGAATGACATCCCGCGTCGGCGCGACCAGCCCCGACAGTCGCCCGTTGGGGTGGCCCGGGCGGATCGCTGTCATCGCGCTTGTCGTGCCGGCGTTGCTCGTCGGCCTCGCCAGCGGCTACGGCTTCCTCGCCGTCGCGCCGTATGGCTTCGTCGGCGTCTTCCTGGCGATCCGCCGGCCGCGGAACTCGGTCGGCTGGCTCCTCCTGGCGCTGGGCTGGGCCTTTGGCTTCGCCTTCGTCAATGTCCCCACCGCTGCGGCCCAGCAACTGCTCGGGGGGACGGCACCGCCGGCCGTGATGGCGCTCGCGGTGCTGTCGAACTTGGGCGGTGGCTCGCTGACCGTGTTGTTACTCGTGATCGCCATTGTGTTCCCCTCGGGCCGGCTCCCGACTGGGCGCTGGGGCAGGCTCGCTCGAGCCGCCCTGACCCTGGTGGTCCTGCTCATGGTTCTCTCCGTTTGCGCCCCCACGATCTCGATCACCCCGGTCGGTTCCGAGTCCGCGATCGACGTCCCCAACCCGCTGGCCGTGGTCCCCGGGTGGCCGCCGTGGTCGGTGCTGTCCGCAAGCACACCGATCATCGCCGTGCTCACCATCGCCGTGGTCATCTCGATGTTCCTGCGCTTCGGCCGAGCCCGCGGGGTCGAGCGCGCGCAGCTCCGCTGGCTCGTCTGGAGCATGGCCGCGATCGTCGTCGGCTTCATCATCGGGCTGGTGGGCGACTCGGTCTTCGTCAACGGGTTGGGTGGCCTGGTCTGGATCCCGGCCGAGATCGCCTTCCCATTGCCCGCCATCGCCATCGGCGTGGCGGTCCTCCGCTACAGGCTCTATGAGATTGACCGAGTGATCAGCCGGACGATCAGCTGGGCCGTCGTGACGCTGATCCTGGGTGGCCTGTTCGTGGCCCTGATCTTCGCGCTGCAAGCCCTCCTGGCACCGGTGACCCAGTCGAACGAGCTGGCCGTGGCGGGCTCCACCCTGCTGGTCTTTGCCCTCTTCCAGCCGCTTCGCCGGCGGGTCCAGCGGCTGGTGGACCGGCGCTTCAACCGTTCGCGCTACGACGCCGAGCGGACGGTCGCCGCATTTGCCGAACGCTTGCGCGACGAGGTTGATCTGGAGCAACTCCGGGCGGAGATCCTGGCGACCGTCTCAGCGACGGTGGAGCCCACCTCGGTTTCGCTGTGGCTGCGCGAGTGACGTCCGACGTCGGCGCGACCGGAACAGGGACAGCGATTCGGGGAGTCCCATCAGGAGGTATACAACAGGGATGAACAGCACGATCCGTTCATCGTGGGGGAGTTGGGCTGTCAGGCCCGACCGCGCAGGACCTTGGTCCGCCGCCCGCGGCCGTCTGAGGGGTGCCAGGTCAAGCTGCGGATCTCGCCAGCTGATCAGGCGCGGTGGCCGCGGAACCGAGGGGAGCTCCTGGAGCCTCCTCGCCGAGCGCACGAAACCGCCAGGCCGGCGGCGACGTATCGCGATTACGGTCGTTGCCACCCAAGGGTCGTTGGCCGCGGTGCTCGCGGGTCGAGGAGGCCACTGCATTGAACGACAAGAATCGCGCCCGACGCCTGCTCTTGCCCGGGTTCCTCGCGTCGATCCTCGCGGTCGGCGGGGCAGCGGTCCCAGCGGCCGCTTCCGCCGCAACGCCGTACCTCGGATCGCTCTCGATGGTCGAGTTGCCGGGCCACACCACGGTCCCCGCCAAGGGCGATATGAATCCCTACGGCGTGGCTGTCGTGCCGCGATCTACTGGTCGGCTCGTCAAAGGCGACGTCTTGATCAGCGACTTCAACGACAAGGCCAACCTCCAGGGCACCGGCACGACGATCGTCCAACTCGACCCCAGCGGAGCGCTCCATCTGTTCGCCACGATCACGCCCGGTTCGGTGGCCGGCCGCTGTCCGGGCGGGGTGGGCCTCAGCACCGCGCTCGTTGCGCTGTCCAGTGGCTGGGTCATCGTGGGGAGCCTGCCGACCAGGGATGGGACCGCGGCGACGGCGGGCGCGGGATGCCTGATCGTGCTTGACCACAATGGGCGGGTCGTCGAGACATTCCACGGCGGATTGATCGACGGACCGTGGGACATGACCGCGCTCGACGGCGGCGCCACCGCCGAACTGTTCGTGACCAACGTCCTCCATGGCACGGTGGCGGCCCACGGCAAGGCCGTGCGGGGCGGGACGGTCGTGCGGCTCGTCCTCCAGACGGAGGGCGTAGCGGCCCCGGTGAACCTGCTCGAAACCGTGATCGGCTCGGGCTTTGGGCAGCGCACCGACCCGGCCGCCCTGGTCATCGGCCCGACAGGGCTCGGGCTCGGTGCGGATGGCACGCTCTACGTCGCGGACACACTCGCCTCGAGGATCATGGCGATCCACGCTGCCACCTACCGCCTCTCGAGCGCCGGCACGGGCGCAACGGTGACCCAGGGGGCCGCGCTGAACTCGCCCCTCGGGCTCACCATCGCCCCGAACGGCGACATCCTGACCGTCAACGGCGGAGACGGGAACATCGTCGAGACGACGCCGGGTGGGGCCCAGGTGGCCACCCGGACGCTCGATTCCGCGGGTGGCGGCGGGGGACTCCTGTTTGGCCTCGTGATCCGCCCTGGCGGGACGGCGGTCTACTTCGTCGACGATGGGACCAACACGCTCGCCCTGCTGCATTGATCGGAGCCGGTCTTGGGCTCCCGTTCGGGTTCGAGACCACTTCGGCTGGCGGGTCATTCTCAGCCCGAGCGGGCTGAGAGTTGGGCGTCTTGGAGGAGACCGTCCGATTACTTAATGGACCCTCGACGCCGTCCACGCGGGGAGTTTTCGATCAAACACATCCTGTTCCCGGCCAGCTCAGAGGCCCCAATGCCGCGCTCGAGGCACGACCCTGAGACCTCTGTGTCTCCGCGCGGGCTGACGGGGCACGGGGAGGGGGCCCTCGTGAAGTTTGGTCTGCAGTTAGACGACGGCGCCTCGAACGGATGGCCGCATCGAGACCTCAGGCTTTGAGGTCCAACAGCCAGTCGCGAAGCTGCTTGTGGACCGAAGGGGCACCCACGAGTGGCTCGCGGGGCGGGCTCCAGCTGGCTGGGCGGAGGATGAACGGTTCCGATTGAGCTCCCCCGAGGCCGCCGTGACAGCCCACGAGGTCCTCGAATGAGACGACCTCGCCGGTGGTGGGGTCGACGCTGCTCAGCAAGACGATGTCGCCCACGTTCGAGAATCCATCCAGGCGGCGTACGCTCGGTGCGGCGAGGGGCCCGAACGGAGTGAGGGGATCCTGACCCTGGAGTTCGTCCCGATCGAGTCGGCGTCGTCCGGCACGACTGACGGCCAAGGCGCCCTCGATTGAGGACCGCACCAGGACGCATCCGATCGCGGGGTGGTCAATCAACCGGTCGAGCAGGCCCGGATACCGCCGCTCGATGTCTTCCATCGTCATTCGACTCTCGTCGATCGGGAAGTACAGATGCGCGAGGTTACCAGACGCGCACACGACCAGATCTGGCTTCTCGGACCCCTCCTCGGGCCCTCCGCCGATTCTCTTCGAGACGTTGCTGATCGCGTCGACCAATGGACCGATTCCGAAGAGCGCGGTGAGCTCCCGCGCAATGATCCCGCCGCTCTCGTTATGCTCCGTCTCCGTGGATGCCCGGACCGAGATGTCGTCGCCCATGGCACCCGCCACGAACTGCTCGAGGCTCTGCCCGTACTGTTCTCCGAATGGCCGACCGAGGCTCTGACCATGGTCTGAGAGGACGACCAGCCGATATGGTCGGCGGGCTCGCGGGATGGCGTCGACGATTCGTTCGATCTCGTGGTCGATCCCACGGACAGCATGGAGTGACTCCGGCCGCTCCGGGCCGCTGTGATGGGCAATCGAGTCGTAGCCCGTGAAGTCGACGTAGATGACCGGCGTCCCCATGCGCATCTCCGCCATGACGAGCTCGGTCGAGAGGATCCGCACGGCGCCGTTGAGAACGGCGCGCTCGATGGCTGAATCGAATCCCCGGTGCATCCGCGGCTGCACCCGCCGGACGACCTGCCGCCGGCCCTGGTACAGCTCGGCGACGAACTCGCCGACCATCCCAGCGACAATCCGGAGGCCGTTGAGCGGGCTCAGCAGGAACGTGCGCAACCGGATGATCGTCCCGGGAGCCCGGGGCTCCTCGGCGACCGTGGCCATGGTCAGGTACGTCCGCCGCGCATCACCGGTCATGAGATTGCCGATGCTTGCTCCGTCCGGCGCCAATAGACCCTGGCCATCGGACTGGCGGCGGGCGATCTCCGCGGCATCGCCGGCGTGGTTGGCGACGAGCAGCCGTCCTTCCTTCTTTTCGTACCAGCGAAAGCCTGGGATCTCGTCATTGTGGCCGTGCATGATTCCCGCCTGACTGGCCGGCGTGGTGGGCGGCAGCAGTGCAAACCAGGGATCGAGCTCGACTTCGCCCCGGCTGAGTAACCCGCCGATGAACGGGGCATGGCTACCGTCGATGGCACGCCGAAGGGCCGCTAGACCGAGACCGTCGATCTGGACCACCAGCAAGCCGGGTTGGCTGGTCTGACGGACCGACCGTCGTCGAGCGATGGCGTCGGCGAGCAGAACGAGGCCGGCTGCTCCGAGCAGGGCCGCCCGGCGAGTAACCCTGGGCGGCCGCCGCACGCTCATGCTCTAATGCCCGGGGTCAACTTGACCACTATCGCCACGATCGAGGTTCGTTCGAACGGCGAGCACAAGGCTCTGATCCTGGTACATCGTCTCCGGCCGCATACCCGATCTAGATTCCTAACCGGGAGCATCTTGCATCCCTAACCATGGCGTCGGAACCCGCATGGCCAACCCTCGGACTGCCGGAACTGCGCGAAGACCCATCGGCCGCAGTTATTTGCGAAGAAGGTCGATCGCCAAGCATGAGCGGGATTGCTTGACCTTTTTCAGGGTCGGCGGCGCCGAAACACGCCCAAGGTGACCCAGTCAAGGGCCGAGCCGATAGCCCAGGTCGCGAGGCGGGCCAGCCAGTACAGGATGGCCAATGGCCAGGCGATGATCAGCAGGATGATCGTAATGATGCAACCGTGATCGCCGCCACGCTTGATGACGACGACTTTGGGGCGCTCGTTGGTCATTCCGTTCGATGCCTGTTCTGCGTCATTCTGCTCTGGGCAGGGTTGGGAGCACCGCCAGATTGGGTGATATAGAGAACAGGCCGGCGCACTCTCACCGGCGGACTCTCAGAAGTAATCCGCGAACGGCGAAGGCTACCCGCCACGCACGCCGCGCAGCGGGTAGTGGATGAAGCGGCCAGCTGCCGCCGAGCTACCAGGTCTTCTCTTCCTTCGTAACGACGACCGTCTCGTCCTTGCGCTTGTCGTCGAGGGCACCGGCCGTCGCACCCGACGCCGCGCCGATCGCGCCACCGACGACGGCCCCGACCGGGCCCCCAACGACGGCCCCGACGACAGCGCCCCCGACCGCACCGCCCAGTGCGCCGCCGGCCTCCTCGTCGCCGTGGCGCTCGCCCTTCTCCATCGTCTGCGTGGTGCTCGTCGGCGAATCGCTGGTCTCGATCGTTTTGTGCCGCTCGACGCCGTCGTCCGTGACGGTCTTACGTTCAACGATGCGGTCGTCGGTCATGGTCGTCTCCTTACGTCATCCGCGCGCCATGCGCTCCGGGCGAGGATGCGCTCCGCCGTGTCGCCGATGATCACCTGTTCCGGCCTTGGACATTGCATCCGCGCGGCAGAATGGGAGGCGGGCGGTATCACTTCGGGTCTTCGGAGCGCGCGTGCCATCGGTTCCCTTGATTGCGTCGAGTGCCTCGATGATGGCGACTTTGGGTCAGAAATCTCCGGTCGCGCCAACCCGGGCGGCGCCGACGATGTCGGCGGCGCTGCCCAGCGCTGCCGCCCCGAGCGGAGCTTTCGTCTCGAGGAAGCGTTCGTACTTCGGAAACTCCTCGGCCAGGCCCCCGCCCAGGATGATCAGGTCCGGCCAGAGATATTCCTCGTACCGGGTGAGAAGCTCATTGAACTTGCGACCCATTTCTTCCAGCCGATCTGGCGTTGAGTGCGGGCCGCGGGCGACAGGTCTCCGCGTCCCGGCCGTGAAACTCGATATGCCCGAGCTGCAGGTTTGGCACCAGTTGCCCGTTGGTGAAGAGCCCGAGCCGATGCCGGTGCCGAGGTCCAGCAGCAGGACCACGCCGTCCTACCCCTTGTCGGCGCCGTAGGCGTTCTCGGCCACACCGGCAGCGTCGGAGTCGTTGAGCACGACGATCGAGCCGCCCAGGCGCTGGCTCAGCATCTCCTGGACCGGCACCCTGATCCACGACGGGTCGCCGCGGGTCGCCGTTATCGCCTGGCCAGCTCGGATCACCGGGAGGGAACCCTGCCCCTGACCCCGCCACATCGGCCCCCGAGCGTGCCCGGCTGGACCAGTAGCCGACCATCGACGGTGAAGGCGCCGGCGTTGGGCTTCGAGGTGGCGAAGCTTGAGCGGATCATCAGCGTGACGGTGCCCGACAACGTGGCGTCGCGGCAGGTGATGCGCAAGTGTGGCCCCACATTCGGGGGACCCTCGACTGGCGTGGCGTCACCGTCGTGTGGTACCAGGCTGATCGCCTCGGGTGACTCCGAGGGACCTCGCGCCCCTCGAGGGACCTCCCACGCAACTCCCGCACGATGAACGGATCGTGCGAAGGGGCTCCCACCGATCGGCCCAACCGCCTGGAGCGTTGCGTCGATGGATTGGTCAGCACCCAATCCCGGTCTCAGGTCGTCACATGTCAGCCGCGGCATCCGAGCGTAAACGCAGCATCCCGCAACGTCCCCGTAGCTCAGCGGACAGAGCAACCGCCTTCTAACTGTCCGGCTCAACCCGACGTGCTAGCGTGCGTGGCGACAGGACCGAATAGGCCGCCGTTAGTCGCTCAGTAGCGGAAGGGGGAGCCAAGTGGACAACGAGTTGCAGCTCCTCGAGGATGCCTTGACTGTGGCCGAGGACGCTTTNNCGGCGTCGCCATTGGGCAATCCGGCCTGGTGGGCGCGGTACAGGGAACTTGGCCAGAGGGACGCTGCCGCCAGGGCATCTGTCGAGGTCTGGTTCAAGCGTCACGGGCCAGCGTCATAAGGCCACAGAATCAGCCCCTGACGCCCGAGGGCCGGGAACCTGGCGGGCGATATGCGTCGGGTTAGCGGGCCGCGATCCCTGAACTTTCGGAGGTCGGCGGGCACGGCACGGCCCCCGGAACGTGGGGGGAGTGACGCCCGAGGGCCTGGATCAGGCTACGCCCCCAGCAATGCGTTAGGCGCTTAACGGATTTGGGTTCGTTAGTCGGGCTGCCTCACCCCATGACCACGGGCACCAGGTTTGTGAGGCGCTCAGGCTCGGAATCGATCGCGAGAGAGTCGATCGCTTTCCGGAGAAAAACTTGGGCGTCTGCTGGGACGGAGCGGATCAGGGCGGCGCGACCCGCGGAGATTGGCCCGGGCGAGTTCGCCGGCTTCGGCCGGGGTTGCTCATTGGGGCGTCCAGGGCTCCCCGCTCATCGGTCAGCCTACCGCGGCTCGCTTTAGCTACCGTCGGCGACCCCCTGTGCCCTCTTAGACTCCTCCTCGGTCAGGTCCCTCTCGCCGAAGGTTCCCTCGAGGATGGCGGACGCGAATCCCTCCCGATCGATCGCCATGTGCGTATGGCGTAAACAGAACCCGGGCGAGTCGAGGGTGAGGTCGTCGGCCGGCTGGCCGCATGGACAGGTGGCCAGGTCGCCCCTGCCCTCGGTCTCCCACCATCGTCGGTACGCGTCCGGGTCTATCGCGTCGTCGTTCACGTCGGCACCGGCTCTCCCTGGCGCGGGACATCCGGGTCTGGTCGTGGCCGTGGAGCCGGCCGAGGCTGCGGGTCGGGGCCTGGTTCCGGGGGATTCTGCGCGGGGTGAGGGCTCTCCGGTCGGCGGGGCGTCCGAGCAGATCTTTGGGCTGTGACCGCGGAATCCGGGTGCAGAGGAACTCGCGAGGTCATGACGCGCCCACGCTGGCATCGCGCTCCTCGAGCCATTGCTTGGACGCACGGTAGGCATGCTCCGCGAGCTCCTGCGAGACCTCCCCGAGCGTCCACTTCTTGTCCGCGGCGTTCATGCAGAGCTCGACCGCGCGGGGGTCGTCGACTTTGGCTCCGATGGTCCGCATCGCGTTCGCGCAGACGCCCGAGAGGAGCTCCAGGTAGGCCGAGTGGAGCTCCAGGTAGGCCGAGTGGAGCTCCCCGCCGGGCTCGAGGGCCGCATTGGTGGCGTGCGCCACGTCGCTGGCCGGGTCCGTTGCTGTCATCTCGACCCTCCTGGTCGAGCGCCCCGACCGGAGGTGGATCTAGCACCATCGGACAGGGCGGTCAGGAGTGTATTCGGTTGACCGGCCTAGATCCCGGCCGCCGGACGGACCCGGCATCGTCCAGCCTAACGCCTGCCGTTGGGCCGCTGCAATGCCCACCGTCGTGGGCCTTCCGGCCGTCCTTGGGCGTCACCCGATCCGGCGAGCCTATTCCACCGAGGAACGGCCAGAGCATCCGGGCATAGCCCTCGACCGTCCGGCGACGTTCCTTCTCGGCGAGCTCCAGGTCGCCGCCCTAGTTCGTTGCCACGCCGCGTCGGGGATGTCGCGGCGCGAGACATGTCGGACGGGATGACCCCGGCCGCACACACCTGGCCTACCTCCCCGACCGAGATTCAGCTCTCCGAACCCGCTCCGTCCGTGCGGCCGATCGCGGTCTTCGCCACGACCTTTACGCCGTTGATCGTTCCTTCCACGGCCCGTCGCACGCGGACGGCGGCGGCGTCGCCGATCTCGCCTGCGGCCTCGATGGCGCCGGTAGCCGCCGCTGAGGCGGCATCTTCGGCGGTCATGGCGACGTCGCGAGCGATCTCGATCGCCCCCTCCACAGCGCCGACCGCTGCTGCCGTGATGTCGGCCCCGACGGCCGATGCTTCAGAGACGGCGGTGCGGCTGGCGCTCCCGATCGCTCCGACCGCCGCCGCACCGACCTCGGACGTGCCGGTTACGACGCCGACGAGGGCCGCCCGAGCCGCGTTGCCCACCGACAACGCCGCCAGGGTCGCAGCCGCCGCGCTCGTCGCGACGGTCTGCCCGGCCGCCGTCACGGTGGTCCCCACGACCTCGCTGGCGGCACTGATGGTTGCCCTGACCGCAATCGCCGCGACGTCCGCGGTCATGCCCCCGGTAGCCGCGACCTCGCGCACGATTTGGCGGATCGTCGAGGACACGGTCACCACGGCGGCGTCAGTGATCTCGCCCGTTCCCTTAATGATCCCGATGACGTCGCCCTTAATGCGACGGCCAAGTTCACGCTCGTCAGTCATTTCCATCCTCCAATCCTCGAGACACGGCGACCAGTTCGCGTGGGTCGGCGGGCTCCTGCCGGGCATCATGGCGCCACATCGTCCGCACCGGCCACCGCCTGCACCATCCGCACCCGCGAATGGCGACCCGACCGAGCCAGATACTCGGCCTCGATGCGATCGCGCACGCGGTCGATCGCGCCCGACCACACGAGATTCACAGTGCAACCCCCGAACCCTGCGCCAGTCATCCGACTGGCGATGACGCCAGCGTGCCACGGGCCCACAGCCTCGCGATCACCGTTCACGGCCGAAGGTCTGGGGCCGGTCACTAGCTTCATCGTCACCTACCGGATCGCGATCAGTGGAGGTGTAGGTCGACCCCCAAGAGGATGAGCGGCCACAGCAGCACCGCGAGGACGGCCGAGAGGATCGGCATCACTGCGTTGAGAGTCCCGAAGAACGCGTGATCCGACGCCACGACCAAGCCAATAACGAGGTAGACGATGCTAAAAATGGACGAAAATCCGGATCTCGTGCCCACTCCAAACTCCTCTCGCTTTTCGTTGCACCT
>PLZO01000144.1 GCA_003152165.1 Chloroflexota bacterium
GGGTCCCGTAACGGTTCCGGAACGGGTGGCGGTCTAGGATCTCCCCTGTCATCGCCCCGACGAAGAGGACCCGGCCCAGTTGAGTAACTCGAGCCAGCGGGCATTCGGAAGCACGATCAAGCGGGCGCGGCCCGCCCGCTGGCAAGCCGTGGCCGTCTGGGCGCTGTGGGTCGTGTCGGTGGTCTTCGTTGCGATCAGCCTGGTGACGCTGCCGCCGGGCGGGAACAACCCAGTCGTGGCTGCCTCGACCGCCCTGGTGGTGCTCTCGTTCGCGACGGTCGGGGCGATCCTCGCGAGTCGGCTGCCCGGTAACCCGATTGGCTGGTTACTCGCTGCCGGCGGGCTCTGCTTCGCACTGGGCAACGGGGCCACGGGTCTGGGCGTCTACGGGCTGAGCGCCCACCCCGGCAGTGTGCCCGGCGCGATCTGGTTCGCCTGGCTGAGCGAGTGGATCTGGGCGCCAGCCGTCGGCTCGGTCGTCGGCCTGGCCCTCGTCTATCCGTCCGGCTGGCTCCTCTCGTCGCGCTGGCGGCCGGTCGCTCTGGGCGCCCTGCTCCTCTTCCGCGATCCTTTCGGTCGGAACGGCCCTTGGTCCCTGGACCGACGGAATGTTCCCGGCGCAGAACCCGCTCGCGATCAACGGCGGAACGCTGCCGCCCCCGCTGGCCGCCTTGCCCGTCCTGGGTTCCCTGCTGGGGCTGATCGCGTTGGCCGTGCCCCTGCTCGCGATCGGTTCGCTCGCGCTCCGCTATCGCCGGACGGCGGGCGTCGAGCGAGCCCAGCTCAAGTGGTTCGCTGCTGTGGTGGCCATCAGCGTGCCGGCGTTCCTGGTCTCGACGTTTCTCTACCAGGCAACGGGCCTTGCCGGTGTTGTCGGGAACGTCGCCGGCGCCGTCGCCTACGGTGGCTTCGCGCTGCTCCCCGTCGCGATCGGGATCGCAATCCTGCGCTACAAGCTCTACGAGATTGACCGGCTCATCAGTCGGACGATCAGCTATGGCGTCCTGACCGCCATCGTGGCTGGTCTGTTCGTCGGCTTCATTCTCGTCTTCCAGGCGGTGCTCGCTCCGGTGACCGGATCGAACGAGCTGGCCGTGGCTGGCTCCACCCTCCTCGCGGCGGCGCTCTTCCAGCCGATCCGCCGGCGAGTCCAGCGCCTGGTCGATCGACGCTTCAACCGTTCGCGCTACGACGCCGAGCAAACGGTTGCTGCGTTCGCTGCCCGGCTGGCCGACGAGGTCGACCTCGATCAGCTGCGGGCGGAGATCCTGGCCACCGTCACTGCCACGGTCGAGCCCAGCTCCATCTCGCTCTGGCTGCGCGAATGAGCCATCGTGTCTCTGCAGCCGACGCCGGCGGTCGCCCCCTGGGCTTGCCCGGACGAATAACCGTGACTGCAGTCGTCGCCCTGGCGCTGTTGGTCGGTCTGACCAGCGGGACCGGGTTGTTCGAGGCCGCGCCGTATGGCCTGGTGGGTGGGTTCCTGGCGATCCGCCGGCCGCGGAGCTTGATCGGCTGGCTTCTCCTCCTCGGGGCGTGGTCCTTGGCTGTGTCCAACGTCAGCACACCTGCGAGCGTGGCCCAGCTCACGAGCGGGGCAGTGTCATCGTTGGCGCTGGCGATCACGGTCGTACAAGCGTGGAGCGGCGGCCCGCTCATCGTCGTGTTGTTCGTCATCACGCTGACCTTCCCGACGGGCCGGTTGCCAATCGGCCGCTGGGGTCAGCTCGCTCGATTCGCCCTGGCCCTGGTCGTCCTCCTCGCCGTGCTGTCCGCCTTCGCACCGACGATCTCGGTCAACATCCCGAGCTCCTCATCGGGAGTGACCGTCGCCAACCCATTGGCCGTGTTCCCGGGGTGGCCCGGCTGGATCGTGTTATCCGCCGGTCCACCGATCACCTTGTTATTCACGGCCGCCGGAGTCGCATCGATGTTCGTGCGCTTGCGTCGAGCGCGAAGCGTCGAGCGGGCGCAGCTGCGTTGGCTCGTCTGGAGCATGGCGTTTATCGTCGTCGGCTTCATCGTCGGGCTCGCCGGCGACTCGGTCTTCGTCAATGGGCTCGGCGGTGCGGTCTGGCTGCCGGCGATCGTCGCCTTCTGCTTGCCGCCCGTCGCGATCGGGATCGCCATCCTGCGCTATCGCCTCTATGAGATCGACCGGTTGATCAGTCGGACGATCAGCTATGGCGTCCTGACGGCGATTGTCGGCGGTCTGTTCGTCGGCTTCATTCTCGTCTTCCAGGCGGTCCTCGCTCCGGTGACCGGATCGAACGAGCTGGCCGTCGCCGGCTCGACCCTCCTTGCGGCGGCGCTCTTCCAGCCGCTCCGTCGGCGAGTCCAGCGCCTGGTGGACCGGCGCTTCAACCGTTCGCGCTATGACGCCGAGCGGACGGTTGCTGCGTTCGCCGAACGACTGCGAGACGAGGTCGATCTGGAGCAGCTGCGGGCAGAGATCCTAGCCACCGTCGCAGCCACCGTCGAGCCCAGCTCCGTTTCGCTCTGGCTCCGTGACTGACGCCCGGCGTTTCGCAGGAAGCTCGCCGCCCCCGACTTCGGGCCGTTGCTCGTCGTCGTCTAGCCAATCTGAGCGGGCTCGATCTCAGTCACTCTGCCCGGACTGGGACGCCAGCAAGAGGGGGTCCGCTGGCGTCCCGATGCCAGTCTGACCGCCCGGCCAAGGGTCTCTCCAGGTGGCCGTTGCAAGCCGCCGCCAAGCACCGCTGGGGGTTAATCGCTCTCGACTTGCAAGTGGACACCAGCACGGTCGAGTTGCCGAGTTCACCGTCTGGCCGGCGGCCGACTGGCTCGACGTCAGCGATCACAGGCCGGTGATCTTCGACCTAGCCGCGAAGTTAGAGTGATCGATACCGATACCGATCCAGTCCCCTTGGGCCTCGCGCGCACGCGCGCGCACGGGCTCGATGGAGCTGAGGTTTCGTCGGTTACATGCCCTGACAGCCAGTTACCCGATTGAGTCGTAAACCCGTCGGCTCGCGAGCCTGATAGTCACGAGGTCAGTTCCGATGGTTCAAGCGAAGTACCCGTCGAAGCCGATCTTTACCAGGATCCCGGCCAACTGGAAGACGATGACCGACGCGGAGAAGAAGGCCGCCTCTGAGGCGATGGCCAAGGCAATCCAGCGGCAGCTGGGGATCAAGCCGAAGGACTGACTAACGGGCCTGCCTGGTCCCGGGCAGAGTCATCTGTCAGCCCTGGTTCCGAAGGCCAGCCAGCTCAACCAACCTCTCATAAGGTCAGGGCGTACAGCCCGCCGATGCGTTACCGAGCCCACCTGGGCAGACGAGGAGCCCGACGACCTGGGTGAGGATGGCGACGCCCGTCGGGGGCGGGATGGGTACCTGATCGATCACAGCGACGAGGTACTGCCCAGGGGTCAGGGCGCCGAGGTCGAAGTAGGTGATGCCATAACGGCCTGGCTCGACCGGCGTCGCCTCCCGGTTCGCCTCGCGTCCGTCCACCCGCGCCAGCAACGCCGTCTGCGCCGGTCGGCTGAGCTGTGCCACCAGAACAAGATGGGTGCCCAGGACTTCGGGCGTCGGCAAGGCCCGCCAGAGCGCCGCCAGCCTGGCAGACGGCGACGCGAGCGGGCCAGCCGTACCGGCGAAGGCGTCATACGGCTCGGCGGTGGGCCGGATCGACCGGCAGACGATGGGCGCGGTGTCCACGACGCAGATCGCCCAACCAGGCGGAACGAGGCCACCCGCGGTGCTCGCGAGTTCACTGCTGACCGCGTCAGGCTGGACCAGCGGCGTCGGCTGGACCGGCGGCGCCGTAGTCGATGGCGGCGTCGTCGTCGATGACGTCGACACGTTGCTTCCGTCGCTGGGCACGACGACCGGCGGCGACGCGCCGTTCCCACCGAGACGGAAGCCAACCAGGAAGGTCACGCCGATGAGGACCAGCACCGCCGCCACGATCGGCCCGCGCAACGGCGGCACCCCTAGCGGCGCAGTCGCGGGGCGATTGTTGGAGGTCGGCGGTCCGCCGAAGCTCGCCATGTCGAGCCCATCGTAGTCCCCGGGATCGCGACGGCTAGCCGATCTCGCCGTAAGCCCGGCAGAGTCAGTAGCCTGTGAGTGAAAGAGCACGGCCGATGCCTTGCGACGCGAGCCGGTCTCGACCACCATGGACTCGTGAGCACCACCGGACTTCACCCCGAGGGTCGCCTCCCGCCTCCGAGCGGCCGCAGATCACGACCTGCGGCTGGCCGTCGCTGACGTGCCCATCGTCTCGATAATGCTGCGCCGGAGGTAACAGGCCATGGCTGCGACCAGACCCGGGCGGTTGGCCCGCAGGGCGGCGCTGCTCGGAGCGGCCGCGCTCATTGTCCTGGTGGCCCCAATCGTCGCACTCGCGGTCCTGGCGCTCGTCTCGCCATACGCGAGCACGGTGATCCCCGCATCCTGCTCCGCCGCCGCTCCACAGATGCCGGCCGACCGCAATGCCACGGTGCCGGGTGCCGGGGTCGGGACCCTTCTCGCATCCGGGGCCGACACGAACGTCGTCATCGTGCCTGATCCTGGCCAGACCCCCGCGCTGACTGCCTACATCGTAGACATGCGCGCTGGCAAGGTGATCGAACACCTCGGCATCGCCAGCGAGGCGGTGGTCGCGGCGATAAGCGACGGCGTCGTGTACCTGTTCGACGACAAGATCGGCTACATGATCGACGCTTCGACGGGCGAACGAGTGCATCGCCTCATCGAGACAGACAACTACCGGGGGCTGTACTTCTCCGGCGCCGACCGCTATCTCCAGACGGACGCCGAGATCTCCACCCTATTCGGTCGGAGCCTCTTCTCGTACCAGCATCTTGACTTCACGGGCATCGCATCCGGTTGCTACTTTGCGCCGCCGCAATGAGGTCTGTGGCTGACGAAGGTCGCGGACCCGCGACGGCCTCGGCGACGACCGGAGCCTTCGAGGGAACGCTGGCCTTCGCCCGCGGCGACCGCACCGCTCCGCCCCTGAACCCGATCACATCCACCTGTCCGGGGCAGTAGATCACTTGAACGGTCGTTCATCGACGTGCCCTCAGCGGAAGTCTGGGCACAATCGTGCTCAGATGGCCCCCTTGAGCGGGCGGCTGTTAACCGCTTGGCCGTAGGTTCGAGTCCTTACCGCCGGAGCCAACTGTCCCGAGTGGTAGGGCTACTTCAAGCCCTTCTGGCCGACTCTGGACGACCCCTTCCATCCCAGCCGCGTCGACGGCCTCGAATACCTCGCCGAAACCGCCGCGACCCCGCCTTGCGCCGAGTATCCACAGTCGACCGAGTTGTATGACTCGCGCCATGAAGTCCTCCCTGCCATCAAGCGTAATCAGGAGCTTCGCGGGGGGACTCGCCTGCTGGCGCTTGGCAGGCAAGGGGTCGATGGCATAGGATCCGCGCACCGTCCAGCGCAACCGCTGGGACCCCCACCGAGGAGACAGCATGCCCAGTGTGATCGGCTACCACGATGTGAAGGATCAGAAGCATTGGCTTGCCTCGCCGAAGCGCGAAGAGTTCTTCGGCCCCCTCGGCGTCACCAACATCCGGACGTTCATCGACCCGCAGAACCCGACGCGAGTGGCGGTGTCCATGGACGTGGCCGACATGGACGCGCTCATGGCGGCGATGCAGACGCCCCAAGGGGCCGAGGCGATGGAATATGACGGCGTGGTGGCCGAGACCTTGGTGATCCTCGTCGAGGCGTAGGTCATATTCGCGGAAGCCGAGCAGTGCGAAGGCGATAACCGCGTCGAGCTGATCAGCGGCTGGCACCGCGCGCGAGGCTGACGCGGCGTTCGCCTGTGAAGGTTACTCGGAACGTTCGTGACGGCGAGCCGGGCGGCACCCGAATACGGGCTTAGGGAGCCGGGCCGATAGCGAACCTCGAGGTGCCGATGGGCTTCCCGCGGCGATTGCGTGCGACACTTCGCTGATGAAGTTCCAGACGATACTTCTGCGTTTCGGGGAGAAGAACACGGGCATCGAGGTGCCTGAGGACATCCTGACCGCGCTCGGTCGGGGTCGCCGCGTGAAGGTCGTCGCGACGGTGAACGGTTACACGTACCGGACGAGCGTTGCGCCGGCCTACGGGAAGATCCTCATGCCGTTCAGCTCCGAGCACCGAGCGGCGTCAGGGCTGTCGGGGGGCGAGGCGATCGAGGTCGAGATCATTCCGGACGACGCGCCTCGCGAGGTTGAGGTCCCGGCCGACCTCGCCACCGCGCTCGCCACCGCGCCCGATGCGGCGGCCTTCCTCGCCGGCCTCTCGCACACCCATCAACTGGCATACGTCCTCTGGATCGAGGCTGCGAAGAAGCCCGAGACGCGGTCGGCACGGGTTGCGAAGGCCGTAGAGATGCTGTCGGACCACCGCACCCGCTGACGACTCGACGAGTCACGGGCAGCCCGCCGCCGCCACCCCGCTGGCCCTACCCGACCCCCCAACGACCGCTGAACATTGCTCGGAACCTTCGTGACAGGGGTCAGCAATGTTGGTGACGGGGTGTCGGCGCTAGCCTCTCGCCCCGACCAGTCCTACCTAACTGACGTTGCTGGCGTATCGCCGCGAATCTGAGCAGCCAGGCGTCCTCGTTCGGACGCGACCTCGGCGGGCTCCGGTCTGAGTGTCGCCGCCAGGGCTCGCTCGGTGCGCTCATCTCGGCGCTCGCGGACCGCAATCGCTAGCTCTCGATGGTCACCGACATGGTTGGCGGGGCCGGGCAGACCTCGTAGTAGGTCGTGCCCAGGTCGATCTTGGTGCTGCCCGACGCGAGCGGGAACTCTGCCCGAGTGACGTCGCTGAGCGCGCCGGCGCAGGGATACCGGGGATCCGGCTGCTTGTTGACGGGCCACCAGGCGCCGAGCACGACCGACAGCGACTGTCCAGAGTGGATCGTGTAGGAAGTGGCTGTCCCCGCATTCTCGACCCTGACTGCCTCGAACGGGCCTGACGCAGACGCCACCCCGATCATCTCCGGCAGCCGCAGCACGCAGTTGCCACCAGCGTTCCGAAGCGGTTGCGTAACGAACTCGACCGTCGTGCCGAACGTGCCGAACCCGTACGAATGCTGCGACGTGCCGAGGACGAACTGGCTGGCGGAGCACGTTCCTCCAGGTTGGCGCACGGGCGGGGGCGATGCCACCTCGGTCGATGTCGGCGTGTTGGCGGGGATGGCGGCTGAGCTGCTGGTCGCGGAGGGGACGGTCGGGGGGGGACGGCTGAACGGCGGTCGGCGTCGGGCCGAGGCTCTGCCTCACCGTGGCTGTCGGGTTCGGCGAGCCGCAGGCGCTTCAGGGTTACTCCGATGACGAGGGCGGCCCCAATCATCGTGTGGAACGCGGTGCGAGGCTGGCGTTGGACTATCGGACCCCCCGCCTTGCAGTGCAACCAAGGATAAGGGTCCTCGGCGGCGGCGCACCTCGAGCAGGAGCTGGCCGCGAGCCCCCCAGGTCGTCCCGCCGAGTGCCTCCGCGATCGCCGCCGGCAGCCCGATGCGCGGCGCGGGACCCGAGCGAGCTTGGTGCCCTGACGCTGTGGTCGTTATCGGTGGTGCTGACCCTCGCGCGCCGCCACTTGCAAACGCGGCTACAGCGCGGCTGCCCGCTGGTCCGGGTGCGCGACGGCGACGACCTCCAGGCCCTCGATGCCGTTGAAGTCGTCCGGGTTGCATGTGTACAAGGGCAGGTCGTTGGCGATCGCGATCGCGGCGATCATCGCGTCGTAGGCTCGGGCCGACGTCTTGCGCCCGGCCCGCCGGAGTGACGCTGCAACCTGACCGAAGGCACGGGCGGCATCCGCATCGAAGGGCAGGGGCTCGAAGTCGGCCTCGGCCTGTTGCAGGTGGGCAAGGCGGGCGGCGCGCTCGGCGTCTGTCGCGGCGACCAGGGGACCGACCGAGAGTTCCGCGAGGGTGATCGCGGAGATCAGTGGGGCGTCAGGCAGTTCCCCAGGAGCGCGAAGGCGAGGCAGGAGAATGACCGTGCTTGTGTCGAGCAATCCGGCAGAGTGGGTCGTCACAGGCGCGGATCGACGACCGCGTCTACGTCACCGCGAAGGAGCCCGGCATCGAGGGCGGGAAGGCGTCGCCATCGACGCAGGAGTACCGCGGCGCTCAGCGGCGTCGCTCGATACGGTCTGAGTTCCGCCACTGGTCGTCCGTCGCGGGTCACCGTCAGACGCTCTCCGGCCGCGACCCGGTCCACAACCTCACCACCGCGATTGCGCAACTCCCTGATCGTCACCTCTGCCATGCGACGGACTGTATCACGCGTGAGACCAGCAGGTCCAGCAGACCCGAGCGGCGTCGCCGTCACGTTGCGTCCATTGAAATCGTCGGCTTGACTCCTCGCGCCCCGACCAAACTCGACAACCATGCCGCGGCCGATCCCACACCAGCACCATCGTGGGATCGTGTCTCCCCGACCCTTCCAGTTAGGTCCCCCGCGGCAACCACCGACCGAGCTACTTTTTGATGTAGATCACCACCGGTGGGATCATCCCGGCTCGTTCCGCCGCCGCCGCCAATTCCGGCGAGAACGAACGCTGCGCTGCCTGGAAGGCCTCCAGGTCGGGGACGTCCCAGGTGCTCGCGACTTGGTTGCTGCCGTCCATCGCAACGTAGCTCGACCCGTCCGACGCGACCGCCGACAACGCGGCGGTCATGTCCGCCTTGAACTTCAGCCACGCCTCGACATCCTTGACTGCAGCGGTGACGATGATCTTCGGCACGTCGAGTCTCCTTCTGGGACGTCTGGAGGGTCTTGGCTGGGACGCCGACCTCTCAGGACCGGCGACGAGTATGCCTCGCCGAGACGTCCGCCGCGTTCGCTGACTTTCGGGGGAAGGTACTTG
>PLZO01000082.1 GCA_003152165.1 Chloroflexota bacterium
TCTCGACGACCCGGGCGGCCGTTGAGGAGGGTCTCGTCGCCGGTGGCGGGACGACCCTGCTACAGGCGATCCCGGCCCTCGACAAGATCAAGCTCGAGGGCGATGAGAAGGTCGGCGTGGAGATCGTGCGCAAGGCGCTCGAGGCTCCGGCTCGTCAGATCGCCATCAACGCAGGCGCTCGTGGTGAGGTCGTGGTTGAGGCGGTCCGCCACGCCAAGAAGGGTCATGGCTTTGATGCGCTGAAGGGTGAGTACGGCGACATGTTCGCCCGAGGCATCGTCGACGCGGCCAAGGTCACTCGGTCCGCCCTCCAGAATGCGGCCTCGATCGCCGCGATGGTCCTGACCACCGAGACGCTGATCACCGACCTTCCCGAGAAGAAGGACGGCAACGGCGGCGGCCACGGCCACGGCGGTGGCGGCGGCGGCGGAGACATGGACTTCTAACCTCTGGAGCTCAACCGCTCAGAGCACGCTGAGAGCCGGGTCATCCGTTCGCGGAGGCCCGGCTCTCAGCGTGAGCACATCGGCCTGGTCGCGCTGTATCTGTTGCCCTCCTCGTCCGGGGCTTGAGGAATACCAACGCGGTGACCCGAGTGTCCTGGCGAGCGCTGGGTCACTCTGACTGGCGTAGTCCGCCGAGGCTGTCCTCGCCATCGACTCCGTTGACCGCCGCTTCGTAGGCCGCCCAGCGCCGATTGACCTCCTCGAGGAGCTCTTGCACCTCGGGTGAACCTCCGGGCGCGTCGCGGTACCGACGTTCGGCTTCATGCCACGACCTGAAGAGCTCGACGATTCGTGCGGGCTGCGGCCGTGCCCCAGCCCCAGCTTCGTCGCCCATGGCCGCCCCGGCGAGCCGCTCGATATGCTGCTCGGCCGTCCCGTCCTGGAGCGCACGGCGGAGGCTGTCAGTCATCGCCTGAACGTGGCGCTCCTCGCGATCGTCCGGCCTTGACTTCGACAACGGATTTCCCTCGCGCTCACCTCGCCTCCCTCTCCTGGAACGTCCCAGGACGAGGCAAGGGTCTGAATCGTAGCAACGGCGTGTTAACGCCCGCGCATTCCTGGCTGGCACTGGGCGCCGGCGTCGCAGGCGGGGTCCGCCGGCGGGCCCAGGACCCCGGATTCGGCCGCCCATCGGCCCGGAGGGCTACGATCATCCGATGATCGGCCTGGCCAACCACGCGCTCCGGCGCTCAATCGTGCTGCTCATCGTCGGGTTGACCGTCGTCGGCTGCGGGGGCAGTCCCTCAGCGTCGAGCGCCGCGGCCGGACCTGTCCTGACCGATCCCAAGGAGATCCTGGCCAGGAGCTTGACCGCGCTCAACGATGCCCGCACATTTCACCTCGCCGGCACCCTGACGGGGACGCTCAACGCCGACCTCACGAACAGCGGCACGGACTCTGCGATCGATCTCAAAGGCACGGCCTTGAGCGCGGACGCCGACGTGCCGAATCAGCGGGCAACGCTGTCAATCTCGGTCCCGGCCCTGCTGGCCCTGAAGGTCGACTACATCCAGATCGGACCGGACACCTACAGCCGCAACAGCCTCGCGGGTAGCACCTGGACGCACACATCTGCACCAGCCGACGCCACGAGCGCGCCGACTGCCGCTGCGACCCCCCGACGGATCGGCGGCGCGAGTCCGAGCTCGAAGGCAACTCCGAGCGTAGCTCCAGCGGCGACTCTCGACCTCGTCGGCCAGATCACGGCGGGCCTCGACAGTCTGCCGAATCCGCCAACCGAGGAGCCGGAAGCGCCTTGCGGCCAAACGACCTGCTACATGATCGGGATCATGGCGCCGCTCAGTGCAGGAAACGTCATGGGCCTCGGGCTGCCCCTGCCCAGCGGGGCCAGTGCCAGCGTCACGATCACGATCTCGATCGAGCAGGACACCCTCCTGCCGGTCCAGGCCGCGGTCCTGATCGATGGGGGTTCGAACGGGACGTTCAACCTCACCCTGACTCTTTCGAAGTTCAACGAGGCGGTGACGATCAGCGCACCCCCTCCTGACCAGGTCGTCGAGGCCAGCGCCGGCCCGTAGGTCGGGTCAGGGCCGCGGCGCCCGACCCACGACGAGGTAGCGGCGCCAGCCGTCGGCGGTTCGCTGGACGAGGCCCAGATGGGCCCGCTCGATCCGGTCGATTTCACCGAGATTGCGGGCCCGAACGCGCTCGAAGCCCGCCTGGCGCAAGACGGCCATCAGCGTCTCCGGGCTGCGCTGGTTCAGGAGTGGCAGTCGCGCGTCGATCTCCGGTGGGTATTCGTGCTCGTCTTCGGCACCTTCGAGTCGGGCCGCAGCGGTCGCCAGCATCCGCAGGGGCAGGGCTCGCCGAGGATATGAGCCGTCGATCACTGCCACCAGGCCGCCCGGCCGCAGGCGTGCCAACCACGCTTGAGCCGCGACCAGAGGATCGGGCAATGTCCAGACCAGATGGCGGCTGACGACGGCGTCGACGCTGCCTTCAGGAACGGGTGGATCCTCGGCATCACCGATTCGCCAATCCACCGCAATGCCGCTCTCGATGCTCTTGCGTCGGGCGGCCAGGATCATTCGCTCGGACAGGTCGACCGCGATCACGTCGTGGCCTAGCTCGGCGGCCACGAGGGCGAGCGTTCCCGTACCGGTCCCCACATCGAGAACCTGACGCCGGGGCATCTCCGAGTGGGTTGCATCGCCCAGGATCGCGGCGACAAGGCGGCGCCAGGCCGTCCGCTCGTCGTCATGGAGGATCCCGTGGCGGGGGATCCGGTCATATTCGGCGGCGCCCCGATCCCAGGCGGCCGTGATTGCCGCTTTCACGCGTCGCCGACCCTCGTTCCGAATCCCGTCATCGTTCATCTGGCGAGGATAGCCAGCCCGACGGTGGTCGCGAGCGGTGCAGGGGCCCGCCCTACAATGGGGCTGTGCCATTTGTGACCGATCGGCTCTTCCCCGAGCCGCCCGACGAGGACGTCCCGTTCCCCGACGGCGCACCGCCCGAGGCCGCCGATTCCGACACCCTGGACACCTCGGACTCGACGTTTGAGGCGGATCCGCGGGCCGCCCGCAAGCGCCGCGCGAAGGGCTCAAAGGCTGTCGCTGGGTCCGCCGCGGCTGCGGCCAGCGGAGGTAGTGCAGATCCCTTCGGCGACGAGCCGCCGCCACCAAACGACCCCGACGGCAATCCTAGAGCGGCGTCACGGGCTGCGCCCGATCCGGCGGTCAGCGCCGCCCTGGCCGAGCGAATCGTTTCGCATCTCAACCCCGAACAGGCCCGCGCCGTGACCACCACGGATGGGCCGCTCCTGATCCTGGCCGGTGCCGGCAGCGGCAAGACCCGGGTCCTCGCCCACCGGGTCGCCTACCTTGTCGGCGTGCTCGGCGTCCGGCCCTGGCAGATCCTCGCGGTGACCTTCACCAACCGGGCGGCGGGGGAGCTCCGCGAGCGAATCGTGGCCCTTGTCGGCGAGGCGGGCCGCGAGGTAGAGAGCGGCACGTTCCATGCGGTCTGCGCTCGCGCCCTGCGCCGCGACGGCGCCGCGATCGGGCTGGATCGGCGCTTCGTGATCTACGACAGCGACGACCAGCAGACGCTGCTCAAGCAGATCCTCAAGGAGGAGGACCTGCCGGCCACGGGCGAGTTCCGGCCGGCCGCCGTCCTCGGTTCGATCAGCCGAGCCAAGAACGAGATGCTCGACGCCGAGGCCCTCGCGGACGGCGCCCTCAACCATCACGAGCGCCAGATCGCCCGGCTGGCCCGGATCTACCAGGGCCGGCTGCAGGCCATGGGTGCGCTCGATTTCGACGACATCCTGCTCGAGGCCGTCCGCCTCTTCCAGCAGGCGCCGGCAGTGCTCGCCCGCTACCAGGACC
The DNA here is from genome assembly GCA_003152165.1 of Chloroflexota bacterium. Classification (GTDB taxonomy): domain Bacteria; phylum Chloroflexota; class Limnocylindria; order Limnocylindrales; family CSP1-4; genus Palsa-1033. Next base: position 3,857 of record PLZO01000082.1, read on the forward strand.
GCTGGCGCTACCTTCACGTCGACGAATACCAGGACACGAACCGAGCCCAGTACCTGTGGGTCCGGGCGCTCGCGGCGCGTCACCACAACCTGTGCGTCGTAGGTGACGACGACCAATCGATCTACTCGTGGCGCGGCGCCGACCTGCGCAACATCCTCGACTTCGAGCGGGACGAGCCGAATGCCACGGTGGTCAAGCTGGAGCAGAACTACCGCTCGACCCAGCTGATCCTCGACGCAGCACACGCGGTCGTAAGCAGGAACACCGCCCGAACCGACAAGAAGCTGTGGACCGAACAGGCCGGCGGCCGGCCGATCCAGCGGTTCGAGGCATACAACCAGGAGGAGGAGGCGGAGTGGATCGCCCGCCAGGTCGAGGACCTGGTCGGGGGTGGCGGCTCGCTCCTGACCCGGAAGGCCGACGACGAGGAAGGCCGATCAAGCCCGCGCGACGTTGCCGTGATGTATCGGACGAACGCCCAGAGTCGGGCAATCGAGGAGGCCTTCCTGCGCTACGGGATCCGCTACCAGCTGATCGGCGGGACCCGCTTCTATCAGCGCCGCGAGGTGAAGGACGCGCTCGCCTACTTGCGCGTGCTGCGCAGCGACACTGACGCAATCGCGTTCGAGCGGATCATCAACGTGCCGGCCCGGGCGATCGGCGACAAGACCGTCGAGGCGCTCCGGGCTGCCGCGGGCCGTGAGCCGGACGGGACGTTCTGGGCGGCGATCGAGGCGGCTGTCGACGGGCGCGTCGAGGGCGTCACGGCCCGAGCGCGGGCTGCCCTGGCCGACTTTGCCGCGATCGTTCGCTCATTGCGAGCCCGGATCGGGGTGTTGGCGCTGCCTGAGCTCCTCGACGCCGTACTCGAGCGGTCGGGCTACCGGGCGATGCTCGCCGATGGTTCGGAGGAAGGCGAGGATCGCTGGAACAACCTGCTCGAGCTGCGTTCGGTGACAACCCGCTATGACGACCTGTCGCCTGAGGACGCGCTCGACCGGTTGCTCGAGGAAACGGCCCTCGTTGCCGACCAGGATTCGTATGCCCACGACGCCGACGCCGTGACCATGATCACGCTCCATGCGGCGAAGGGACTCGAGTTCCCGGTCGTATTCATTGCCGGCCTCGAAGAAGGCATCTTCCCCCACAGCCGGGCCCTCGACGACGAGCGCCAGCTCGAGGAGGAGCGCCGCCTGGCCTATGTCGGGATCACCCGGGCCAAGCGTCGGTTGTTCCTGTCGCACGCCTGGCACCGGGCGACCTGGGGGGCCAGCGGGGCGTCGGTCCCATCGCGCTTCCTGCTCGAGATCCCGGCCGAGCTGATGGAAGGGCCGAACCTGCGCGCCGACGACGACCACGCCGATGGCCCGCTCGACCTCGAGCTCGTCTTCGGAGCCCGCCGCCAAAGCCGCTTCGGGACGCCGATCCGGGCCGGCGGCGGGGCCTATCGCCAGGGCAGCGGCCGGCCGGGCGCCCCGGCAGCCGGCACGACCTTCGCTCCTGGCCGCGACCTCGCTGCGAAACGCTCGTCGTATGCCGCCGGCGCTCGATCCGGGGAGCTAACGACAACGCCCGGGACAGGGATCCGGGCGTGGGACGATCCCGTCGACATCGACCGCGAGGCTCCTGACGACCTTCCCGTTCGGCGGAACGAGGAGGCGCCGGCCCGGACTCCGCCGCGCCCGATCGTGCCCGGCGAGCGGCGCTACCGCGACGGGGATCGCGTCCGTCACGCCCGCTTCGGTGACGGGATCGTCGTCTCCGCGCGGCTGACCCGCGACGACGAAGAGGTCACCGTGGCATTTCGGGACGGTGGGATCGGACGCAAGACGATGCTGGCCAGCCTGGCCAACCTGGAGCTGATCGGCTAGCCACGATGACCAACCTGCCCGTCGATCCGGCGCTCGTCGAGGCTGCCCGGGCCGGCGGTCCCGAAGTCTCTGCCGCCCGTCACCTCGAGCTCGCCACGGAGATCGAGCGAGCCAACCGGTTGTACTACCTCGAGGACGCGCCGGACCTGTCGGACGCCGACTATGACGCCCGATTCCGCGAGCTCGTTGCGCTCGAAACGGCCTGGCCGGCTCTTCGTACGCCCGCGTCGCCCACCGTCTGCATAGGAGCAGGGACCTCGTCCACCTTCACCGAGGTCCGCCACAGCCGGCCGATGCTGTCACTCGGCAATGCTTTCTCGGACGACGAGCTGCGCGCGTTCGATGTGCGGGTTCGACGTGGCCTGGGCCTGCCAGCGGCGCCCGAACCGGCGCCGGAGCTGCGCTACGGCGTCGAGCTCAAGATCGATGGCCTCGCGGTCAGCCTGCGCTTTGAAGGCGGCCGGTTCGTCCTCGGCGCGACCCGGGGCGATGGCACCACCGGCGAGGACGTGACCGCCAACCTGCGCACGATCCGGGCCATTCCCGCCCGGCTGACCGAGACGCTGACGATCGAGGCGCGCGGCGAGGTCTACATGCCCAAGGCCGAGTTCGCCCGGATCAACTCCGAGCGCGAAGAGGCCGGTCTGCCGCTGTATGCCAATCCACGCAACAGCGGCGCCGGGTCGCTCCGTCAGCTCGATCCGACGGTGACCGCGAGCCGACGACTCTCGGCCTGGTTCTACCAGCTGATCGACCCGAGTTCCGAATCCTCCGTTGCCACCCAGTCCGGTGCCCTGGCCCGGCTGACCGCCCTCGGGCTGCCGGTCAATCCGGAGAGCGTGTGGGACCTCGACATCGAGGGCGTGATCGGGTTCATCGAGACCTGGCGGGAGCGCCGCCATGGCCTGCCATATGAGACCGACGGCGTTGTGGTCAAGGTCGATCGGCTCGACCAGCAGGCCCGCCTGGGGCTGGTCGCCCGGGCACCGCGCTGGGCAATCGCCTATAAGTTCCCGCCCGAGCAGGTCCAGACCATCGTCGAGGAGATCGTTGCCTACGTCGGGCGGACCGGCACGCTGACCCCGGTCGCCCACCTCCGCCCGGTCAAGGTGGCTGGCTCAACCGTGAGCCGGGCGACACTCCACAACCTTGATGAAGTCCGGCGCAAGGACATCCGGATCGGCGATACGGTGACCCTGCAGAAGGCCGGCGACGTGATCCCGGAGGTTGTCCGGCCGCTCGTCGAGCTGCGGACCGGCGCCGAGGCCATGTTCGAGATGCCGGCGGTCTGCCCGGTCTGCGCCACGGGGGTCGTTCGCGACGAGGGTGCCGTCCGCCACTACTGCCCCAACCTGCGTTGCCCGGCCCGGATCGCCCAGGAGTACGGCCACTTCGCCGGGCGCGGCGGGATGGACATCGAGGGTGCCGGCTGGGCCGTGGTGGAGCAGCTGCTGCAGCGCGGTCTGCTCGCGTCGCGCGCCGACTTCTTCCGGCTGGACGTCCCAACACTCATGACCCTCGACCGCTTCGCTCGCAAGAGCGCCGAGAACCTGGTTGCCTCGATCGACCGGGCCCGGCGCCGGCCACTTGCCCGGATCCTCAACTCACTCGGGATCCCCCAGGTTGGGGAACAGACGGCGATCGACGTGGCCAACTGGCTGGCGGCCCGGACCCCGCCGGCCGACGGCGAGCCGATGGGCGGCGACGGCGGCTGGACCGCCCGCGTCGCCGCCGAGCTGAAACGCGTCGCCCGGACCGAGCCGGAGGCGTTCGAAGCGGTGCCCGGGGTGGGTTCGACGGTCGCGGCCGGGCTCGTCCGTTACTTCACCGAGCCCGGGACCTGCGACGTCCTCGGCGAGCTCGTGGAGGCCGGCGTCGAGGCCGAGCGACCGACAATCCGGCCCTCCCCAGCGGAAAGCGAGGAAGCGCCCTCGAGCGGCCGCCTGGCTGGCCGGACGCTGGTCGTCACCGGGTCACTGGCCGGTTTCGACCGGCACGCGGCCGAGGAAGCGATTCGGGCGGCCGGCGGCCGGACGTCTGGCTCGGTCTCGAAGAAGACCGACTACCTCGTGGCCGGCGAGAATGCCGGCTCGAAGCTTGCCAAGGCCCAGGAGCTGGGCATTGCGATCCTCGACGAAGAGGGCTTCCGCCGACTGCTCCAGGTCGAACCAGAACCTGCCGATGCCTGACCGTCGGCCGGGCTCGGTCCGCTATGATCGAACGCATGGCCAGCCTGTCCCGCGACGATGTCGTCCACGTTGCCCACCTGGCCCGCCTCGGCATGACCGAGGCCGAGCTCGGCCGCCTCGAGGGTGAGTTGAACCACATCCTCGACCAGTACACCCGGCTGACCGAGCTGGACACCGACGCGATCGAGCCCACCGCCCAGACGATCGAGCTCGAGAACATCCTTCGGGACGACGTGGTCCGACCGTCGTTCCCTCAGTCGATCGCGCTGTCCAACGCGCCCGAGACGAGCGACGGGTTCATCGTCGTTGCCCCGATCCTTGACCGCGGCGACTGACCGATGCCGGCAGACGCGCTCGAATTGATCCGTCGTCCTGGCCACGAGCTGGCCGCCGGGCTGCGCTCGGGCGAGTTCAGCTCGGTTGAGCTGATCGATGCCCACCTGGCCGCGGCAGAGCGCGATAACCACGGCCTCCATGCCTGGCTGACGATCGAGAGTGCTTCCGCCCGAGCGGAGGCTGCTGTCGCCGATTCCCGGCTGGCGAACGCGCGTCGCGAGGGTGCGGCCGGGCTCACCGCACTCCCGCCCCTGCTCGGCCTGCCCGTCGCGCTCAAGGACCTCGTCTCGGTGGCCGGCGGCCAGTGCACCGCCGGCTCGCGGATCCTCGCGGGGTACACAGCACCGTACGACGCCCACATCACCGAGCGGCTCCGGGCGACGGGCGCGGTGATCCTGGGCAAGACGAACATGGATGAGTTCGCGATGGGCAGCTCGACCGAGCACTCCGCGTACGGTCCAACGTCGAACCCATGGGACCTCGACCGCGTTCCTGGCGGGTCGAGTGGTGGCACCGCCGCGGCCGTTGCTGCATTCCACGCGCCGTTCGGCATCGGCACCGACACCGGTGGGTCGATCCGCCAGCCGGCCGCCTTGTGCGGCATTGTTGGGCTGAAACCAACCTATGGCCGGGTGAGCCGCTACGGGATCGTCGCCTTTGCCAGCTCACTCGACCAGATCGGTCCATTTGCCCGGGACAGCCGCGACGCCGCCGCCCTGCTCCACTCCGTAGCCGGCCGCGACGAGCGCGATTCGACCTCCGCGCCGGTGCCCGTCCCCGAGGCGCTGCTGGCCCTCGCCACCTCGGACGACGCAGCCGCGGGCGCCCTCCGGGGCAAGCGGCTGGGCCTGCCCCGGGAGTACTTCGTCGCCGGCATGGAGCTGGGGGTGGAAGGGCGCGTCCGCGAGGCGGTCTCGGCCCTTCAGGCGGCCGGCGCGATCGTCGAGGAAGTCAGCCTGCCTCATACCGAGTACGGCCTGGCGACCTATTACATCGTGGCGCCCGCTGAGGCATCGGCCAACCTGGCCCGCTACGACGGGATCCGCTACGGCGCAGGTCGGCGTGACGGCGACACCCTGGCCAATGAGCTGGCCACCCGGGGCGAAGGGTTCGGGGCCGAGGTCAAGCGGCGGATCATGCTCGGCACCTATGCGCTATCGGCCGGCTACTACGACGCTTACTACCTCAAGGCGCAGAAGGTCCGGACGCTGATCAAGGCCGACTTCGACCGGCTGTGGGCCCAGGGCTTCGATGCGCTCGTCGCGCCGACCAGCCCGACCGTCGCCTTCCGTTTCGGGGCGAGGCTCGCCGACCCCGTGTCGATGTACCTGTCCGACGCCTGTACCCTGCCGGCCAACATGGCCGGCCTACCCGGCATCTCGATCCCGTGCGGCCTGTCCGATGGCCTGCCGGTTGGGCTGCAGCTGATCGGCGCTCCGTGGAGCGAGGCCGAGCTGCTTGGGCTGGCCCGTGGATACGAAGGGATCACCGCCTCCGCGTCATGGCGCAGCCTCGAACCGACCCAGCTCGCGCTGGCCGGCGACCGGGGTCAGCCGACGCCTGCCGAGCGAGCCGCAAGCGCCGCGACCCTCGCCGGCGCCGCCTGAAGCTTCGGGCTTTTCGAGGTTGACGTGCGGCCGCATCGCGCGGGCCCTGCGCCACGTTTGCATTCGGCCTACGAAATTCGCCGGACCTCGTAGCCGCCGGCCGCGACTGCGCGGACCTCGTAGGCAGGCTGGTCATAGACCGTCGGCCCGCGACGTCGCAGGCCGGTCGCGATCTCGAAGCGCGAGCCGTGCCAGGGGCATTCGACGCAGCCCATCACGATCGTTCCCTCGCTCAGGGGTCCGCCAGCGTGGGCGCACAGGTCGTGCAGCGCCTGGATCGTGTCACCGGAACGGATCAGGACGAGCGCCTGGGTCCCGGCCTTCGCTTTGACGAGGGTGCCCTCCGCGATCTCGCCCACGTCGAGCGATTGCCACTTCGCACCCGCCGGCCGCCAGGCGTGCCGATCGACCATGTTGCCGAGGGCGTAGACGACGTCGCCGCCAACGAACGCGCCGGCTGCCAGGATCAGGTAGGCCACGATCGACAGGGCGATCGGCAGGGTGCGGCTGGTTGGACCGGTGGCCCGGATTGCCAGGGACACGACGTAGATCACCAGAGAGACGAGCATGAGCGAGCTGTGGACGGTTGCCCGGACCCGTGCCCGGCCGTCGGTGGTGGAGTAGTCCGCGTAGCCGGCAAGCGCCGAAGCGATCATCGTCACGACACCCACCAGGAGGGCGACATCGGCGGCCACGGGCTGGCCTACGACGTCCAGGACGATGACCAGGGTCAGCGCTCCGATCGGCACATCGGTCAGCAGCGCATGGAGCGGGTGGCCGAGCCAGGTTCCGGCGAGGAAGTCGCGGATCGGCAGCATCCGTCCGAAGATCGCGGCCATCAAGCCATGGAGCCACTCGCCCAGCGGTTTTGCCCAGCGGGATTGGGCATCGATCAACCGTTCCAGAACGCGGCCAAGCATGGCATCCTCTGCGCGACGTATCGAGAGATGCTACGCGCGCTCAGCCCGGCCGGATCGCCTCGGCTCAAGCCTCCGTATACTCGGCGGCATGACCACTGAGACGCCACCGCCGGCCGCCGTCCGCGCTCCGCTGGCCGAGCGCGCCCTGGCCGAGCGGGTCCGATCCGTCCCGCCGTCGGGGATCCGCCGCTTCTTTGACATCCTGGCCACGATGGACGACGTGATCAGCCTGGGGGTGGGGGAGCCCGATTTCGACACCCCAGCCGGAATCGTCGAGGCCGGTATCGCCAGCCTGCGCCGCGGTCGGACCCACTACACCAGCAATTACGGCACACTCGAGTTGCGCCGCGCGCTGGCCGTCCATCTCGAGCGGCGCTACGACGTGAGCTATGACCCGACCCGCGAGATCCTGATCACGGTCGGCGCCTCGGAGGCGGTCGACCTGGCCCTGCGGGCGACCTGCGATCCCGGCGACGAGGTGATCCTGCACGAGCCTTCGTACGTGGCCTACCTGCCGGCGGTCCGCTTCGCCGGCGGCACGGCGGTCCACGTGTCGACCCGGCTTCAGGACGACTTTGCCCTCGACCCGGCCACGGTCGAACGGGCGATCACGCCGCGGACGAAGGCGTTGTTCCTGGGCTATCCCTGCAACCCGACCGGTGCTGTCCTGTCCGATCCGATCCAGGACCAGCTGGCCGAGATCGCCGTCCGGCACGACCTGCTCGTTTACTCCGACGAGATCTACGATCGGCTCGCCTACGGCTCGTACCGTCACCGCGCCCTGAGCTCGCTGCCGGGGATGTGCGAGCGGACGATCTTGATGGGCGGCTTCAGCAAGGCCTANNTACGCGATGACCGGCTGGCGGGTCGGCTGGCTATGCGCCCCGGCCGGCATCCTCGAGGGGATCGTGAAGATCCACCAATACGCGATCATGTCGGCCCCCACGACGGCCCAGGACGCCGCCCTCGAGGCACTGACGAACGGCGAAGCCGACGTCGAGCGGATGTTGGCTGCCTACGACCGCCGCCGGCGGCTTATCGTCGACGGCCTGAACGCGCTCGGCTTGCGGACGTTCGAACCGCGCGGTGCCTTCTACGCGTTTCCCCAGATCACCTCGACCGGCCTCGACGCCGAGACGTTCGCCGAGCGTCTGCTCCACGAGGAGCACGTCGCCGTGGTGCCCGGCGGCGCATTTGGGCCGTCGGGGGAGGGCCACGTCCGAGCCTGCTACGCGACCAGCGAGGAGCAGCTCCAGGAGGCGCTGGTCCGGATCGGCCGGTTCGTCGATCGACTGCGCGGCTGAGGCGCCCCCAGCCAGACCACGGTCCGCTGCGGCTGGCCCTGTTCTCTTCGTCACCGCAGGCGGGCTGTGCCAAACTCCACCTTGATGGCCCGCTTCCTGCTCCAGCTGTGCGGCGTGATCGCGGTGCTAATCGCCGGGTCGCGCAGCTATGCCGTCACCCGCCAGGCCGTCGGCCCCTGGGTCCACGATGGCGATCCCACCCGGACCGCCATCGAGGCGACCCGCCGGATCACTGACCGACCGCGGGTCCGCCTGTTCGCCCGGCGGCTGGTCGTGGCGATCGGCTGGCTGACGGTGGCGATGTACGGGTTGTTCCTGATGATCGAGAGCCAGGCAGCTTCGTGACTGCTCCCGCCATCCCCGCCGCGTCGGCGTCCGAGCGCTACGAAGCCGTGATCGGGATCGAGGTCCACTGCCAGCTCCGGACCGCCAGCAAGATGTTCTGTTCGTGCTCCACCGCGTACGACGGCGCCGCTCCAAACAGCCACACCTGCCCGGTCTGCCTGGGCCTGCCGGGGGCCCTGCCGACGATCAACCGGGTGGCGGTCGAGGGCGTCCTGGCGACCGGCATCGCGATCGGGGCGACGACCCCTGTCGCGACTCGCTGGGACCGCAAGAACTACTTCTATCCGGACCTGCCGAAGGGTTATCAGATCAGCCAGTACGATCTACCTTTGGCCGCTCACGGGCGGCTGGCGATCGACACGTCAAGCGGATCGTTCGTGGTCGGGATCCAGCGGGCGCACCTCGAGGAGGACACGGCCAAGCTGATCCACGGCACGGACTCGGCCGGGAGGAAGATCAGCTTGATCGACTTCAACCGGTCGGGCGCACCGCTGATGGAGATCGTGACCGAGCCCTCCATCCGGACTGCCGAGCAGGCTCGTCGTTACGCCGAAGAGCTCCAGCTCCTCCTGCGCACGATCGGCGTCTCGGATGCGGACATGGAACGGGGCCAGATGCGCGTGGAGGCGAACGTCTCCCTTCGACCGCGTGGCACCGAGCCGTTCGGGACGAGGGTCGAGGTCAAGAACATGAACTCGTTCCGCTCGGTCGAGCGGGCGATCGCCTTCGAGATCGAGCGCCAGGCGGTCGCCCTGGATGCCGGCGAGATCCTGACCCAGGACACCCGCGGTTGGGACGATACCCGCGGCGTGACCTACGTCATGCGCTCCAAGGAGGACTCGCACGATTACCGCTACTTCCCGGAACCGGACCTGCCGCCGCTGCGGGTCGCCCCGGCCTGGATCGAGGCGGTTCGGGCGGCCCTGCCCGAGCTGCCCGCGGCCCGACGCTCGCGCTACACCGACGAGTTGGGCCTGTCCGCTTACGACGCCGGCGTGATCGTGGCCGAGCCCGACCTCGTGGTCGCGTTCGAGGCGATCCGCACGGCCGGGCCGGAGCTGCCGGCCAAGGCAATCACCAACTTTGTGATCGGCGACTACGGTCGGGCGCTCAAGGAGTCAAGCGAGCGGACGCCCGAGGGCCTGGTCGGCCGGGCCAACGCAGCCGAGCTGGCCGACCTCCTCCGCCGCGTCGGGAACGCTGAGCTCTCGCGCACAAATGCCCGGGAGGTGTTGGCCGAGCATCTCTCCGGTGGTGGGACCGTCGGTAAGATCGTCGAGGCGAAGGGCTTCCGCCAGATCAGCGACAGGGGCGCCCTGGGATCTGCCGTCGATGCCGTCCTGGCGGCGAATCCGGCGGCGATCGCCGACCACCGCGCCGGCAAGCCATCGCTCGGCTTCCTCGTCGGGCAGGTAATGAAGGCCACCCGCGGTCAGGCCAATGCCGAGCTGGTCGGGACGCTGCTGCAGGAGCGGCTCGACGGTCCTGCAGCTGTAGCCGAGGCCGTCGCGGACCCGGACGGGGTGGCCCACCCCGATCGGACCGATCGACAGTGACCCCGACCAGCGTGCTCCTGGTGGCGATTGGGCTCGGCCTGGTCGTGGTCGGCTATCTCCGGACCCGGGTGCCATATGCTCGTCTCCAGGCGCTCAGGGCGCAGGACAAGAACGTTGCCCGGTACGAGGCCTGGCGGGGCGGCGTTCGAGATGACTCAAAGGCTGGCGCGTCGGTCGCAATGGAGATTCTCCAGCGCCAGGTCCGGGTTGGCGCAGGCATCGGCCTGATCGGAATCGCCGCCATCGCCACCGGACTCTTCATGCGCTAAGTCACGCATGTTTCGGCGCATGCCTGCGCGGCGCCCGTGCCGGCGCGGGGCGGCGCGGGGCGGCGCCCGTGCGTGCCCGGCGTTGTCGCGTCCTCCAGTGGAGCCCGCGGCGTAACGAGGCCGCGGATTCCCGCCTTGGTGCACGCAGTACATCAAATCCGGCCGACTGGGCTCGAGAACGGCGGTTTCGGAGCCGTGCCGCCCTCGTTCGGGTCCGAATCCCTGCGGACCGTTCCCTCGACGGTCCCGGATTATCCCGGGCCACGCTTACGCCGGGACATCCTGTCACCTACCGCTCGGGTACGTTTCGGACCGCGGACCTGAGTGTGCGATTTTGATGCGCTGGGTGCACCTGTCGGCGTCGGCGGCCATTGAATTGCCAGACACACCGGTGTTGGGGCTCTCGCCCCTCGTGCTGGAACTCACGCTCGTCGCCGATCGCTCCGCTCACGCGGCGTCCGCGTCGCGCTCACACGGCGCTCAGCGCCGGTCGCGCAGGGCGCGATACTCAATCGCGGTACAGCGATCCATCACGACCGAAAGACCGCCAGACGCCGCGATCGTGGCTGCCTCCCAGTTCACGACCCCCAGTTGCAGCCACAGACAACCGGCACCGATGGTAACAGCCTCCCGGGCGTGGGGCACACACAGCTCGGGACGGCGGAAGACATCGACGATATCGAACGGTCCCGTGGCGTCGGCTGCCTCGACTAGGGTCCGGAAGGCCGGTAATCCGAGCACGGCGCGCTCGTTCGGGTTGACGGGGACGCACTCGTAGCCATTGAGGACCAGGTAACGGAAGACCGCGTACGACGGTCGCGACGGATTGGCCGACGCCCCGACGACGGCGATCCGGCGCGCCCGTCGTAGCACGTCGATGATCTCCGTGTCGTCGAGGACCCGGACCGGGCCGCGGCCCTCCTGGAGGTCGAGGATGTCCCGGGTTCGGGCGCGTTCCTTGCTCGTCATCGCGGGTTGCCGCCGGACTCAGGCGTGCACGCGGAGCGCTTCGAGGCCGCGCAGGATGAAACGCGGCTTCCAGGTCGGCTCCTCGACGAGCGCGAGGCGGGGGAGACGTTCGAGGATTCGCCGGAACACGATGTCGAACTCGGCTTTCGCCAGTGGTGCCCCGAGGCAGTAGTGGATGCCGGCCCCGAACGAGAGGTACGCATTCGGGTCGCGATCGAGAACGATCTCGTCGGCTCGCTCGAATACGGACGGGTCGCGGTTCGCCGCGGCGAACTGGAGTGCCAGCTCCTGGCCGCGCGGGATCCGGACGTCGCCGATCTCGATGTCCTCGAGGACCCACCGCTCGAACATCGGGGCCGGCGTATCGAACCGGAGGAGCTCCTCGATCGCCGTCGGGACGAGCCCGTGGTCCGCCCGCAGTGCAGCCAGCGCGGCCGGCTGGCGGAACAGTGCATACCACGAATTCGCCGCCCCATTGACCGACGCCTCGTGTCCCGCGTTCAGGAGGAGGATGGCCGTCCCGACCATCTCGTCCTCGGTCAGCCGGTCGCCGGCGTCGGCGACGAGGGCGAGCTCGCTCATGAGGTCGCCGGTCGGCTGGCGGCGACGCTCCCGGGCGAGGTCCCGGATGTACGCCTCGAATGCCCGGGCCGCCGTGACGGCCCGGGCTCGGTCCCCGGCCGGCGGGTGGAGCTCAAAGACGAGGGTCATGTCGCGCGACCAGGGCCGGAGATTCGCGCGGTCGGCCTGGGGGATGCCGAGCAGCTCGGCGATCACCGTGACGGGCAACAGCTCGAGCAGGTCGGCGATCAGGTCGAACTCGCCGAGCGCCGCCGCATCTTCGACGAGGGCGGTCGCGATCTGGTCGATCCGCGGTCGGAGTCGTTCGACCGTCCGCGGCGTGAACGCCGTGCTCACGAGCCGCCGGAGGCGGGTGTGGTCCGGTGGCTCCTGATCGATCATCTGGGAGCCGAGGAGGCGCCACAAGTCGGCCTCCTCCGCCGGCGGGTCGGGTCGTCCCCACTCGGCGTTGGTCGCCACGTGGAGGAACGTCCGGCCGAGCCGGCGGTCGCGCAGGAGGGCGTTGACGTCGGCGTGGCGGCTCACCAGCCACTGCCGGGTCCGTTCGTCGAACAGGGCGCGCGGGCCGTCGCGAAGCCGGGCCAGGGCCGGGTATGGATCGGCGACGAACGCAGGGCTCCACGGGTCGTAGCCGAGCTCGATCGCTGATCGGCTCGTCCGGGCGTTCTCGATCATCGCGGCTAGGTTGCAGCCTCGCGCTCGTACGGCTGGCCGTCCGCCGCGGGCGGGATGCTTCGACCGACGACCCCGGCCAGGATGACGATCGTCAGGATGTACGGCAGGGCGTCGAACAGCTGGGGCGGCACGCTGGCCATGATCGTGCCCAGCTCGCCACTCGGCGGAGAGATATTGATCACCTGGCCAAGCTGCAGGAACGTCGCGAACAGGAGGGCGGCGCCGAACGACCCGATCGGCGTCCAGCGGCCCATGATCATCGCCGCCAGGGCGATGAAGCCGCGGCCGGCGGTCATGTCGTCCTGGAACGAGTTCGTCGCCTCGATGCTCAGGAAGGCTCCAGCCAATCCGGCGAAGGCGCCACCGAGGATCACGTTCCGATAGCGAACCCGGATGACGTCGATCCCGACCGTCTCGGCCGCCCGCGGATGCTCGCCGACCGCCCGCGTTCGGAGGCCCCAGCGCGAGCGGAACAGCCAGAGCTGCGTCCCGATCACGAGGACGATCACCGAGATCGAGATCGGGCCCTGGTTGAGGAGCATCGCCAGAATCCAGCCGATCCCTGGAAGGTTGGTCAGGGCCGTCGGCGGGACGAACCGGGCGAACTCCCCGGCGCCGGCCGGAGAGTTCTGCGAGATGAGCTGGTTGAGGTAGCCGGTCAGGCCGACGGCGGCGATGTTGATGATCGTCCCGCTGATGATCTGATCGGCCCGCAGTGAGATCGACAACCAGGCGTGAAGGGCCGAGATCGCCATCGCGACACCGACGCCGGCCGCCAGGGAGATGATCAGCGGGATCGTGATCCCGAAGATATCGCTCGGATTGGGCGTTCCGAACATTGGCTGGATGGCTACGCCGACGACCCAGGCGGTGAAAGCTGCCGCCAGCATCGTGCCCTCGATGCCGATGTTGACCACCCCCGATCGCTCGCACAAGACCCCGCACAGCGCGGCGAGGGCGAGCGGCGTCGCCTGCTGCATGATATTCGGCGCATTTGGCGGGATGACCGCGACGAGATAGCCGATGACCTGGAGGAGCACCCCGAAAACCGGGATCCCGTACAGGCCGTTGATGAACGGGGTCAGGTCCATCAGTCCGTCGGCTCCGTGCCGAGCGCATTGGTCGCGGCCGTCTCGGCGATCCCGGCCTGGACGCCCCGCAGGCGAAGGACCCGGCGGAGGACCGGGCTGGCCACCAGAAACAGCAGGATCGTGGCCTGGAGCACATCGACCAGCTCGACCGGGATCCCGGCATTGATCTGCATCAGGCCGGCGCCGGCCCGCATGCTACCGAAGAGGAGCGCCGCGGCGACCACACCGATCGGGTTCGACCGGGCGAGGAGGGCGACCGCGATCGAGTCGAAGCCGACGGTCGTCCCGAAAGCCGACGTCATCGAGTGGGTGACACCGAGGAGCACGGACGTGCCCGCCAGACCGGCCAGGCCGCCACTGAAAGTCATCGTGGCGATGGTCAATAGCTTCGGCCGCATCCCGGCGTAGCGGGCCGCATCCGGGTTCGCCCCGACCGAGCGGATCTCGAAGCCCCAGGTCGTCCGGAACAGCAGCCACCAGACGAAGCCCGCGGCCACGATCGCCAGGATGATTCCGATGTGACCAGTGCCACCGATGACGATCGGATACGCCGCGTTGCCGACGTCGTAGGTGACCGGCGACGGTGACTTCGGGACCTTGAGCGGACCGCTGACGAGGGCGGCGAGGAGCTGCACAGCGACGTAGTTGAGCATGATCGTGCTCACCACCTCGTGTGCCCCAGAGACCGCCTTGAGGAAGCCCGGGATGAAGCCCCATAACCCCCCGGCGATGATCCCCGCCATCGTCGCGGCGACGATGGCGATCGGCGCTGGGGCGTCGGCCAGGGCCACACCAACGATCACCGCCCCGAGCGCTCCGACGAGGAACTGGCCCTGCGCCCCGATATTGAACAGGCCGGCCTTGAAGCCGAACGCGACGGCCAGGCCGCCGAACACGAGGGGCGTCGTGTAGACCAGGGTGGATACGATCGCGTCGGTCCCGCCGAACGCTCCCTGGACCAGGGCCGCGTAGGCGGTGAACCACAGGAACGGATCGAACTTCCGGCCGGTGACGATGAGCTCTGAGCCGAGGATGACGACGGCACCCACAAGCAGGGACAGGAGGGTGACGACAACCGGGACGGCCAGGATCTCCCACGCCCGGGCGACCTTCGAGGGGCCGGGCCTGTTCGGCGCCAGGGAGGACCGCTTGGTCATGCCGAGGTCGCGGCGAGCGCCGCGACCCGTTCGGCGCCGCCGGTCGCCATGAGCAGCCCGACTTCGTTCTTGTCGGCAGTTCGACCGTCGAGGACGGCGACGATCCGGCCGCCAAACATCACCCCGATCCGGTCGGACATCTCGAGCACCTCGTCGAGCTCGGCCGAGACGAGCAAAACGGCCGTGCCCGCGTCCCGTTTGGCGATGACCTGGCGATGGATGAACTCGATGCTCCCGACGTCGAGGCCGCGGGTCGGCTGGTCGAGGACGAGGAGCTCGAGGTCGCGGTCGAATTCCCGGGCGACGACGGCCTTCTGCTGGTTGCCGCCGGACAGGGTGCTCGCCCGGACCGTGGCCGCTGGGGTCCGGATGTCGTAGCGCTCGATCGTCGTTGTCGCGTCGCGCAGGATCGCCTTGGGGTCGCGCACGATTCCCCGGGCGTAGGGCTTGCGGTAGTAGCTCGTCAGGACGAGGTTGTCGGCCAGCGGAAACGACAGGATCAGCCCGAACCGGTGGCGGTCTGCGGGAACGTAGGCGACGCCCGCCTCGTTCATCTTCCGGGGCGACCTGCCGGTGACATCCTGGCCCGCCAGGCTCACCGTCCCGGCGCTCGGCCGGCGCAGCCCGACGATCGCCTCGACGAGCTCATCCTGGCCGTTGCCGGCGACCCCGGCGATGCCGAAGATCTCGCCTGCGCGGACCTCCAGGTCGACGCCCCGGACCGCCGCCTGACCCCGGTCGTCGCGGGCCTCCAGACCGCGGATCTGGAGGACCGGACCGGCCGGATGCGATACGCCCCGGTCCACGGTCAGCTGCACCTCACGGCCGACCATGAGCTCAGCGAGGTCGTCCTCGTCGGTTGCGCTCGGCAGCCGTTCGCCAACGACCCGGCCCCGCCGGATGACGGTGATCCGGTCGGCGATCTCGAGGACCTCGTACAGCTTGTGACTGATGAAGACGATGCTGTGGCCTTCGCCCGCGAGGCGCCGGAGGACCCCGAAGATCTCTTCGGTCTCCTGTGGGGTCAGCACTGCGGTCGGTTCGTCGAGGACTAGGATTCGGGCCTTGCGGTAGAGGGCCTTGAGGATCTCGACCCGCTGCTGCCAGCCGACCGACAACGAACCGACCTTCGCATCGGGGTCGATCTCGAAGCCAAACCTCCGGCCGAGCTCGACGATCCTGCGGCGTGCCTCACGTCGGTCCAGAAAGATCCGGTTGGCCATGGTCTCGTCGCCCAGGAGGATGTTCTCGGCGACGCTGAGCACCGGCACCAGCATGAAGTGCTGGTGGACCATGTTGATGCCCCGGGCGATCGCGTCCGCGGGCCCGCTGATCGCGACCGGCTGCCCGTCGAGGAGGATCTCGCCCTCGTCGGGCGTCGCCAGCCCGTAGAGGACATTCATCAGGGTCGTCTTGCCGGCGCCGTTCTCGCCAAGCAGGGCATGGATCTCGCCCGGCCGGACCTGCAGGCTGATGCCGTCGTTGGCAATGACGCCTGGATAGCGTTTGGTGATGCCGCGCATCTCGAGCGCGGGCGCGAGCGTTGGACCCGTTTCGTCAGTCATTCGGTCCAGGTTCCGGCGGTGCCGGGGACGGATGCCGAACGGGCCGACCGCGTGCGGCCGGCCCGTTCGGAGCAGTTACGCGCTGATGGGACTACGGCGCGTAGACGCCGCAGCCTGTCGTCGGGCACGTCTGAAGCGTGCCCGCCTGCATGGCGGCCAGGGCCGTCTGCAGGGCGGTCGTGACCGCGGGACCGAAGAGGCTCGCCTTATCGTGGAAGTCAGCCGCGCTGATCCCATCGTTCTTGGCGTTGAAGAGGATGTCGCCAGCCGCCAGGGTGCCCCCGGCGATGCTTTCGATTGCTTGTGCCACCGCGGACTCGACGTGCTTCTCGGCGCTCGTGATGATGCACGCGTTCGCCGGAGCGCCGAGCGATAACCACTGGTCTACGTCGACGCCGATGCCGTAGATGTTCGCGGCGCAGGCCGCCTCGATGACACCGTTGCCGGTCTTTCCGGCGACCTGGAAGAGGACATCCGGCTTGTTCGCTTGGATGAAGGTCTGGGCGAACGCCTTGCCGCCGGCCGGATCGTTGAACGCCGCGTTCGAGAAGTCATGGGTGACGTACGCCGACTTGACCACGATCGCCGGGTTGACCGACTTCGCGCCAAGGCCGTAGCCCTGGATGTAGCGGACGCACGGGGCGCACAGGGTAGTTCCACCGATGGCGCCGATCACGCCGGTTGGAGTTGGAGCGCCCTTATCGGCATAGGCCGCGACGATCCCGGCGAGGTAGCCCGCCTGGTCCTCCGCGAAATACAGCGAGGTGTAGTTCGGCAGAGCGGTCGCCGGGACGCCCTTGCACGCGAACGCCGCGTCGTTGGCGCCAGCGGGCGTGATGCATTCCGGGGACTGGTCGACGCCGACGAACCGGATCTTCGGGTTGGCATGGGCCGCGGAGACCGTTGCCGCGGTCAGGTTGAAGCCGACCGTGACAATCACGTCGTACTTCTGGCTCACGAACTGCTGGATGTCGGCCGCGTACTCCGAAGCGTCCTTAGGGACGATCGAGGGGACCGGGTCGGTGACGCCGATCGCGATCGCGCCGTCCTGGGCGCCCTTGAAGCTGAACTCGTTGTAGCCCTTGTCGTCGAGCGTGCCGATGTCGGTCACGACGCCGATCTTCAGGTTCGGCATCTGTGCGAAGCTCGGCGCAGGCGTCGCGGCCGACGACGGAGCAGCCGAGGCGGTCGCGGCGGGCGCCGTCGACGCGGCCGTCGTCGGCGCCGTCGTCGGTGCTGCGGTGGCAATGGGAACCGCCGTGGCGCTGCTCGAACACGCCGAGACGATCAGGGCAAACCCGGCAAGCACGCCGAAGCCCCTGGT
The DNA here is from genome assembly GCA_003152165.1 of Chloroflexota bacterium. Classification (GTDB taxonomy): domain Bacteria; phylum Chloroflexota; class Limnocylindria; order Limnocylindrales; family CSP1-4; genus Palsa-1033. Next base: position 21,617 of record PLZO01000082.1, read on the forward strand.
GCGGATGCGCATTGTTCCTCCTCACGCGCGCTTGGCGGCCCGTGTCCGATGCGGGCGTCTGCCCAAGGATCGCGACGACCGCCGTCCAGCCGTGCCCGAAGGCGCGGCCGTTGGTCGCATCCTAGCGACCGTCCTCAGCACCGGCAAGCGGCACATGAATCACGGAGGTGAGGATGCCTGCGCCACAGGATACGGGCTCGCGGCCGGGGGCGGGTGCTCACGTATCATCCGCCTGATGCCCACTCGGATCCCGATCGTCCTCGACTGCGACCCAGGCCACGATGACGCCCTGGCGATCATGCTCGCCCTCGCGCGACCCGAGCTCGAGCTGCTCGCGGTCACCACGGTGGCCGGAAACGCCTCGCTCGAGGCGACGACCAGAAATGCGCTGCGCGTTCTGACCCTGCTCGAGCGGACCGACGTTCCGGTGGCGGCGGGCTCGTCCGCGCCGCTGGTCCGCCCGCTCCACGTCGCCGCCAACGTCCACGGCGCCAGTGGCCTCGACGGCGCGGATCTCCCCGAGCCGGCTGTGCTCGTCCGCCCGGAGCACGCGATCGAGCTCATTCGCAGCGTGGTCGAGCGGTCGTCCGGGCCGGTAACCCTCGTCCCGACCGGTCCCCTAACGAACATCGCGCTCCTCATCCGGACGTACCCCCGGCTCCTCGATCGGGTCGAGCGGATCTGCCTGATGGGCGGTGCGGTCGGGGAGGGGAACGTGACAGCCTCCGCCGAGTTCAACATCTGGGTCGACCCGGAGGCCGCGTCGATCGTCTTCGACGCCGGGCGACCGCTGACGATGATCGGACTTGACGTCACCCATCAGGCGATCGTCACGGCCGCCGACGCCGGGCGGCTGGCGGCGCTGGGGACCCGCACCGGACGCGTCTTCGCCGATCTTCTGCAGTTCTTTGGTCGGTTCCACGCGGAACGCTACGGCTGGGACGGTTCGCCGATCCACGACGCCGTCGCGGTCGCCCACCTCGCTGTACCGGGACTCGTCGAGACCGAGATGTGTCGGGTCGACATCGAAACGGCGAGCGAGCTCACTCGCGGCCGGACGGTGGCAGACCAGCGTGGCCTGTCGGGTCGCCCGCCCAATGCAGAGATCGGGCTCAGGATCGACCGCACCCGGTTCGTCGAGCTCCTCGTGGAGGCAGTCGCCCGGTTCCCGTAGCCGATCATTGGGCCGTGACTGCCTCCGGTACGCGGCGCTGGGCGACTCTCTGCACCGTCGGGACGGGGGTGGACGCGCCGTCAGGGCGTCTTTCCGTCGATCACCACGGCCGTCTGGATCGAGCCGTCGGCCAGGCCACGCAGGGTCGTATTGAGATGGTCCTGGTCGATCGCCGAGATATCGCCGGCCAGATCGTGACCGGGGGCCAGGACGATCCCGCCCGATGCCGCGTCGTCGGTGTGAAAGCCGGGCGTGAACGAGCCGCCGGCCAGGCGCAGGAGGGCCCCCGTCACGGCCCCCGCGACGTTCTTCATGGCGCTCGAAATGAGACACGGTGCAGCCGCAGGCAGGCTAAGTGCCTGGTCTGTGTCCGAACCGATTGCCATTACCCCCGCCTTGCACGCGGCCAGGAGCGCCCCGTTACCGGTGGCGCTGCCCGTGGAGAAGATCACGTCGGCACCCTTGGCGATCATCGCCGCCGCCGCGCCGCCGCCCTGAGCCGGAGCACTGAAGGAGGTGGTGTAGGCGTACTGGATGGTGATCCCGGGCAGGGTCGCGGCGGCCCCGTGGAGGAAGCCTTCGACCGAGCTCTCCACCTGGGGGACAAGCAGCAGCCCGCCGACCACCCCGACGTTGCGGTTGTGGCTGACCAGGGCCGCCAGCACACCGGCGAGGTAGCCCTGCTGGTCCTCCGCGAAGAACAGGCTCTCGCCGTTCGTCTGCCAGGTCTGATCGTGGGTGGGTCCAGGCGCAGCGTCGACGCCGATAAACCGGACATTCGGATGCGTGGCGGCGACATCGCCAAGCGTATCTCCGAGCGACTGCCCGACCCCGATCACGACGTCATCGCCGCGGTCGGCGTAGGCCTTTAGGTCCGCGGCGGCATCGTCGAGCGTCTTCGAAGCCACCGTGTCGGTCCGAAAGCACGATGGCGCCGCGGCAGCTGCGGCGGCGACGCCGGCGGCCGCCGACTGGTTGTAGCCGTTGTCGGCCAGGCTGCCCGGTTGGGCGACGAGGCCCACGCGGAGCTGGCGGGTGCAGGCGAGCGGTGACGGCGATGGCCCGTTACTCGGTCCAGTCGACGGTCCAGTGCTGGCGCCGGTCGGACCGATCGACGCCGCACCGCCGACGTCGGCTGAAGCGGTTGGAGCGGCTGGCGAACAGCCAGCGGAAAGCACGATGAACGCAGCCAGGCCGACGGCGAGGACGAAGCGGGATTGCACGTCCAAATGCTGACGCCGTTGGCGCCTCAGGGCAAACGTGGTCCGGGGAAGCCGTCGCAGGCGGTCGGATCGGCCGACCGTCAGCTGGAGCGAGCGACGCCGAGCCCGGGTGCGGCCCGGGCAAGGTCCTGGAGCCAGTTGTCGCGGCCCATCAAGGCCGTGAGATCAACGGTCGACGTGTCGATCGTCTGGAAATCCGCGGCCGAGCCCGGTCGACCGAGCAGATAGCCCTGCCCGGCGCTGATCTCCAGGTCACGCACGACCCGGAGCTGCTCTGGGGTCTCGATCCCCTCGGCGATCACCCAGGCTCCCCAGCGTCGGGCGAGCTCCTGGAGCGACCCGACCACGGCCAGCGACGTCTCGTACAGGGCACCCTCCTGGACCAGCGACAGGTCGATCTTCACGATGTCGAACTGGATCTGGCTGAGCAGCCGCAGGCCGGCGTTGCCCGCTCCGACGTCGTCGGCCGCTACCCGGAAGCCGGCCGCCCGGCAAGCACCAACGTTGCGCTTCAGGCGCTCCATCTCTTCGATCGTCTCGCGCTCGGTAATCTCGATCACGACCCGGTCCGGCTCGAGGCCGGCCCGATGCAGGGTGCGGACGAGGAGCGGCGGGCTGAAGTCGGGCAGCTCAAGCGTGCGCGGCGAGATGTTGATCGTGATCATCGCATCCTGGGGCAGTTCGCTTGAGCCGGTGGCGACGACCTCGATGCAGGCGAAGTCGAGCTCTGCCGTCCGGCCGGCCCGCTCGGCGGCGACGAACAGCGCGCTCGGATTGGGAAAGCCCGACTCGGGCATCGGCCGAACGAGGCCCTCGAAGCCGATCACCTTGCCGTTGCGCAGGTCGACGATCGGCTGGAACACCGGCCGGATCAGCTTGTTCGTCACGGTCTCGGCCACCGCGGCGGACGCCTCGGCCGTCGACGACAGGACGCCCGGGGCACGATGGCGGGCCGGATCGAAGACCTCCACCGTGGTCCGGCCATGGCGCTTGGCCGACGCCAGTGCGGCCTCGGCCTGGGCAATGAGGTGGCGTCGATCGGTCGCCAGTGCCGGGCACGTCGAGACCCCGGCCGAAAACGAGATTCCGTCGCGGCCGGAGGCGCCCCGGTTCGGCTCAAGGGCGGCGGCCAGCAGGCGTCGGGCGAAGATCTCGCCGCCGTCGGCATCGGTATGGGGCAGGAGTACGGCGAAGCCGTCTGCCCCGGTTCGGAACGCCCGGTCGGGTGAGCGGATCGTGCTCTGGATCAACTCGGCAAAGTTGGCCAGGACGCCGTCGCCGCCCTCGTGGCCGAGCTTGTCGTTGACCGCCTTGAAGTCGTCGAGGTTGATGGTGACGACGGCCAGCGGCGCACCGTAGCGGCGCGACGCGTCGATCTGGCGGTCGGACTCCTCCTGGAAGGCACGGTGGTTGCCCAGGCCGGTGATCATGTCGCGCAGCGAATCGACCCGGGCCAGCTGGTACAGGTCGTGCAGGCGGGCTCGCGATGACTCGAGTTGCTGGGCGGGCCGCAGGATCTGTTTGGCCATCCACACGATCAGCGACATGAGGACGACGACCGCGAGGGCGAGCAGGGCGAAGAGGGCGATCGACGGAGACCCGAATGCCACCGGGGCGATCAGCTGGACGCGCCAGGCGGCATGATTCGGCACGACGACCGTCGGTGCGTAGGTACTGCCGCCGGTCGCTCCAGGGGAAGCGCCGCTCGCGCCGGCCGGGTCGTTCGTGGCCGGGACCTGGACCGAGGTGATCGCTGCCCTGCTGGCATCGATGAGGCTCAACGACGTCCCGGCACCGAGCTGTCCGCCGGCGGCGGCCACGAGAGCCGACAGCGAAACGTCCAGTCGCAGCATCCCGACGGGCGGTGCATCGGCGGTGGCCCCAGCCAGCGGCGCGGCCAGGCCCACGATGGTCGTACCGTCGGACCGTGTCGACGGATCGCCGACCACCACATCACCCTGACCGGCCGTGCTGGTGGCCGCGAGAAGTGGGTCAGCGCTGACCTGGCCCGGAATCGCCACGACTTTTCCGGCGACTTCCTGGAACGGGACGAGGCCGTTGGCCGTGACGACGGCGAGGTCGATGATCCCATGGGAGCTGTCCCCGGCGACCGGATCGAGAACCGCCCGAGCTCGTGCGATCGCGCCTTTGTCGCCGCGGGCCACGCCGGCGACGACATCGGCCGAGGCGGCCCTGGTCAGGGACGATTCGGCAGCATCGAGGGCCGATCCGATCGCTCCGGCTGCGGTTGCCGCGTCACGCTCGACCCGTAGCTGCTCGCTCGTCCGCTGGCCGTCCAGGGCGGTTGCCAGGAGGGGCGCCCCAACGGCCAGCGGCAGGATCGCCATCGCCAGCAGGGCCAGGGTCAGGCGCAGGCGAACAAGCCGGAGGGAACCGGCGCCGATTTCCTGTTCGGCTTCGAGGCCGCTAGGCAACGACTGCGCTGGGATCGTGGACTCCTCGCGGAGCGTATTAATTGGGCACCGTTATCCCACGTTCGGTGCTCCGTGAGCCCTGACCCGATGGTCCCGGGTGGGTCCCACGCATGGTGTTCTGGCTGCCTTCGACGACCAAGCCTGGCGGGTCGAGCCGGAAGACCGGACAGCGCGGCGCAGCCGCCTCGAAGTCGTGGCACAGGTCGCGACCGAGATCGCCCTGCTCCAGAACGCAACTGCTGCCGTCGATGCTACCGCCGCCGAGGTCCTCGGGCTCAATGCGACGGATCTCCGGTGCATGGGGCGGCTCTACGCGGGGGGACGATCGACCGCAGGCGAGCTGGCCCAGGCGTGCGGGCTGAGCCGTGGAGCGATGACCGTTGCTCTCGATCGGCTCGAGCGTGCCGGCTGCGCGCGGCGGGTCCGCGGCGAGACCGACCGGCGTCGAGTGATGGTCGAGATCACCCCGCGCGCCCTCGAGCTCACCGAGGCGATCTGGGGGCCGATCGGGAGCGAGGGCACGGCGCAGCTCGCCCGAATGACCGACGCCGAACTGACCTTTCTCCTCGAGTTCCTCCGACGCGGTCGAGAGCTCCAGGAGAAGCATGCGCGCCGGATCGCCGCGATGCCCGAGTAAAAGCCGCGGCTGGACTCACCCGGTGCACAGACAATCAGGGGTGCCCCGCGCTCTTTTGGCTCTACGCGGGCCGTCCCCCGCACGTGCCGTCGGGGTTGAACTGGACACAGCCCACGAAATGGCCGTCTTCGACCTCAGCCAATCCTGGCCGGGCGAGGCCGGCAGGGCCGCCGGGGGCCGCCGTCGTGCCGCCGCCCGGGCGCGCCCCGTGATAGAGGCACGGCTCGGTCGTGGCCGGCGCCCAGCCCGTTGCAGCGCCGATGCCCACGTCTATCGGCTCCCACTTCTGGTGGACCTGCGGGACGGACTCGATGAGCATCCGGGTGTATGGATGGAGCGGCCGTCCGAAGACCGCCGGCGTGGCGCCCATTTCCACGATCCGGCCCTGGCGCAGGATCACCGTGCGTTCGCTGATGTAGTTACCGAGCGACAGATCGTGGGTGATGAACAGGATCCCCAGGCCGCGCGCCTTGAGATCGCCGAGGAGGTTCACGACGTCGATCCGGGTCGAGGCGTCGAGCATGCTGATGATCTCGTCGGCGACCAGGATCTCGATCTCGAGCAGAAGCGCCCGGGCGATGAGGAGCCGCTGGAGTTGGCCGCCGCTGAGCTGGTGAGGATACTTGTTCAGGACCTGACCAGGGTTGAGGCTCACGGATTCGAGCGAGCCCTCAACCTTGCTCGCCCAGGCCGCGGCGCTGATGCCCGGGAAGTACTCGTCGCGCATCATGCCCAGGACATGATCCGCCTTGAACATGGGATTGAACGAGCTGAACGGATCCTGGAAAACCCCCTGCACCTTCCGGTAATAGGCCTTCAGGTCGTGACCCTTGATCGCGCTGATGTCGTTCCCATCGAGGCTGATCCGTCCGGCCGTAATGCCGATGAGGCGCAGGATCATCTTGCCGACGGTGGTCTTGCCACTGCCGCTTTCACCGATGAGCGACACGACCTCACCAGGGGCTACCTCGAAGCTCACATTCTGGACGGCGGGCAGTTCCTTGCCCCCGAACGTGCCGACCTTATAGGCCTTCGAGACTCCCTCGAGGGTCAGCATGGGCTCAGACCGCCTTCCAGCAGGCGACCGAATGGCCGGGCGCGAGCTCGATGAACGGCGGCTCCTCGACGCATTTCTCGAAGGCGAGTGGACAGCGGGCCCGGAATCGACAACCGCCCGGTGGGTCGAGCAGGGACGGCGGGTTGCCTGGGATGCCGGTCAGATGCCTGTCGGCGTAGCGCACCCCGANNACCCCGACCTCGGGCAGCGACGCGACGAGCATCCGCGAATAGGGATGCCGAGGCGACTCGATGATCACGCTGGTGGGGGCTTTCTCGGCCAGCTTCCCGGCATACATCACGGTGATCGTGTCCGCGATCTGATAGAGGATCGACATGTCGTGGGTGATCACCATCATGCTGTTCACGAGCTTGTGGTCGCGGAAGCTGACCAGCGTCTGGGCCACCGCCTTCTGCGTCGACACGTCGAGGGCCGAGGTGATCTCGTCGGCGATGAGCAGCGAGGGATTGAGCAGGGTCGAGAGGACCATCACCATGCGCTGCTTCATCCCGCCCGAGAGCTCGATCGGGTAGCGCGTCAGCACGTTCCGCGCGAGCCCCACCATGTCGAGGCGGCGCTCGATCTCGGGACGCATCTCCCGGTAGTCGATGGCCCTGGTGGCGAGGAGCTCGCCGATCATCCTGCCGATCTTGCGGGTGGGATTCAGAGCGCTCATCGCGTACTGCGGGATGAGCGAGACAGCGCTGAACCGGAACTCGTTCATCGCCTCGTTGTCCGAGATAGGCAGGGCCACGCCGTCGAGCTCGACATGGCCCTCGATATAGCGCATCCGCGGATCGAACCGGATGAGGCTGTTGCCGAGCGTGGACTTGCCGCAGCCCGACTCACCGGCTAGGCCCATGATCTCGCCGTCGGCGATGCCGAAGGTGACGCCGTCGAGGGCCTGGACGTCGCCCGCGAGGGTTCGGTAATAGACGCGCAGATCGGTGACCTGGAGGCTCACGTGTTCCTCAGTCTCGGGTTGAACACCTCGTCGAGGCCGACGTTGGTGATGTACAGCGCACCGACGATGGCCGTGATCGCCACACCTGGCGGCACGAACCACCACCACAAACCGAGCTGCAGGGCACTCCACGCGACCGCGTTGTACATCATCAAGCCGAGCGACGACCCGCTCGTGGGACCCAGCCCGATGAAGTCCAGCGTGGCCGCAATGAGGATCGCCCCACCGAACAGCAGGATGAACGTCAGGAACAGGTACGAGCTCATGTTCGGAGCGATCTCACCGAAGACGATTCGGAGGCTGCGCACGCCGCTCATTCGGGCCAGGTTCACGAATTCCCTTGACCGCAACGAGAACGTCTGGGCGCGGATGGCCCGGGCGGCCCAGGGCCACGATGTGAGACCGATGAACAAGGCCTCCACCACGACGCCGCGGGCGGTCAGGTAGGCCGCCGCGACCAGCAGGAGGGCCAGGGTCGGGATCACCAGGACAACGTTTGTGATCATGTTCAGGATCTCGTCGACGACGCCGCCTCGATATCCGGCAACGAACCCCACGGTCATGCCGATGATCCCTGCGAGACCGCCGCCGAGCAACCCAACCAGGAATGTCGAACGGAGGCCGGACGCGAACTGGGCGAAGACGTCCTGCCCGAAGGATGTGGTCCCGAACCACCAGTCGCCCGAAGGCGGCATGCCGAGGGGGCCGATGAGCGCGTCTGGATCGCCCGGCCTGAGGATCGGTCCGATGACCGCGAGGATGAAGAAGAAGCCAATGATCGTGAGCCCGATGATCACCTTCTTGGTGCGCACCGCGAAGTACAGGACTTCGCCACGGCGGCTCATCGGCCGAGGAGCGGACCGCCCGCCGACCGGCTGGGCCCCGGGCAGTGTCGGTCCTCCGGCGGGAGACTGGGTCGGGTCCGACGCCTGAAGGGCCCCCGCGCTTGCCTGCGTCGTCACGCGCCTTCTCCGCTCATCGAGACGCGAGTCCGGGGGTCGACGGCGACGTAGGCGATGTCGACGATGAAGTTGGCGACGAGCACGCCCACGATGATGAACAGGAAGATGCCCTGGAGCAGAAAGAAGTCCTCGTTCTGGATCGAGGCCAGCAGCAGCTTGCCCAGCCCTGGGTACGAGAACACGATCTCCGTCACGAGGGCGCCCGCGACGACCACGCCGAGGCTCAAGGCCAGGCCGGTGATCTGGGGCAGCATCGCATTCCGGAAGGCGTACTTGCGGACCAGCCGGCTCGGGGCGCCGAGCGCCTCGAGATAGCGCGAGTAGTCCGCGTCGAGCTCGTAGATGATCATGTTGCGCATCCCGATCGCCCAACCGCCGAGCCCGACCAGGAAGAGGGAGATGAACGGCAGGAACCAGTGCGAGATCAGGCTCGCGATGAAGGTCCAGGTGAACGACGGCTCGAGCGCGAAGCTATATCCGCCGGCGATCGGGAGGATGTTGAAGATGAACCCAAAGACCCAGGCAAGCAGGATCGCCAGCCACATGTAGGGCGTTGCCGTGAGCACGTAGCCGACCGGCAGGATCGTGTTGTCGAGCCACTTTCGGCGGGCGGCCAGGGCCCCGAAGTTGTTGCCCACCCACCAGCTCAGGAGGATGGACGGGACCACCAGGGCGAGGGTGTACGGGACAGCACTCATGATCACGCTCGTGACCGGCCTGCCCGTCAGGTAGACGCTCCGGCCCAGGTCACCGTGGAGGAGCGACGCCCAGAAGTTCAGGTACTGCTCCCAGATCGGGCGACCGAGTCCGAAGAGACGGTTGTAGTAGTCGGCTAGCGCCTGGGCACCCTCCGCGGTCAGGCCGAAGCCCTGGCGGCTCACCAGGCTCTGAACGGGATCCCCGGGCATGAAGCGCGGGATCAGCCAGTCGATCGTGGCGGCGATGAAGAACGTCAGTCCGTAGACGGCGAGCTTGCGGCCGAAGTAGCGTCGCACCTTTTCTCCCCAGCTCCGGGAGGTAGTCCAGACGAACTGCCCCTCCCACCGCGGAACGGCGGGAGGGGCCTGCTACGTTCGACGCCTACGGAGCGGGAGTCAGCTTGAGGTTGATGAGGGCCTGGATGCTCCCCATCTGCCAGAAGCCGTTCCAGGTCTGCATCGTGCTGTGAGAGCACGTGGCGGCCGAGCACGGCCAGTTCGTCCAGACCGCGGTGCTGACCTGCGCCCACTGGCCGTTGTACCACATCGGAATGATGGGCTCGTTGGTCAGCTGGATCGTCTGGAGCTTGCTCGCGATCGACTGCATCCCCGCCGTATCGGTGACCGCCGTCTTGTCCAGCTGCTGCACCAGGGCCCAGGCGGCCGGATTCTCGTAGCTCTCGAAGTTCCGGTTCTTGCCCGCGCCCGACTGGAGCGGCATGTGGAAGATGTAGTCGTAGTAGCCGAAGGGCGTGTTGGCGACCTGCATGTCGTTGTTGATGACCAGGTCAAAGTCGCCGCTGTTGCGTGCCGCGACGAGCCCGTTGTAATCAAGGGGCTTCGACACGGCGTTGATGCCGGCGGCCTTCAGGCTCGTAATGATGATGTCACGAGCCACTTCCCAGTCCGACCAGCCGGTGGGGACGGAGATCGTCAGGTTGATCGGCGAGCCGTCCTTGTTGGTGACGAACCCGTCGCTGCCCGTCTTGTAGCCGGCCGCGGCAAGGATCGACTTCGCCTTGGCGACGTCGTACTTGGGGCCGAGCTGAGCGACGACGCTTTTGTCGATGTACTTGTCCCAGTTGGGGAGGAGGCCGGTCGGATCGGCCGGGGCCACGATCCCGCCGTAGTCCTTCGTGACGACGTCATTGACGTTGATCGCATCGGCAATCGCGATGCGGAACTGCGCGTCGTTGAGCGGCGCCTTCTTCGTGTTCGGGACGAGCCAGGCCGTGTTGGCCGATAGCATGTATGGCGCTGTCGGGTAGTAGGTCTTTACGTACCCGCGGTTGACGAGCTCGGCCACGCCCGGGAGGAAGTTGTTGCTGAGGTCGAGGCCGCCCTGGAGCACCATGCCCAGCGCGGCGTTGTTGGTCCCGTTGACGATGTCAACGATGTACTTCGGAGTGACGGGGTGGCCGGCAGCGATGCCCCACCAGTTGTCGTTCTTGACCCAGACCATCCGGTCATCGGCGTGGGTCTTGTACATGTACGGGCCCGTTCCGATGCCGTTCTCATTGGTGACCTTGAGGATGTCCTCATTGGCGAGGGTCGACCAGATGTGCTTGGGGAGGATCGGGCTGTTATAGGTCCAGGTCGACCATTCCTGGTAGGCCGGGCTGGTGAACTTCACCACGACAGTCGACGGGTCCGATGCCGTTGCGGTGGTGCCGAAGGTGGAGAGGTTGGAGCCGAGGGCCTTGATCGACGTCGCGAGGCCGATCGTGAAGGCCACGTCGTCAGCGGTGAAGTCCTGGCCATCGGACCACTTCACGCCTTGGCGGATCTTGATCGTATAGGTGTTTGGATCGGTCCACGTCCCGCTCTGGGCGAGCCACGGCGTGAAAACGTCCGAGATCGGGTCGTACAGGAAGAGGGTCTCGTACTGGAGGCCAACGGTTCCCATCGCCGCGTTCGGGTCGAGCGGATTCCAGGTGGACGGGGCGCCGTATTGCTTGCCGCTCGTGTAGAGCGTCTCATTCCTGGGATAGCTCGTGACGTCGGCGGCTGCCGATGGGGCGGCAGCCGTGGACGGGGCGGCAGCCGTGGACGGGGCGGCAGATGGGGCCCCAGGTTGGGTAGATTGGGCCGGCGCCGGGGTGGGACTGCTCCCGCACGCTGCCGTTACAAGGCTCAGGACTGCGAGCAGGGCGACGAGTCGCTGCCTGTTTGCCATGGGTGATCTGCTCCCTTCTTCTTGCGCTTGACTTCCACCAGTGGTTGAAGCGATCGAACTTCCTAAGCGCGTGGCACACCTCCCACCGTTGACTGGCGGATGACGAGTTCGGTCGGTAGGATCACGCGGCTGGGCGCGCCGTCGCGGTCCCTCACCAGCTGGAACAGGCTGCTGACTGCCTGGGCGCCCTGCTCCCGGACGCCCTGGCGGACCGTCGTGAGCGGCGGATCGAGGTGGGCGGCAAAGTCGAGGTCGTCGAATCCTGCCAGTGCGACGTCCTCGGGGACCCGGAGGCCGCGCTCGCGGATCACCCGCAGGGCGCCAACCGCGGTCGCGTCATTGGCGCAGAAGATGGCGTCCACCCCGTGATCCAGGAGGACCGCCGCCCCCGCGGCACCGGACGGTTCGTTGAAGTCGCCATCGACGACCAGGTCGTCGCTGGCAAGGCGGGCACGATGCATCGCCCGGCGGTAGCCCGTGAGGCGATCCTCGCCGGCGACGGTCCCGCGCATCCCGGTGATGTGACCGATTCGCCGCCGGCCGCTCTCGAGGAGGTGGGTCGTCATGGCATCGGCCGCGTGCACGTGGTCGACGTCCACGTAGCTCGCCGTCCGGTCCGCGCTGCGATGACCGATCAGGACCGTGGGCAAGTCCGATGCGAGCAGCCCATCGACGAGCGAATCGTCGAGGTTGTGGGCTGTCACGATCACCCCGTCGAGCAGGCGGATCCCCAGGATCCTGTCGAGCGTCTCCTCCTTCGAGCGGTTCCCCAGCCAGAGCATCATCCCGGCCGACCCATCCGCTAGAGCGTCGCTCATCCCCTGTAGGAGCTGCGAGAAATAAGGGTCGCGGAAGAGAAGGTGCGAGTCGATGTGCATCACGACGCCGACGACGCCCGACCGCCCCGAGGCAAGCGACCGCGCCGCAGGGTGCGGTCGGAAGTTGGTACGGTCTACCACGGCCTGAACCCGCCGACGCGTCGCGTCCGAGACGGAGCCATTGTTGAGGACCCGCGAAACCGTTGCCCGCGACACGCCGCTCAATTTGGCCAACTCATCGATCGTCCTGACCATCCCCCAACCCGCTCCTTGGCAGTAGTGGAAGCGCTCTCAACGTACTCATCCGATTCCCCATTGTCAAGAGCGATTCGGTTGTGAATGGTGTAGTCTCATTGCACGTTCCGGTGAAAGCGCTCCCAAGTCCACGAGGAGGCGACGTGCCCAGGCAGGAATTCCCGGCAGGGTTCGTGTGGGGCGCAGCTACGGCGGCCTACCAGGTCGAGGGCGGCATCCAGGCGGATGGGCGTGGTGAGAGCATCTGGGATCGCTTCGCTCACGCGCCCGGCCGGGTCCGGAATGGCGACACCGGCGACGTTGCCTGCGACCACTACCACCGCTACCGCGAGGATGTCGCCCTGGTGGCGGAGCTCGGCCTCGACGCGTACCGCTTCTCGGTTTCCTGGCCGCGCGTGCTCCCCAACGGAACCGGCGCGGTCAACCGTGCCGGCCTCGGCTTCTATGACCGCCTCGTCGACGAGCTGCTGGGCAAGGCGATCGCGCCCCACCTGACCCTTTACCACTGGGACCTGCCCCAGGCACTCGAAGATCGCGGCGGCTGGCCCGCGCGCTCGACGGCCGAGGCGTTCGCCGCCTATGCCGACATCGTCGCCCGCTGCCTCGGCGACCGTCTCGCCTCGATCGCGACGCTGAACGAGCCCTGGTGCTCCGCCCACCTTGGCTACGGGACCGGGCTTCACGCGCCGGGCCGGACGGATCCCGCCGCGGCCGGCGCGGCGGCGCACCACCTGCTCGTGGGCCACGGGCTGGCGATGCAGGCGATCCGAGCCGTGGCGCCGCGGACCCCGGCCGGGATCGTCCTCAACTTCGAGGCGCTCGAGCCGGCCAGCGACCGCCTGCTGGACCTGGAGGCGTCCACGATCGCCAACGAGCAGATGAACTCATGGTTCCTTGATCCGATCGCAGGCCGCGACTACCCAGTCGCGGGCGGACGGTCCTGGAGCTGGCGGCAGAACGAGATCCTGCCGGGCGACCCCGGGCTCATCGCAACCCCCATCGACTTCCTGGGCGTCAACTACTACACGCGCCGGCGGCCGCAGTCGCCGCTCCTCCCGGCCGCCGAGCCGCCGGCGCAATCCCCGGAGTGCACCGCGATGGGCTGGGAGGTCCACCCGGAAGGGCTCACCGATGTGCTCCTCTTCGTCCGGTCGCGGACGGGTGACCTGCCGCTGTACGTGACCGAGAACGGCGCCGCCTACGAGCTGGACCCGGCGGACCCCACCCGCGACCCGGATCGGGTGAGCTATCTCGCCCGCCACGTGGCCGCTGCCCACCGGGCGATCGAACTCGGCGTCCCATTGCGCGGCTACTTCGTCTGGTCGCTCCTCGACAACTTCGAGTGGCACGAGGGGTACGGCTATCGCTTTGGGCTGGTCCATGTGGACTTCGAGACGCTGGAGCGGCGTGTTCGCGGCAGTGGGCGGTACTGGGCATCGCTCGCCGCGGCTCCGCGAGCCAGTGGCACGGCCGGGGCAGCGGGCGCCGGGCGATGAGCGTGGTTGGACCGGGTGGCTCCGCGCCGATCCCCTGGGAGGAGCGGCCTGCCGACAGTTCCGATCTCGTCTGGCGGTCAAGCCGCAACCCGATCATCGGGCGGCATCACCTGGCCCGGTCGAACAGCATCTTCAATTCGGCGGTCGTGCCTTTCGGCGACGGTTTTGCCGGTGTCTTCCGGGTCGATGACATCGTCCGGACGATGGACCTGCATGCCGGACGGAGCGCCGATGGAGTGACCTGGCAGCTCGACCCGGAGCCGATCCGCTTCGAGGCCGGCGACAACCGGGTGACGGAGATCCAGGGCGCCTTCGAACATGCCTACGACCCACGCGTGACCTGGCTCGAGGACCGCTGGTACGTGACCTGGTGCAACGGCTATCACGGGCCCACGGTCGGGCTTGGGTACACCCACGACTTCGAGACATTCCACCAGCTCGACAATGCCTTCCTGCCGTTTAATCGCAACGGCGTGCTGTTCCCGCGCCGGATCGGCGGCGCGTATGCGCTGCTCAGCCGGCCCAGCGACAACGGCCACACGCCCTTCGGCGACATCTTTTTCTCGGAGAGCCCGGACCTCGTCCACTGGGGCCGTCACCGGCATGTCATGGCCCCGGAGCGCTGGACGTGGCAGTCAACGAAGGTCGGCCCGGGGCCCACGCCGATCGAGACGGACGAGGGCTGGCTGCTCATCTACCACGGCGTCCTGACGTCCTGTAACGGCTTCGTCTACTCGATGGGAGTCGCCCTGCTCGATCTCGACGAGCCCTGGAAGATGGTCGCGCGCGCCCGCGGCTACCTCCTTTCGCCGCAGGTGCCCTACGAGCAGGTTGGCGACGTCCCGAACGTCGTCTTCCCGTGCGCAGCCCTGCTGGATGCCCCGACGGACCGGCTGACCATCTACTACGGCGCTGCCGACACGGTGGTGTGCATGGCCCACACCCATCTCTCAGAGGTGCTGGACCTGCTGCGCCGGTCCTGACGCTCCAGTACGATCGGGCGACAGAGCGGACGGATCTGGTCGTGGCGCGGCTGTTCAGGGAGGTGCGCGGTGGGCCTGGACGAGACGCAGCAGGAGGACAACGGTGTCTGATCAGCGGCATGGCTGAGGTCCTGCTATTCCACCACGCACAGGGTCAGACGACAGGATTCCTCGCGTTCGCCGACGAGCTGCGCCGAGCCGGGCACATCGTGCACGCTCCGGACCTCTACGACGGCCGTACCTTCGTCAGCCTGGATGAGGGTGTCGAGTACGCCGGGGAGATCGGTTTTGACGAAATGATCGAGCGCGGGGTGCTTGCCGCGGATGGCCTCCCGGGCGAGCTTGTCTACGCCGGCTTCTCGCTCGGGGTGTTGCCCGCTCAGAAGCTGGCCCAGACCCGTGCCGGAGCCCGGGGCGCGCTGCTCTTCCACTCCTGTGTGCCGACGTCGCAGTTTGCTTCTTCGTGGCCGGTGGATGTGCCGGTGCAGGTCCACGCCATGGCAGCAGACCCGTGGTTCGTGGACGAGGGCGACCTCGAGGCCGCCCTCGCCCTCGTCGAGTCGGCCGCACACGCGGAGCTGTTTCTCTACCCCGGGGACCAGCACCTCTTCGCCGACGCCGGCCTGCCCTCCTACGACGCGAACGCCGCTGCACTACTCCGGCAGCGTGTGCTTGCTTTTCTCGGGACCCGCTGACCGAGGACCCGACCTACCGATCCGGGCGCCCGTCCCTGGGCTACTATCGACCACCCGATGACCATCCGCCCCAACGACTTCACGCAGCGCCACCTGTCAATAGCTCCGGGTTCGCGCACCAAGTCTTGAACTCGCGTTCATACGACGACGCTGGTCGTCCACCTGCCTGCCGCAGGATGATCGAAAGAAGGAGACACGATGGATCACGCAGCTACCGTGCGACGCCTCTACGACTCGATCAATGCCGGGGATATCGACGGGTTCGCCGAACACCTGGCAGTCGATTTCGTCGAGCACGAGGTGACACCGGGCCTCGCGCCAACGAAAGACGGGGTCAAGGACTTCTTCCGGATGCAATTGGCAGCATTCCCAGACCTGCGGATGGAAGTGGCCGACGCCTTCGCGAGCGGCGAGAAGGCGTCGCGCGGGTGAGGTACACGGGGACCAATCGGGGTGCGTTCAGTGGTATGCCGGCAACCGGCAAGAGCGTCGACGTGCAGCTGGTCGACATCCTTCGCCTGGGCGACGATGGTCTCGTGCACGAACACTGGGGTGTGCTTGATCTGATGACGATGATGCAGCAGCTCGGCGTGGTGCCGGCGGGCCCGCCCGCCTAGGCCGAACCGCGGGTACTGACCAGGGGCGTGCGTCAGTGCCCGGCAGGCTTGATCGAGCTTCGGCGCGACCGAGGTCCCGGGTGTCCAGCGCGGCGAGCGTTCATCGCCGTGCGCTCGTCGGCCGACGTCGCTGCCGGGCGTGGCATGTCCGTCGCTCTCCGGGACGGCCAGGCTCCCGCGATCAGTCGGCGTCGAGCAGCTCGAGTACCGGAGCCATCGCCTCGAGTGCGGCCAGTGTCCGTGGCCAGAGCAGGATCTCGATCTGCGTGAAGCCCCCGGCGCGGAACGTCCGGAGTCCGTCGGCAATCTCCTCGGCTGAGCCGCGGAGGGGGATCGCCAA